>NZ_SCTW01000077.1 GCF_004322395.1 Methylobacter sp.
TTTTTTTCCGCGCTTTTTTTAGCCATGACGTTAATAACAGTCACAGGTTGTGCATCGACAAAAACACAGGAGGCAACCGGAGAATATTTTGACGACAGCGTTATCACCGGCAAAATCAACGCGCTGATGGTCGGTGATCCTGCCCTGAAAGCCCGCGAAGTCAATGTCGACACGTTCAAAGGCGTGGTTCAATTGAGCGGTTTCGTAAACACCCGTATCGAAAGCGAGAAAGCGGCCGCTCTTGCACGCAGTGTCACCGGCGTAAAATCGGTCAAGAATGACATACGTATTAAATAGATGGGGATAATCTCTATGGAAACAAACAAAGCACCTGATTCAGTACATGAAGCAATCGATAAAATTGCCGGTATGGCCTATAAAGCCGCAGAAGCGTTTGGCGAAAAAGGAGATCCATTGAAAAATGCCGAGCAGCAATTAAGGGACAATTACCGTGCATATATTCATGACAACCCCATCACATCAATGGGCATAGCCGTAGCAGCAGGCTTTCTACTGAGTCGCTTTGCTGTAAACGGTCGGGAATAGCCTAGCGGCAGATAGCTCCAACTGCTTGCCGTCGTTTCTAATGTGATGCTGATCATCTACTGCTAATGAAAATCTTTTTGACATTCCCATAGCCTGCCTAAGCCCGGCCCACGTTTTTCCGGGTTTTATACTTTCCTTGTTGTCTATTATCTTGCCCTTAGTTTCCTTGAGTATACCTTTAGCTGCCGGACATTGGGTTAATTCTCGGTAGCAATGTATGTTCGTTACCGAACAGACTAAATTTAGTACATAGGTTAATTTTCGCCCGGGTTTATGAAACGTCACAACATACCAGTCACTCTCGAAACTTATCGAGATGCCCATCATCTTATAAAGTTAAATAGTAATAATTGAAATATAGTTGTCCAGAAAATTTTGTTCTCTGGCCGCTGTTCCGGGTATAGGACATTTGCCGTAGGGCGTGCTGCGCGCGCCTTAGCATCTTCAAGGCGTGCACAGCACGCCCTACGCAGGACAAAACATTTCCATCAAGTAGTGTGCCTGGAAAAATAATCATGAGCGAACAGTTAATTACTGAATTAGTCAATGCCCGTCGATTCCCGGTTGGGGTAGAGCGAGTGCTTGAAAAAGGCATGCATTTTCGTGTCTGGGCGCCTGAAAAAAAGACAGTAAAGCTGGTAATGAATCCTAAAGGCGAAGATATTGATCCTCTTCATTGGCCGATCGAAGTTGAACTGCAAAGCGAAGGAAACGGTTATTTTTCTGTAGCTATACAAGATGTTTCTGTAGGCACTTTGTACCGCTACCTGCTGGATGACGACCCGCAGCCTTATCCCGATCCTGCGTCGCGTTTTCAACCTCAAGGCCCGCATGGATCCTCGCAAGTAATCGATGCTTTAACGTTTGGATGGACGGATGCTGCCTGGCCGGGAATTGAAGTCCAAGGCCAAGTCATTTACGAAATGCATATCGGCACGTTTACTCATGAAGGCAGTTGGACCGCAGCAGCCAAAGAACTGCCTGAACTGGCTGCATTGGGTGTGACTGTCTTGCAGATCATGCCGGTAGCCGATTTTCCGGGGCGGTTTGGCTGGGGTTACGACGGTGTCAATTTATTTGCGCCGACACGGCTTTATGGAACCCCGGACGATTTCCGGTTTTTTGTCAATCAGGCTCATGGCGTGGGTCTTGGTGTGATTTTGGATGTGGTATTCAATCATTTGGGCCCGGATGGCAATTATTTGTGGAAATTCTCAAGCGATTATTTTTCTATCCGCTATCAGTGCGAATGGGGCGACCCGCTGAATTTCGATGGGCCGAACTCAAGCGCAGTGCGCGAGTATGTGCTCGCCAATACCGCGTATTGGATTAAAGAGTTCCACCTTGACGGCTTGCGTATCGATGCAACCCAGCAGATTTTCGACAGCTCCGCTGAAAATATTATTGCCGCCATTGCACAGACAGTGCGCACCGCAGGAGCTCCGCGCAGAACCTTTGTTATTGGCGAAAATGAGCCGCAAGACGCAAAATTATTTTTATCTCCCGAACAAGGAGGCTTCGGCATAGACGCGTTATGGAACGACGATTTCCATCATACCGCAATGGTAGCGATGACCGGGCGCGCAGATGCTTACTATAGTGATTATCGAGGTACCGCTCAGGAATTCGTATCCACATTGAAGCGGGGTTTTTTGTATCAAGGCCAATGGTATTCATGGCAAAACAATACGCGCGGCACGCCGGGGCTGGACATGTCCCCAGCCAAGTTTATCAACTTCATACAAAACCATGATCAATTGGCCAATTCCGGCAGCGGCAAACGTGTTCATTTATTGACCAGCCCTAACCGCTATCGTGCTTTAACCGCGCTGTTTTTATTGGCTCCGCAGACGCCCATGTTGTTTCAAGGCCAGGAGTTTGCGGCCACCAG
>NZ_SCTW01000078.1 GCF_004322395.1 Methylobacter sp.
GCTCTTCCGATCTGGTTTTAAGGCGTCCAATCTGACGGCACGAGGTATTGTCTGTCGCGGCCCTTATCGGTGGATACGTCATCCGGCTTATGCGTCCAAACTGGGTGTATGGTGGATTCAAGGCGTTATCTTTGGTGAATTTACCGTGGGAATTTTGCTGGCATTTACTGTGGTGTACGGTCTACGGGTTTGGACGGAGGAGCGGCATTTGTCGACGGTTGATGCTTATGATTCATATTGCCGAGTGGTGCGTTGGCGGCTCTTTCCAGGTTTTTTTTGAGTTTATGAGAGTAACGTTTTCTTCTCATATGCATCGCGCATGATAATCTGATAAAGCTGTAATAGGCGGATTCGCCATGCTCACACACCACTACGCTATTTCTTGTATTGTCTCGGTAACTCCATCCAGTCGGAAAACCCTACTTTATGAGCTCCCTCAATAATTATCAAATGCGAATCGATAAAAATAAGCCAAAATCTAATCAGGAACTTTTTTGAATACACTTACCTTCTGCCGTTGCGGCTCAAACATCGAATATGCTCAATGCTGCGGTCCATTTCATTCCGGCGAAAAAAAGCCTTTAACTGCCGAAGCTTTAATGCGCTCACGTTTTACCGCTTATGCGATGCACAATGCCGGTTATTTGCTGGATACATGGGATACCAATGCGCGGCCTGAGTTGATCGATTTCTCCAAGGAAAAAGTCGATTGGCAGCGTTTGGAAATTTGCAATACTAAAAAAGGCGGGCTTAAGGATGTTAAAGGCGTAGTGGAGTTTAAGGCGTATTATTCACAGGATGGCGAAGAGTATGTTATGAACGAGATCAGTCGGTTTATCAAACGTGCAGGCGGTTGGTTTTATCTGGATGGACTGGTTAAGTCCATTGGCAAGGTAGGTCTACAGACTAATTTGGGCAAAAATGCGCCGTGTTCCTGCGGCAGCGGCAAGAAGTTTAAGCGGTGTTGCGGGGCTGAATGATGGGGATTATACGTGGAGTCAAGGGCGACAGCCAGCCGCCCCTTTGCTTTATATGCTGTGCGATCGGGTACACACAGCAGAGTTATTTTTCCTCTTTTGCCTCTCCTTCTGATTCCCCTATAAGGGCGGATAAACAGTCCATCTGGCTTTCGGTATAGTTAGCATGAGCTTCTGCGAGCTCTTGTGGCGAACCAAAGTCAGTGCGAAGTTCTTCAAGAGTCTTTTTTGGATCTTTAGACGAGGACAGAGTCAGCATTTTTGTATAATTACGGTAAGCCATCAAGCGTTTAGGATCGAGGGCAAAAATGCCGGGCATTCTGTTTGAGGTCGTATCAACGACGCATTTCGCCATGCGCTCTGGAGATAATTTATAGTCCTTAAGATCTTTTTCCAGTTGCATTTGTTCCAACACAGTCTCTTCGTATTGATTTTTATCTGCGCAGGCAGGAAGTAATAATGTAGATAGGAAAATGAGCAGTAGTTTTTTCATGTCAGTGTAACCGTTGTTAGTGAGAATGCGATGTAGGGCATTATACGCATATATGATGAACAAAAGGCTAAAGAGCGCTCTTCTTTTCGCTCTTTTCCTTTAGGCCTGGGCAATCCATCTCTTTCATGGTCTGCGTTATCCAGGCTTCGGCTTCGGCATTGATGTCGGCGGCTTTACGCCCTTTGCTTTCTATAACCGGGCCGATTTTCAGTTTGATCACGCCGGGGTATTTTAAAAAACTATAGCGCGGCCAAAAGTCACCGGCATTATGCGCGACGGGAACAACTGGAACACCGGTTTTTTGCGCCAGCATTGCGCCGCCGATATTAAACTTCAAAACTTCCCTGGCTCCGGCGCGAGTGCCTTCCGGAAAAATCAGCACCCATAAGCCTTGATTTAAATATTTAGTACCTTGTTCGAGCAACGCACGTAATGAAGCTCGCTGGTTTTTCCGGTTTATGACGATGGATTTCAGGGTGAGCAACGCCCAACCCCAAATTGGGAGGTAAAGCAATTCTCGTTTTATGACCACTGAATGAGGTGGGAGAAGATATCTTAATGCCAGAGTTTCCCATGCAGACTGATGATTGCTCAAGATAATCGCAGGCTGTTGCGGATTGATGTGTTCCATTCCTTCTATTTCATAGGTGAGACCGCAAGTGACTCTGGTTATCCAACCGATAATAGCGCACCAGGCATGACCGATTTTCCAACGTATTCTAAAGGTCGTCAGCATGCCTAGAATAAGTAACAATCCAACTATGGTAGCGGTAGAGAAGATGCCCACAAATAACAGGGCTGAGCCTATATAGTTTTTAGGTCTATTGTCTTGATGTGATGTACTTTGCTGCGTCATATAAGTTCTTAAAAACAGGAATGTTGAGATTAGGATTTTTGTGTAAGGTTTGTTCGCCTTTACCTGTTTTGACCAGTATCGGGCTTGCACCGACTGCTTCCGCTGACTGGAGATCGCGAAGCGAATCGCCTATAACAGTCACGCCGTTCAGGTTGACATTGTTATCGTCTGCAAATGCTTTAAGCAGCCCCGGTTTGGGCTTGCGGCAGTCGCAATCATCGTCCGGGCCGTGCGGGCAAAAATAGATAGCATCGATTTTCCCTCCTTTTTCTGCTGTCATGCGCTGCATTTTTGTGTGAATTTTTTCCAGCATCGCGGCATCAAATAAGCCGCGGGCCAGACCTGACTGATTGGTAATTACCACGACTTTGTAGCCATTATTATTGAGCAGAGCAATGGCTTCCAGGCTGCCTTCAATCGGTAGCCATTCTTCCGGGGATTTTATGAAGTCATCCGAATCGCAATTAATAACACCATCGCGATCCAACAACACGTAGCGGTTTTCGGGCATGAATTATATAGCATTCCCGCGCCGCTGGAGCAGCGCTGACTGCGTTCTCACGCTGGAGCGTGGGAACGGTAAACTATGTAATATATTCATTTACGATTGCAACTTAGAAATATCGGCACAAGTCAAAAATTGCTCGGATAATAAATTAAGCAATGCCAGCCGGTTGGCGCGCAGTTCAAGATCATCGGTCATCACCATCACATGATCGAAAAACGCATCGACATCATTGCGCAAAGCCGCCAGACGGTTAAGCGTTGCTTGGTAATTGCGCTGTGCCAGTAACGGTTTAATATCATCGGCGGATTGCAGAGCGGTTTGTAATAACTGTTTTTCTTGAGGCTCAAGCAATACGCCGACGTTGTCTGCCGATTGGGTATCCGATTTTTTCAGGATATTGCGGATGCGTTTATTGGCCGCAGCTAAACTTTCGGCCTCGGGCAGTTGCCTGAAAGCTTTAACCGCTTGCAAACGTTGCATAAAGTCCAGTGGTTCGGCCGGATTTACAGCAATAACTGAATCGAATTCATCGGTTGTGTAACCTTGATCAAGGCAATACCCTTTCAAACGATCGAAAATGAAATCGATGACTCGGTCGGATGTTGCCGGCGGAGTAACATCAACATGGGTAGCCCCAGTTTTGATCTGAGCGCTGGCGAATTCGGCCAACTCAATGATATTGATATTGAGTTTATTCTCTATGATGGTTCTAAGGATGCCTAATGCGGCGCGGCGCAATGCATAAGGGTCTTTGTCGCCGGTAGGGATTAAACCGACGGCAAAAATACCGACCAGCGTGTCTATTTTTTCCGCAATGGCAAGAATTTGCCCTGTTGTACTGCTTGCAGTCGGGCTGCCGGACTGTTTGGGGAAATACTGTTCCTCAAGCGCCTGAGCGACCGATTTCGGTTCGTGCTCTGCCAGCGCATAGTAGCGCCCCATAATGCCTTGCAGGTTACCGAATTCGCCGACCATTTCGGTCATCAGATCGGTTTTTGCTAATAATGCGGCGCGTTCGGCCAACTCAACATCTGCCCCCAAGTGTCCGGCAATAAATTTTGCGAGATTTTTTACCCGTATTGTTTTGTCGTAAACCGTGCCCAAATTCTCCTGAAAAATAACGCTGGACAAACTTTCTACACGATCTTCCAGATTTTTCTTACGATCCTGGTTCCAAAAAAATTCCGCATCGGAAAGACGTGGGGTTACCACACGCTCGTTGCCCTGTTGTATGGACTTGGGGTTGCTGCTTTCAATGTTGCTGAACGTAATAAAATTCGCCAGTAAACCACTATCGGCATTTTTAACCGGAAAATATTTCTGATTGGTTTGCATCGTAGTAATCAATACTTCCGGCGGCAGATCCAGAAATCTCGGGTCGAAAGTCCCGGTAATCGGTACCGGCCATTCGTTTAAGGCGGCAATCTCTTCCAGCAAATCGTCCTCGATATGCGCCTTACCGCCCACTGCGGCGGCGGCTTTTTGCGCCGCGTCACGGATAATGGTTTTTCTTTGCTCAAAATCGGCAATGACTCGGCCTTGCTGATACAACACATCCGCATAGTCTTCCGGCTTCATTAGGGTGATTTTTTGCGGTGCGTGGAAACGGTGTCCTTGCGTAGTCGCGCCTGTTTGCAATCCCAAAATTTCAGTATCAATGACATTATCGCCAAAAAGTAAGACGGCCCAGTGCACGGGTCTGACAAACTCTGTAGTGAAATTACCCCAGCGCATACGCTTGGCAATCGGTAATCCGGCAATGCTTTGGCGAATAATGTCCGGGATCAGGTTTTCAGTCGCTTGGCCTTTGACGGCTTGGGTGAAGCTGAGCCACTCTCCTTTATCGGTTTTCAAGCGTTCCAACTGGTCGAAAGTGGTATCGCAGCTGACCGCAAAACCTAAAGCCGCTTTACTGGGCGTTCCATCGGGCGCAAATGCCGCTTGCAGGGCAGGGCCGCGTTTTTCTACAGTTTTATCGGGTTGCGCGGTGGACAGGTTTTCAATGAAAACAGCCAAACGTCTGGGTGTAGCATAAGCCTTGCTGCCGGTAAACGTTAATTCTGCGGCATTCAGCCCTTGAATGATATTATTCAATAAGGCGTTGCTCAGTTTCAGCAATGTCTTGGGTGGCAGTTCTTCGGAACCCAATTCGAACAATAAATGTTTAGTTGCGCTCATGTTATGCTCCCAGCCCGGTTAACATCGGAAATCCTAGCGATTCCCTGCGTTGGTAATAGGCTTCGGCAACGGATTTGGCCAAATTCCTGACTCTTAAAAGATAACGTTGGCGCTCGGTAACTGAAATGGCATGGCGAGCATCCAGCAAGTTAAAGGCATGCGAGGCTTTCAGCACCATTTCATAGGCCGGTAACGGTAAATTCAATGCGATCAGTTTGGTGCATTCCTGCTCGTAAGTATTGAAACACTGGAACATAAACTCGACGTTGGCGTGTTCGAAGTTATAAGCGGACATTTCCACTTCATTTTGATGAAACACGTCGCCGTAAGTGACTGTGCCGAATGGGCCTTTCGTCCAGACCAGATCGTAAACGCTTTTAACGCCCTGCAAATACATAGCGATGCGTTCCAGGCCGTAAGTGATTTCACCGGTGATCGGCCTGCATTCAAGACCGCCGACTTGTTGGAAGTAGGTAAACTGGGTCACTTCCATGCCGTTTAACCAGACTTCCCAGCCCAAGCCCCATGCGCCCAGAGTCGGCGATTCCCAATTGTCTTCAACAAAACGCACATCGTGCTCAAGCAAATCAAAACCTAAATGGCGCAACGACCCCAGATACAGGTCCTGAATATTGTCCGGCGACGGCTTTAAAACCACTTGATACTGGTAATAATGTTGCAAGCGGTTGGGATTTTCGCCAAAGCGTCCATCAGTCGGCCTTCGTGAAGGCTGCACATAGGCCGTGTTCCAAGGCTCGGGGCCTATGGCGCGTAAGAATGTGGCAGGATGAAACGTTCCCGCGCCTACTTCCTGATCCAGCGGCTGCAATAAAATACAGCCCTGCTCTGACCAGTATTCCTGTAGGGCCAGGATAAGTCCCTGGAAAGTAGATAAGTCGTTGTTTATGCTGGACACGGTTAATGCTCTTAGGCAATAAAAATATGAAATTATAACTGAAAAACCGGTATGAAGCCTATCGTTAGATTGGGTCTGCGCAAATTTATAGCAGCGAATCCGGCAAACATTTATGGACCAAAATGCTGTAAAAACATTCTGACTCCAATCTAATGACAACAAACGATCATCTACAGCTTATGCAGAAATTTCTATTATTTTTGCAGCTGAATTGTTCGCACTTCCCGGCGCTGATCTTTACACATATCTCACACCGTCCGATTTATACCCGATCGCTTTTAAAAATAAGCGAAAGTTTCAAAGTTAACTGATCTTTAGGTTAATAAGCCACAAAGCTTCAGGAGATACAAAACTTGCATCTTGGTTTTTCTTCGTGGCTTTTACCTTACGCTGATTAGCCAGACAGCTTCTTATACTTCAACCGATGAGGATTATCCGCATCGCTGCCTAAGCGGCGATGACGGTCGGCTTCATAATCCTCATAATTACCCTCAAACCAGACCACATGACTGTCGCCCTCGAAAGCCAACATGTGCGTGGCGATTCTGTCCAGAAACCAGCGATCATGCGAAATGACCACCGCGCAACCGGGAAAAGCCAGCAGCGCTTCTTCCAACGCACGCAGGGTTTCAACGTCCAAGTCGTTGGTCGGCTCGTCAAGCAGCAGCACATTGCCGCCGGTCTTAAGCAGCTTGGCTAAATGCACACGGTTGCGTTCACCGCCTGATAAGTTCCCGATGAACTTTTGCTGGTCCGCGCCTTTAAAGTTAAAACGGCCGACATAAGCGCGGGACGGTGTTTCATACTTGCCGACCGTAATCATGTCCAGCCCGTCGGAAATTTCATCAAATACCGTCTTTTTCGGATCCAGGTCATCGCGCATTTGGTCAACGTAGGCCAGTTCAACCGTTTGTCCCAGCGTTAAAGTGCCGGAATCAGACTTATCAACACCGGCCATCATCCGGAACAACGTGGTTTTACCCGCGCCGTTCGGGCCGATAATGCCTACGATACCGCCGGGCGGCAATTTAAAGCTCAAACCATTGATTAACAGCTTGTCGCCGAATGCTTTGCTGATGTTGTCGGCTTCAATAACTATATCGCCCAAGCGTGGTCCGGGTGGAATATAAATTTCCTGGGTCTCGTTGCGTTTTTGCACATCGGATGACGACAGTTCTTCAAAACGGGCCAGACGGGCTTTGCTTTTGGCATGACGGCCTTTAGGGTTGGAACGCACCCATTCCAACTCGGCTTTCATGGCTTTTTGGCGGGAAGTTTCCTGTTTCTCTTCCTGCAACAGACGGGCGCTCTTTTGATCTAGCCAGCTGGAATAATTGCCTTCCCACGGAATGCCGGAGCCTCTGTCCAGCTCCAGAATCCAACCGGCTACATTATCAAGAAAGTAGCGGTCATGGGTGACCGCTACTACGGTGCCGGGATAATCGTGCAGGAACCTTTCCAGCCAAGCGACCGATTCCGCATCCAAATGGTTAGTCGGCTCGTCCAGCAACAGCATGTCGGGGTTGGACAGCAACAAGCGGCATAGCGCTACGCGGCGTTTTTCCCCGCCTGACAGCTTGGTGACATCGGCATCCCAATCGGGCAAGCGCAACGCATCGGCGGCGACTTCGAGCTTGCGCTCCAGATTATGGCCGTCGCAGGCATTGACGATGTCTTCCAGACGCGCTTGATCGGCGGCTAATTTGTCAAAATCGGCATCGGGCAACGCGTAAGCTGCATAGACCGCATCCAGTTGTTCTAGAACCGCTTTGATTTCCGCAACCGCCTCTTCGACATTGCCGCGCACGGTTTTATTGGGATCGAGCTGCGGCTCTTGCGGCAGGTAACCGATATTAATGCCTTTTAGAGGAATAGCCTCGCCTTCAATTTCTTTATCGATGCCGGCCATGATGCGCAGCAGCGTCGATTTACCCGAGCCGTTTAAGCCCAATACGCCGATTTTTGCGCCCGGAAAAAAAGACAGCGAGATATCCTTGAGGATATATTTTTTGGGCGGGACAATTTTGCCAACCCGGTTCATTGAGTATATGTATTGCGCCATAGTGTTTATTTTATCTGTTTAAAATTAGTAAGAGGGTACCAGAAGTAAGCGTAAGCGCCTACATTCCTGTAGACAACGCGATGTCGGCTATTATTCCATGTTATTTAATAATTTTTAAGAGCCGTGCTGTTTTATATAAATGCCGATAAAAGTGTCTACGCAAAAACAGGCAGGGCTGAAAGTAGATTTCTCACCTGCCCTCCTCTTTCATCAAACTGTATATGCATTTTCCCGCTTAGCAAGCGTCAGATGTTAGCCATATCCGGCAAGCCAACAAATAATTATCCAAAATATTCAGCACGGCAGAACAAAGCTCTCATGTTCATTCATTACATTTATACACAGCAATAATCAGTAACTTAGCGTAGTCTTCAAATGAGCTGCATAAAGCCCGATAAATAATCTCAAGGTATTGATAATACAACACAATTATTGATTAGGCGGGTTTTTGTACAATTTAACAAAACACTAATAAAAACCGTAAGTAAGCAATAAATAAAACAAACAACACACAGAGTTATCCACAGGTTTTGTGAATAACTATTTGACTCATATTATCAATCAGTTATCAGCAATGTAAGATGGCAATATAAGAGAGTCAATTAAAGCCGATAACTTTTCAAAATCCAGCGGCTTAAGCAAGTGATAGTTAAAACCGGTCGATTGCGAACGCTCCCAATCTTTAGTCTGCCCGTAGCCGGTTAAAGCAATCAAGATCGCATCCCGGGTCTCCGGCAATGTGCGCAGCCGTTTGGCAACCTCATAACCATCCAAATCGGGAAGGCCAATATCGAGCAGCACGATCTGCGGATGAAAAATCTGCGCCTGTTCGATCGCTTTCAAACCGCAATTGGCTGTTTCGACCTCATGTCCTTCTCCTTGCAACAGCATCGTCAAGCTTTCGACTGCATCGGCATAGTCATCCACGACCAAAATGCGGAATTTGTGCGTCGATGATGCGGATTTGGTTAATGTGGATTCTGTAGCCGATAAATCCATCGACAATGTCGGCAATCTCACTGTAAATGAGCTGCCTTGACCTATACCGTCGCTTGCTGCGGTGACCGTGCCTCCATGTATTTCGACTAACTGACGCACCAGAGTTAGTCCAATACCCAGTCCGCTCTGGGAGTGAGTCTGGGAACGGTCGGCTTGAATAAAAAGATCGAAGATTTGCGGCAGGATATCGGGGGCGATGCCAATGCCGTTGTCCCGAACCTCGATAAAGGCATCAGAATCTTCCTGCATCACGCTTAAAGTGATTTTACCGCCCTTAGCGGTATACTTGGCGGCATTGTTCAGCAAATTAGATATAACTTGCGCCAGCCGTATACGATCGCCTTCGATCCACAGCGGAGTGTTAGTCCGCGAAATGACCAACTCCTGTCCTCGCGACTCGATCAGTGGACGGCTGGTTTCAACCGCATTATTCACAATATCGTTAAGCTCGAAACGCTCGACCTCAAGCCTGACTTTGCCCTGTATGATGCGAGCCACATCCAGCAAGTCATCAAGCAATCGCGACATATGAGTGACTTGACGGTCGATGACGTTGCAACTCCATGTCCGCGTCGGATCGGTAGCTTCCTTTCCTTCCTGTCTTTTCAATAACTGCACGGCATTGCGTATGGGGGCCAGAGGATTGCGGAGTTCGTGAGCCAGTATTGCCAGAAATTCGTCTTTACGGCGATCAGCCAAACGTAGCGCTTCTTCGGCGCGCTTACGCTCGGTAATGTCGGTCGCAACGCCCAGCATTTTGTTACAATTATCATCGTCGAATAGCGGAACCTTGACTGTGCTATACCAATGTACAGAACCATCGGCAAGCGTGACTTTTTCCTCCTGGATGCGTTTCGGTTTACGGCTGCTTATAACATCGAGATCATTTTGATAAAAGTGAGCCGCTTTGTCAGGATTGAGATTTTCGTTGCTTACGCCGATCAAATTTTCAAGGCTAGTGCCATAGCTTTCGGCTAACGCTTTATTACCTAAAAGGAATCGCCCCTCCTGATCTTTGACAAAGATAATGCTGGGTACCGTATCGATGACTTGTCTAAGGAAGGCGCGTTCATATTGCAATGTTTCTTGAGTATTTTTGATGTCGGTAATGTCTTCAGTAGTTCCGAAAGCGCCGAACAATCCATTCTCGTCAAATTCGAGCTCAGCCAATTCGCGCACCCATTTAACCTTCCGGTTTACTATAATCCGGTGTTCAATATTGTAGGACTTCCCGGCAAGAGCATCTTTCCATTCATTATCGACTGCCTCCCGGTCTGCCGGATGGATAAAATCAAAGAACAATTGATTTGTTAAAGGCGTGTCTTTGGGTATGCCGAAAATTCGAAAAGTTTCGTCAGACCATTCCAGTGTATTATTGCGTACATTCACGCGCCAACTGCCGACATGAGCGACTGCTTGGGCGCGGTTCAGATCCATCTGGCTCTCACGCAAAGCTTTTTCGATTCGCTTGCGTTCCGTGATATTGGTACCCACCGTGCCCAAGCTAACTATTTTATTATTTGAGTCCTTCAGAGCGACAACGCTATAGATCATCCACAAAGCCTTTCCAGTTTTGAAATGCCGGAAGCGGATTTCAGTAGCACCGCCACCATCACGTAATATCATCGGAAAGAACCGATCCATAATAAATACCTGATCTTCCGGAAAGAAGAATTCTTTGACAGGGGTTTTAAGGCCCTGTTCAAGATTATCCAGGCCTACCAGACGCAGTCCCGCATCATTGATAAAAAAAGGTATGCCTTCTGTATCGCACATGCCGATAAACTCAGTGCTGCTTTTGGCAAGTGAAATATATAAATCCCGCTCTGCTTGCGTTCGATTGAGCTCGGCAATTTGCTGTTTAAGCTGTTCCTCTCGTTTCATAACCATATGCAATGCCCGCTTTTCCTGGTCATGCAAGCGTGCAATGACCAGACTGCATATTGCGCCCACAGTAACTAAGAACACGATGCGTAGCCTTTCACTAGGCTGAACGATATAAAACGAGTTGTAAGGCTCGACCAAAAAATAACTGCTTGCTACCGCACTTAACATCGTAATAAAAAGCCCTGCTTTTAATCCTCCATACCAAGCGGCAAAAGCGATAACGACTAAAAAGAGCAATAACGGCGGAGAGTCTCCGAAAACAAACCGGATATCTTCTAAAATAAATAAAATAGCCGCAGTTCCCAATATTGCGGAGATATAGATGTTGCTGAAAAAATATTTAAGGAAACCTCTCATCGCTTTTCCATAACGTGCTCTAACGCACGTTGTTAAAAATCGTTAAAAATCACATAAAGAATTTTTAACATTGAATTAATAAAATTCTTGTTAAAGATTCGGCAAATATTGAGGGAGATATTGGCGAATGTCAGCGGCACTCAACGTCGTGATTTCTTTGTCGATTTCAAGACGAACCAGCTTTTTAAGCTGCTCTTGCAGATGATTGCGCAGCATACCAAGAAAAGAGGGAGCAGCAACAATGATTAATTGTTCAAACCGGTTTTTATTGTGCGCGTCTTCCAGATATTGGGCAATGCGATGCGCAAAATTGTCGGCTTCGTGTTTTTTCGGATCGGTAGGTTGCTCAAAAGCGTGTCCGCCTCCATCGGCGCTTTTGATCTTTCCCGGCAGATCGGACGTTATTTCCCGGTCATGTAAACGACCTCCCGTATGGGATAAATCTTCGATTTCCTCTAAAGTGGAAGAAGGGGTGTCAGCAGTAAAAATACGTGCTCGCGTATTATCGGCAACAACTATCCAGGTTAACTTCATGATTGCTCCCTCTGTAGCGGTTTTGTTTGATATATATTATTTACAAAAACCGTTAAATCTAAAAAACATCCGGTTTTGCATTACTGACGCAGGCTTTTGTATTACTTTGATATTATTTATTTAATTTTAGAGTAAAGAAATTATAGCCCCTAATCAATAAGTAGTATTACTGAGAAAATGAAGCATTTAGAAGGTTTTATTAATAGTTATTATCTTGATCACACGAATTTTTACTAGAAAAGGTAAAATAACTCATCCGTATAAATAATAACGTGAATCAGCTTTCTAATCTCATGCAGCCGGCATTTGTCCATTTAAGACTCCACACTGAATTTTCCCTGGTAGACGGGATCGTCAAAATAAAGCCCTTGGTCAAGCGTTTGGCAGAGCTAAATATGCCGGCGATTGCGGTCACCGAGCACGCTAATCTGTTTTCGCTGGTCAAATTCTATAAAGCGGCGCTAGGACAAGGCATCAAAGCGATAGCCGGTTCCGATGTGTTGGTTTTTAATCCCGAAGACCCCGCTACACCGTATTGTCTGACCTTGCTGGTCAAAAACCCCACCGGTTACATTACACTGACCGAGCTGATCTCAAAAGCCTATCAGGAAGGCCAGCATCAAGGCGTGCCGATGCTTCGGCAGGAATGGATAGAAGCCAACCATAACGGCTTGATTGCATTGTCCGGCGCGATGAGCGGCGATATCGGCAAGGCGTTGTTAGCCGAAAACCATGATGCGGCCAAGCGGCTGGCGGAGTTTTGGGGCGGATTATTCGAGCAAAGCTTTTACCTGGAATTGCAAAGGATCGGTAAACCTGAAGAAGAACGCTATATCGCCGCAGCGGTCGAACTGGCGTTAGCAACCGGTTTGCCGGTAGTGGCGACCAATGATGTGCGCTTTATCGATCAACAGGATTTTGCCGCCCATGAAGTGCGGGTTTGCATCAATCAGGGGCGGGTGCTGGATGATACGCGCCGGCCCAAGAATTATACCGAACAGCAATATTTACGTAGCAGCGAAGAAATGCAGGCGTTGTTTGCCGATATACCCGAGGCGTTGGAAAACACCGTGGAAATCGCCAAGCGCTGCAACTTAAAACTGACACTGGGCGAAAACTTTCTGCCGGATTTCCCGGTGCCTGAAGGCATGAATCTGGGTGAATTTATGGCCGAGGAGTCCATGAAAGGCCTGGAAGAGCGCTTGTTGCATCACCCGGCGGTGGGTAAAGGTACCGATGAGGAAAACCGGCGCGTTTACTATGAACGGCTGGATTTCGAATTGAAAATGATCACCCAGATGGGTTTTCCCGGTTACTTTATGATTGTTGCCGACTTTATCCAGTGGGCAAAAAACAATTTTATCCCGGTCGGACCGGGACGGGGTTCGGGTGCGGGCTCGCTGGTGGCTTACGCGCTTAAAATTACCGACCTCGATCCTATCGAATTCGATCTGCTGTTTGAGCGGTTCTTAAATCCCGAGCGAATTTCAATGCCTGACTTTGACGTGGATTTCTGCATGGATCGCCGCGATGAGGTCATTGACTATGTCGCCCGGCATTACGGGCGGGATCATGTCGCGCAAATCATCACCTATGGTTCTATGGCGGCAAAAGCGGTTATTCGCGATGTCGGCCGCGTGCTGGGTTTCGGCTACGGTTTTGTCGATAGACTGGCCAAACTGATTCCCTTTGAAATCGGCATGACGCTAACGAAAGCGCTGAGCGACAGCCCGGAACTCAAACAGCTTTATGACACCGAAGAGGAAGTCAAGACGCTAATCGATATGGCTTTGTCGCTGGAAGGCACGTCCCGAAATGCCGGCAAACATGCCGGTGGCGTGGTCATTTCGCCGACCAAGCTGACCGATTTTACGCCGCTGTATTGCGACCAGGAAGGCAATAATCTGGTCACTCAGTTCGACAAGGATGACGTGGAAGCGGTCGGCCTGGTCAAGTTCGACTTTTTGGGCTTGCGCACGCTGACCATTATCGATTGGGCATTACAGGACATTAACGCCAAGCAAAAGCAGTTAGGCAAGCCGCCAGTCGATATAACGACCATCCCCCGAGATGATGCCGCATCATACGAATTGTTAAAAAACGCCCAGACCACTGCGGTGTTCCAGCTGGAATCGCGCGGCATGAAGGAGTTGATTAAAAAACTGAAACCCGACTGTTTCGACGACATTATCGCGCTGGTGGCGCTGTTCCGTCCGGGGCCTTTGGAATCGGGCATGGTCGACGATTACATCAATGTCAAGCACGGCGCCAAAGCGGAGTACGCGCATCCGTTGCTGGAGCCGATTTTAAAGCCCACCAACGGCGTTATTTTGTACCAGGAACAGGTGATGCAAATCGCCCGTGAAATGGCGCTGTACACGCTGGGAGGAGCGGACATGCTGCGCCGGGCGATGGGTAAGAAAAAACCGGAAGAAATGGCCAAGGAGCGGGATAAATTTACCGCCGGTGCGATAGAAAACCAAGTCGATGAAAAAATAGCCACTTACGTGTTCGATTTGATGGAAAAATTTGCCGGTTACGGTTTCAATAAATCGCATTCCGCCGCTTACGCCTTAGTCGCTTATCAAACCGCTTGGCTAAAAGCCCATTATCGCCCCGAGTTCATGGCTGCGGTGTTGTCGGCCGATATGGACAACACCGATAAAGTGGTGATCTTGATTGAAGAATGCAGGCAGATGAAACTGGAAATTCTTCCGCCCACCATCAATGTTTCAAAATACAAATTTACCGTAAACGATACTGGCCAGATCGTCTACGGTTTGGGCGCCTTAAAAGGGGTGGGTGAAGCGGCCATTGAAGAAATGCTGATAGAGCGGGAAGAAAATGGCTTATTTTCCGGACTGTACGATTTATGCAAGCGGGTGGATTTGCGCAAATTCAACCGGCGGGTTTTGGAAGCCTTAATACGCGCCGGGGCTTTCGATGAGTTCGATGATAACCGGGCCGGGCATTTGGCCGAGCTATCCACGGTTTTAAAAGTTGCCGAGCAGCACGGAAAAAATGCGCAAACAGGGCAGAACGATTTGTTCGGCTTGGCTGTTAATGCCGAAAATATCGATGATGCACATGCTTATTCCACCGTGGTTGAGCCTTGGTCTGAAAATGAACGGTTGGCTGCCGAAAAACTGGTTCTGGGTTTGTTTTTGACCGGGCACCCGATAAACCAATACGAGGCTGAATTACGACAATTTACTAACGGAACCATAGAGTCGCTGCTAGCCACTGTGGAGCGATCCAAAAGTAGGAAAATGGAAGCCCGAACAGCCGGTTTAGTCGTCGAAGTGCGCACTCGTCAAACCAAAAACGGTAAAATCATGGGTTTTGCAACCATTGATGACCGAACCGGTAGGCTGGAAATTGCGGCCTTTGGCGATGTCTACGAAAAATACCGGAGCATTTTTTCCCGCGACAGCCTCTTAATTGCGGAAGGCGCATTGGGGATTGATGATTATTTGGGAACGCTGCGTTTAACGGTGGAAAAATTGTACAGCATGGAGCAGGCCAGAGAGGCTTATGCCAGAAGCATACAGCTGACATGGAAAGCGACGGACAATGAGCACGAAAGCCATGCCTTCATGCCAAAATTGATTGCAGCTCTGGAGCCCTTTAAAGGCGGGAACTGCCCTGTGGGAATCAGTTATTCATCAAAGATTGCAAAAGCAAATTTGCAACTGGGCGATGACTGGCGCGTCCACCCCACTGATGAATTGGTTGCGCGATTGAGGGCGTTGTTGGGGAAAAGGGCTGTAGAGGTTAAGTACAGATGAAAAGGGATATTCGAACTTTAGCATAAAGGGCGACCGGCCGGACATCTTACAATGGCCACACCATTTGGGCGAATAACATTGACTGGCAATAGGTTCATAAAAACAGCGAACATTTGCACTGTGTAATAGCAAAGTTACAAACCTGCGGTGCTTGAATGTTTCTTTATGCATTGCGCTGTTCTACCGACAAATTTCTAGGAAAGGCTGATACAATCCCACTGAAGTGTCAGCTTTCTTTTAAATCTAGAGTTTTTTGTTTTAAACAATGTTGCACCTCATCACCGCATAGTTAAAGCCGGTCTAGGTCATCGTAGTACGAATTTCAGAAGGGATGTGACAGTAATATGATTTTTCCAGTCAAAAAATTCTTCACCGGTCTTGCCGACTCACTGCTTAGGCCCTGGCTGATCTCGGCGTTAATCATATTTGGCGGCTTTGGCATCACTGCCGGTTTGTGGCGTGATGCACAGCAGATGATGACGGGTGGCCTGCAAGCCGAGTTCGATGTTGCTGCGGATCAAATAGCACATAACTTCCTCAAACGTATCATAGCCTATGAAGTGGTCATGCGAGGAGTTAAAGGTTATTTCGAAGGTTCTAAGTTCATTACTCGCGATGAGTTTCGGACTTACGTCCAAGACCTGCAAATACAGGAAAAAACTCCCGGCGTTCAGGGAATCGGCTTGGTGTTGATAGTGAATAAGGACGACAAAACCAGACATGAAAGCGCAATTCACAAGCAGGACTTTCCTGATTACCGCATCAAGCCGGAAGGCAACCGCGACCGTTATGCTCCTATCGTTTTTATGGAACCTTCGGAAGACAACGCCAAGGCGTTAGGCTTTGATATCCTAACTGTCCCGGAAATCCGGATTGCCTTGGAGCGGTCTGCCGAAACCGGCGAAGTGGCGGTCACTAGTCACATCACCTTAATCCAGGATTCCGGAAAACCGGATTTGTTGGGTTTCGTGATGTACCTGCCTATTTATCGGGATGGCGTAAAACCCGATAAGCAAGCCGATCTGAGCACCGCGATTATCGGCTGGGTGGATGTGCCTTTCCGCATAAATGATTTGATGGCTGGGTTGCGCGGCGAATTCGACCCGGACTTACTGTTGGAAATCCATGACGGAGAGCCAAAATCCGGGCAAACCCGATTATATCGCTCAGACGGCAAGCTTGATCAGGACATACTAACCTCCGGTAATCCGCAGACTCGCCGTCAAGTCAATGTCGGCGATCACCAATGGACGCTGTTAATGTCCACGACACCGGCTTTCGAAGCCCGCATGTCATCTAAGAATCAACCTGTTCAGGTAGCAGTAACAGGTGTTGCAATAACACTGCTATTGAGCGCATTGATCTGGTTCCAGACTAGCCGACGAAATCGCGCCCATGCTTATTTTCGGCAACTGTTTGATCTGGACGGTGACGGTGTCCTGATACTGACCCCCAATTTCAATATAGTTAAAGCGAATCCCGCTGCACTAAATATGCTGGGCTATACCTCTAACGAACTACTTGAACTGCATCTGCCCGATATATTGGCAAAGAAAGAACATCAGCGGCTGGAACCAGCTATTAATCGACTGATGGCCGGTTCATTACATCGGGAAGAATGGCTGCCAGTGCGCAAGGACGGTAGCGAGTTTCTTGTAGAGGTAAGAGCGCACAAGATGGACGACAAGTGTTTCATTGCTGTTTTTCGCGATTTGACGGAACAAAAAAAAGCCGAACAACGTATCCAACGGCTAACGCAACTCTATCAAGCGCTTAGCGAAACCAACCAGGCCATCGTGCGCATGGAAAAGGACACCGATTTGTTTTCTCTGGTCTGCCAGTATGCGGTGCAGTATGGCGGCATGACTATGGCTTGGATAGGCCAACTGGAAGAATCCGGCTCATCGATAGTACCGGTAAGCGCTTACGGCGCCGGATTGGAGTATCTCGATGATCTCACTATCTCCTCAAACGATGATGTTTTGGAAGGATGTGGGCCGACAGGGACGGCATTACGCGAAAACCGTGCAGTCATTATCAACGACTATCTTGCTGCCCCATCGTCCCGTCCCTGGCATGCGCTGGCTAAGCAATTCGGTTGGGATTCAGCGGCAGCTTTTCCCATTCAGCGTAATGACAAGCCCTTTGCGGTATTGAATGTTTATCATACCGAAGCGGACGCCTTCGATACGGAAGCGATATGTTTACTCACCGAGATGGCAGGCGATGTTAGTTTCGCGCTGGACAACTGGGATCGCGAAGTCCGGCGTTTGGCAGCAGAAAAAGCACTTGCTGAAAATGAAGCCAGGATGGCTCTGATACTGGGGAACGTCGGCGCTTTTATCTATCTTAAAGATAGCGAAGGGCGCTACCTGTTCGCCAATCGGCAAGTGCTCGATTTATGGGGAGCAATGCCGGAAGAAGTGATCGGCTTCGGGGATGATAAATTCTTCGATGAGCAAACCGTCGCCCACATACGCGAGACTGACCGGCGCGTATTGGCGGATGGCGAAACTGTCCGGAATGAAGAAACCAATACCGTCTCAAAGACCGGCAAGGCCGCAACCTATTGGACAGTCAAACTGCCTCTGCATCGCCCGGATGGCGGTATTTACGCCCTTTGCGGCATTTCGACCGACATCACCGAACGCAAACAAGCAGAAATAGCGCTACGCGAAGGCGAGGAACGCTACCGCCTGCTGTTCACTGCCAATCCGGTGCCGATGTGGGTGTATGACCTTAACACGCTGGCTTTCATTGCCGTGAACAACGCCGCAATCACGCATTACGGTTATACACGCGAAGAGTTTCTTGACATGACGATCGCCGAGCTTTGGCCGATGGCGGATGTGCCTGACTTACAGGCTAAAACTCAGCAGTCTTCCGGCAATATCGGCATTTACAGGCAGGCTGGTATGTATAGGCATCGTAAGAAAAACGGCAGTTTGATCTGGGTCGAGATTAGCGAGCATACCTTGAATTTTGAAGGGCTGGATGCACAGATTGTACTTGCATTCGATGTCTCGTCGCGCATCGCTTCGGAACAACAATTACGGCTCAACGCACAGGTGTTCGAGTGCAGCCGCGAAGGTATTTTAATCACCGATGCCGACAACAAAATTGTTGCCGTAAATTCAGCTTATTGCGAAATGACCGGTTATAAAGCGGAAGAAGTAATTGGCAAGAACCCTAGTCTTATTTCCTCTGGAAAACACAACAAGACTTTTTACGATGCAATGTGGCGTGATATTTTGAATAACGGACACTGGCAGGGCGAAGTCACCAATTGCCGCAAGAACGGCGACTTTTATACACAGTGGCTCGCCATCAGCACCATTCGCGAGCAGAACGGCCGGATCGCCCACCATATCTGCATCATGAGCGATCTCACGGATTATAAGGCGGCGGAGGAGCTTATCCAGTTTCTCAGCAATTTCGATCCGTTGACCAAGCTGCCAAACCGCGCCCTGCTGCGCGACCGCACTGAACTGGCAATATCCAGCTCAGTGAGAACCGATAGCAGCCTTGCGCTGATGTATATTGACCTTGATCGGTTCAACATCATCAACGACTCGCTAGGCTCCGAAAACGGCGATCTGCTGATCAAGGAATTATCGGTTCGTCTGACCGATCAGTTCCACCCTGACGACACCCTGTGCCGTCAGGGTGGTGACGAATTTATTCTGTTAATACCCAACACGGATGCGGAAGGAACCGCTCATGTGGCAAAAAAAATACTCGAAATCATTGCCCAGCCTTTTGTCATCGGGGACCAGCGTGTCGCCCTGACTGCGAGTATCGGCATTGCCTTATTTCCACAGGATGGCGCCAACTTCGAACAGCTCATCCAGTCGGCAGATGCCGCCCTGTTCCGGGTCAAACAAAGCGGCCGCAACAATTTCCAATTTTTCACCCGGCAGTTGCATGAACAAGTCAAACTGATGCTGCAGATCGAAAATGAATTGCGGCTGGCTCTGGAGCAAGGCCAGCTGCTGTTACATTATCAGCCGCAAGTGGATGCGAAAACCTCGAAAATCATAGGAGCCGAGGCGTTGATACGCTGGCAGCATCCGCAGAAAGGCATAATGTCGCCTGCGCAGTTTATTCCAATTGCGGAAGAAAGCGGCCTAATTATCGATGTAGGCGACTGGGTGTTGAAAACCGCCATTATCCAGCTTACAGATTGGCAGGCTGCCGGGCTTACTATCGTGCCGGTTGCAGTCAATTTATCGGTCGTGCAGTTCCGTCAGGACACACTTTACGGTAAAGTTGCGCAATTGCTGCGTGAATCCAAGCTTGACCCGGCTATGCTTGAACTGGAAATGACCGAAGGCATCGCAATGGAAAATTCAGAGAAAACAATCAGCCTGCTGGATAAACTGCATGCATTAGGCGTCTCGCTCTCGGTAGACGATTTCGGCACCGGCTATTCATCGCTGAGCTACCTGAAACGCTTCAAAATCGACAAACTAAAAATCGACCAGTCCTTTGTACACAGCCTGGGCCATGCTCCCGAAGATGAGGCTATCGTGCTCGCAATCATTAGCCTGGCTAAAAGCCTGGGCTTCAAAACCATCGCGGAAGGCGTGGAAACGCGGGAGCAGCTCGAATACCTGCTTGAGAAACAATGCGATGAAATTCAGGGCTATTATTTCAGTAAACCGGTGCCGGCAGATGTGTTTGCGGACATGTTGCGCAATGGCGGGGAGTGGGCTGAAAAACATCGATAAACATTGCCTGACAAGCGTCATTTACGTCGTTAGGGGATTTAATGATAACGTAAGGCTGTTAAAAACAGAGTAAAAACGGCGCCTTAAGGCGCCGTTTTATTGAGCTGAATAATTGAATTATTTACGATTAGTGATTGCCATGGTTTTGTCATTACCTGTGCTAGAATGCTGGACGTTCACGAACAGTGTGTGAGGGTCTTTACCGAAGTAAATGCCGGTGCCTTCCGCCGGTTTGTCTTTCAAAGAAGCGAACAAATGTACGCCGTCTTGATAGCCGTTGTTGTCAGCGTCTTCAGAAGCTGGATCGAACACCCAAATATCGCTGAAGTCGTTGTCTTCCACCATCCACAACTTGCCGTCAGGACCGCTGGCCAGATTGTCCACTTTCGCGAAGCCGGTCACACCGGTTGACTGGTTTTCAATCGGTGCATTCTTGCCGGCAGCAACGACATATTTGGCAGAAGGCTGTTCGCCCAAATTAACGGCCAGAACCGCGCTACGGCCATTGGTGGCTGTTGGGCTGTCAACGTTTTCGCAAGTCAACGCAACATACAAGGTCGAAGCGATTTTTTCCAAGTCTTCCGGACGGCAGAATTTAGTAGCGCCAACGTTAGCCGCCGCTACACGCGCACTGATTTGTGCTTGCGCCATATCCAGGGCAACCCATTGAGCCGGACCTTGTTTATTGGCCGCATCGACTTTCAATGCGTAGAGTTGACCGTCGCTCAAATCGCCATAGTTAGTCGGTACGAACTTGTAGATCGAGCCGGATGTGTGTTCGTCGATAACATAGACGTTGCCTTCGTCATCGATTTCCAAACCTTCATGCGACAGAGCGCCCAGTTTAGGCAACACGGCTACGCTTTCCATGGCGGTCGGATCGCCGGCTTTCAGTTTCAGTTCATAGACCAGGCCGCTCTTAGCTTGTGGAGCTTCAGGGTCAGGACGCAGAGAATCGATAACTTCTTCTGCAAACAGCACAGTATGCCATGGTGTCCAGACTAGGCCGTCGAGCGCTTCCCAATCCTCACGTCCGACCACTTCCTTGGCTTCCCCGGTTTGCAGGTCAACAACGGAAACCGCGCCGCCGCTGTTACCATCAACACGTAGAGAATTGCCATCGTTGCCGATAGCGCCGCCGCGAACCTCGTGGGTGCGGTACAGATAACGGCCAGCGTGTTTTTGAGTTTCGTTTACTGTATTCATGTCGTGCCAGTCAGTGCCGACATAGATGTTCAGGTCGCTTTCGTCAGAAACAATCGATTGGCTATAGCCTTCAGGGATGACCCAAGGTGTAGTGTTAAGATCGGCAGCGTTTTGCTGGCCGTAGGCGGAACCGGAAATAGGATCAAACGCCATAGGCCCTTGAACTTCCGAATCAGCAATTGCAAGCGAAGGAATAATCGCGCTAATAGCAAGCGCTAATAGTGTTTTCGTAACTTTCATTATGTACTCCGATTAGTATAGGGTTGTTTGGCTGACAGCCAACGCCAATAGTAACTAGCTCATGTGACAAAGCAGAGTAGGTATCGTTACAAGTTAGTTAAGTTAGTGTTACAAAATTAATGCATCGTTTCTTTGAAAGAAGCGCATTGAATGTTCAAGCGATAATTCTGTAATGCACCCGGCTGCTTACCAGCAAAACTACCGGGATGCCCTTAACACTAGCGTGATTACCCGCTACTCAAGCTTGTCGGCAAGTTAAATCAAGGATCTGTAGAAGGATGAGGGCTTTTAATACTAATAATGGAGAGTGGTCGTTAAGGAATGCGCATGAAATAACTTGAGCTAGTTTTATTTTTTTAACTATGAAGAGCATGAAGGGCATGAAGGATTTAACTCTTCATGCCCTTCATGCTCTTCATGGTAATTGCTTAAATTAATTTATGTGTATTCCTAAGTTATTTTTTAACCTCAACTACGATAGCTTCGGTTTTCCAGCCGCCGCCTAGCGCTTTATATAAAACGACTAAATTATTAGAGAGTGCGCCTTCACTGCTAACCAGATTGCTCTGGGCTTGATAAAGCGCCGCTTGGCTTATCAGCACATCGAGAAACGAAGTCAGGCCCTTCTGATAGCGCTCGTTGGCTAATTGAATTGCCAGCCGGTTTGCTGTAACGGCTTTTGTCAGGGCTTTGTGCCGTTCCTGTTCTTTGCTATAAGCAATCAGTGCATCTTCCACTTCCTTAAAAGCCGATAAAACCGTGGACTGATAAGTCAGAAAGGTTTGCTCAAATTGCGCTTTTTTGCTTTCGATATTGGCATTCAGTTTTCCCCAGTTGAAAATCGGCATGGTTAATGACGATGCTGCCGACCATGATTTTCCGATTGGAGTAAAGTCGGTGATAGTCGTGTTTTGTAAGCCGATGAATGCGGCCAGATTGATTTTCGGGTAAAGCTCGGCGGTCGCAACGCCGACGGATGCGTTGGCGACGGCCAGTTGCCGTTCGGCGCGGCGTATATCCGGTCTGCGCTGCAACAACTCGGACGGGAGGTTGGTTATCGCCTTATCGGCAATGATTGGGATAATACCTTGTTGTTCAAGAAGACCAGCTAGCGCACCGGGCTCTTTACCGAGCAATACGCTCAGTGCATGTATCGATTGCTTAACTAATGTTTCATAGTTCGGCAATTGCGCTTCTGTCGTAGCAGTCTGGGCCTCTGCCTGGGCTACTTCCAGCATGCTTGTAAGTCCTGTTTGTTGCCGGATTTGCGTCAGCTCCTGGGTTTCCTGTTGTGCCTGCAAATTTTCACGGGTTATTGCGATCAAGCGTTGATTGGTGCGCAGCTCAATGTAGTTGCGGGCGACGTCCCCTAGTAGAGTCACCAGCACATCCCGGCTGTTTTCCACTTCGACATCAATTGTCGCATCGGCGACTTCTACCGCACGCCTGACGCCTCCAAAAAAATCCAGCTCCCATTGTGCATCAAAGCCCATTTGGAAAATGTTGATGAACTGATTGCCGATACCAAAACCGCCGCCTACAGCAGATGTGCCGCCGGTTTGCGAGGCCGGCGAGGATGTATTGTTAAAACGCCTGCTGACGTTGCTTCTGGCATCCAGGCTGGGCAAACCTGCGGCAATGGTTGCGGAGCGCAGGGCGCGGGCATCTTTAACCCGTTCCAATGTGAGCTTTAAATCCAGGTTGGAGGCGATCGCGTCGCTGATCAGCTTGTCGAGCACCGGATCATTAAAGGCCTTCCACCATTGGTCCAGTTGTTCTGCATGGGGCCCTGTAGCCGCAGTTGTTTCGGTCCATTGACGGGGAACAGGTATTTGGGGCGGTTCATAGTCGGGGCCGACAGCAGGGCAGCCGGATAACAGCAATGCGGCAAAAAGCGCAAGCGGGCGTCTGATCATAACGGCGAACCGCCTTCACTTGCATAATCCTTGGCTTCAATGAAAACGTCCATTTGCTGGCCCACATAGACGGGCAGCTGATTCCGGTCAAAACTGTACAGCGCTTGCAATACGCGGGTATCAACCTGTTCGGTGCTGTCGCCGGTCAACGATTTTTTGGGCACCACATAGGGTTCCACATAAGCAGGAACCAGATCGGTTTTGAAGTTTCGATTGCCGCGCAGATAAGCAACGGCCTTGCTGTTTTTGTCGAACCGCCAGGCATCATTCTCGTCGATGTCTACCCGTACATGCAGCTGATCCATATTACCCAGCACCAGCAGCGGCGTGTTCAGTGCTCCGGCCTGGGCGAACTCGCCCGGACGGATATTGACTTGCAATACTTCGCCATTTACCGAAGCCTGAACGGTGAGTCTGTCCAGTGTGGTTTGCGTAGTTACCAGCGCAGCTTCGGCTTGTTGCACCAGAGCTTCAGCGCTGTCCAGTTTGGCTGTATTGATAAGCAGGGCATTACGGCGTTTAAGAAGCTCCTCGGAACTGATGGCGCGGCGGTCGGTTACTGCTTCGGCCAAATCACTCAGCGATTTGGCATCTTTGACCGATGCTTTGGCTTCGTTAACGCCTGCCCGGGCTTTTGCAAGATCGGCAAGTTTAACGGCCAGTTCGGCACGGGTATCGCGGTCGTCCAGGTAAAACAGCGGCGTACCGGCCTTGACTTTATCGCCGACTTTGACGGCTACGGTCTTCACGATGCCGGACAACGGTGTACCGATGGCAATGTTCTGGCTTTTTGCCTCGACAATACCCGCTCCGGCAATAAACGATTTAAACGGCGCGGAGGCGGGCGGCGCAACAGCGGGAGCAACCGGTACCGGTTTATTGCTGCTGATGACCGTATAGGCCGCAAAAAGGAAGCCGACAGCCGCTAGTATCGGTAATGTGTATTTAATTTGCATACCACCTTCTGTAGATAGTTTTAAATCAAGACATGGTTTTTATAAAGACCGATTCGATTACGTTATCGTCAAATATTGAAAATAACGTAAGCTGCATTTTATTTAGAAAGTAATCAGCTGGAGTGCAAGCTTTGCTTGCGTTTGCAGGCGAAGCCTGCACTCCAGATAATCTGACATGGTTCAACTTAACGGCAATGCTCGTAGTAGTGATGTAATCCCTATTTTTGCACCTTTCATCTTTCATCTTTCACCTCAATAATATGCCCGTCATCCATTTCGGCAATGCGGTCGGCGAACTCAAAAATCCTCGCGTCATGGGTAACGATGACCAGCGTCCGGTCTTTGTGCAAAGCTACGTCCTTGAGCAAGGCCATCACGTTACGTCCTGTTTCATGATCCAGCGAACTGGTGGGTTCGTCGCAAACAATCAGTTTCGGGTTATGAACCAACGCCCGGGCAATGGCCACACGTTGCTGTTGTCCGCCGGAAAGTTCCGAAGATAAAGCGTTCACCCGGCCGCCCAAGCCTACTTGCTCCAGCACAGCGGCGGCTTTGCGCTCGGCCTCGGCGCGTTTCACACCATTGATTAGAAGCGGTACCGACACATTTTCTGCCGCACTAAGCGAAGGCAACAGGTTAAAGGCCTGAAAAACAAAACCGATGTTACGCGCTCTGAAATCCAGTTTGCTCCGGCTGCTCATGTTCAGTAAATCTTCGCCGAACACTTCGCAATAGCCGCTGTCCTGATCGAGGATGCCGGCAATGACTGAAATCAGGGTGGTTTTGCCGCAGCCGGAGGGACCTACCAGCATCATCAGCTCACCCCTTGCAATATCCAGGTTAACTCCGTTGAGTGCGGTTACTTTTTGCTCGCCGGTAGCGTAAATCTTGACCACATTCTGACAGCGCACTGCCAATGATGACGGATCCATGTTTTAGCCTTTAAACACGATAGCAGGTTCCAGGCGGATCACTTTAATGATGCTGATCAGCGCAGCAAAAATACAAATCAGGCCGACTCCGCCGCCGCTGAATAATAATAGCTGCCAGGGAAACTTGAATGCCAATATCGAATGGCGCATCGAATAGCCGAACAATGCAGTCAAGCCCACGCCTAAACCGTAACCGATGGTACCCACTAATACCGCCTGTAGCAAAATCATCCGCAGCAATATCCAGTTGCTGGTGCCCATCGCTTTCAACACGCCGAATTGACGCAGATTCTCCAGCGTGCTGTTGTAGAAAGTCTGCCCTGCAATGGCTGCGCCGACTATAAATCCCAACAACACCGAAATGCCGAAATTAATCGGAATGCCGGTGTTGTGCATGAAATATTCGTACGTGAGGGACATAAACTCTTCCCGCGTATAAGCAGCTAAACCGGTAGTTGCGCGGATACGGCGGGTCAATTCGGCGAGGTCCTGCCCTTGCTTGGCTTTAACCAAAACAAAAGACAACAGCTTCCGCTCCCTCGGTGCGTAGCTTTTGGCACGGGAATAAGTGGTATAGACCACGGGCTGGGACTGAAAAGTGCGGGTAACTTTGGCGATGCCCACAACGATGGCGCGGTGATCGTTTAACTCCAGACTGTCACCGACTTTAAGCGGGATAGGTTTGCCGCCGGGCGCCGGCGAAGGCTTGCCCAGTTTGTCCCTGGCGCCGTCTATATCGACGATAACACTGTCGCTTCGACGCAAATCTTCAACCGTTCCTTCGAGCATGACCGGCGGGCCGCCGATTAAGGTGGCGTCGTCTAAGCCGATGACATTGCAGGTCTGGAACGTGCCGTCCATCAGCCGGGCTTTTAAGAGCCCCTTGTACATCGGCATGGCCCACTCCACACCGGAAATGCCGCGCACCCGGTAAAGCTCGGTGTCCTGCAAAGGCTTAATGTCATCGACGAACTGCACTTTCGAGTCCATTACCCATATGTCCGGTAAGCCCACATCCGATATAAAACTGTAAGAACGCGCCATCAGCCCCAAAAAAATAGCCGGTTGCTGAGTCATGATCAACGAGGCAAACGTCAGCCCCATGACAATACCGAGGTATTTGCCTCTATCTCCCATCAGCATTTTTATGGCGATGTGGTTCATGATGTTGAGCTCTTCGTGGCTGGATTTAGAAAATTCTATCACGCAATGCAAATTGACAACGTATAGCCGTATTCATAGAATACAAGCCATGAACCACATGAACTTATCCCTGAAAATCAGCGCACGATGGCTGCGAAAGATTATTTGCTTTCACCGCAGTGCTGTTTTTTTGGTTCATTAATTCCATTTTAGCAAAGCAACTGCGGGTCTTGTCCCCGTTGCTTTGGTAGTCTTTCCGGCAAGATTCGCAGTTTTTCCATCTTAAGAAGAAGCTTGTGCATCAACCCGAATCCGTTATACCGCAAAACAATCGTCAGGCTATTTTCGGTTACCTGTTTGTGTTACTCGGCGCATTTGGCTTTTCAGCCAAAGCGGTACTGGTCAAATTGGCTTACAGTTACAGTCATCAACTGGATGCGATCACCTTGATGGTGCTGCGCATGGCGATTTCGTTGCCGTTTTTCCTGGCAGTTGCGTTATGGTCGGCTAACGGTTCGGCAAAAGCAAACGATGCGCAGCGCTTAAACAGGCAAGACTGGCTGATGATTTTCGGCTTAGGCCTGTTGGGTTATTACATAGCCAGCTTCCTTGACTTTACAGGGCTGCAATATATTTCGGCAGGCCTTGAGCGCTTGATAATCTTCCTCTACCCGACTTTTGTCGTTTTGTTTACGGCGGCAGGGCAACGCAAAGCCATCAATCGTCATCAGGCGCTTGCGTTAGTTTTAAGTTATGCCGGGATGGTGTTGGTGTTTGTCGACAACGCAGCCGCAATGGCATCGTCGGGCCTGTTGTTAGGTTCGGCATTGGTTTTGGCTAGCGCGATCGCGTTTGCTTTCTTCTTAATGGGCAGCGGCATGATGGTCAAGCGGATAGGTTCGACGCGATTTACCGCCTATTCGATGACGGTAGCCTGTCTGGCAACCTGTCTGCATTTCGTGATTCAGCATGGCGTTGAATTCTTGAATTTGCCGGACAAGGTTTATTTGGTGGCGCTGATCATGGCGGTTTTTTCGACCGTGCTCCCGGCATTTTTTATGAATGCAGGGATCAGGCGCATCGGCGCCGGTTCGGCATCTATTATTAGTTCTATAGGGCCGATAGGTACGTTGGTACTGGCTTTTTTATTGTTAGGCGAGACGTTGACATTGGCACAACTTGGCGGGACTGTTCTGGTGTTGATCGGCGTTTATGTGATCAGCCGGGCTAAGTAACTGATTCAAAAAAAGCAAAAACAGTGAAGTTATATATGCCTTTTTTTAACAAACCAATGTGAGCCCTGGGAATAGCTGGCATATTGCAGAAAATGTTTATAGAAAACCCCGGCTATAAAATAACTTCATCCTGTATCATGTAAGGCTATTATTTATGGGCTCTACTACAGGTGCCCTCGATGAGGCTATATGATAGAATCAAATAGTTATGAAAATACTAAATATTCATTTTAAAAACATCAATTCATTGGAAGGAGAGAGCCGGATCGATTTTGAGCTGGCTCCTTTTTCGGATACCGGGGTTTTTGCCATTACCGGTCCTAACGGATCGGGAAAGTCCAGTATTTTAGATGCGATTACACTGGGCTTGTATGGCGAGACTTTCCGGTTCGATCGCCCTGCCAAACATGTGATGACCCAGCACACGGCCGAGTGTTTTTCGGAAATTGAATTTGTTCTGGATCAGGTGAAATACCGATCCAGCTGGCATGCGCAACGGGTAGATGCAAATCCCGAGGGCGAGTTAACGCCGCCTGAAATGAAGTTGATCCGTTTAAGCGATAACGAAGTGCTGGCAACCACAGCTCAACAGGTCTGCTCGCGTATTACCGAAATTACCGGGATGAATTTCCGTAATTTCACCCGCTCAATAATGCTGGCGCAGGGCGATTTTGCCGCATTCCTGAACGCGCTGGACAATGAGCGCATGGATATCCTGGAAAAAATCATCAGCGCCGATATTTATACGGACTATAAAAATGAAGTCCTTCAAAAAGCCGCCGATGCGCAGCAACGTTTGGATTATTTAAAACAGGATTTGTCGGTGATACCGGCCATGGGGCCGGAGCAACTGGAAGCCTGGGAACATGATTTGATCGATTTTAACGATCAAGCCGCCGAGTTGTGGGAGCGGCAAAGCCATCTAAAGCAACAACAAGCCTCATTGCAAAATGTATTGGTTTTGCAAAACCGGATTGCCGACCAGGAAAAAAACCTGCAACAAGCTAAAGCACTGGCAGCAAGCGAACAGCAAAAGCTGCATCGGCTGGCTATGGCTCAGGACGCCCTGCTGTTTAAAGACGATGTACAGGTGATTAAGGATAAAAATCACGAGATTCATCAGGGTAAAGCCATACTGGCGGACTTTAAGGGCGAACTCAGGCAGATACAAGACCGAATCGGCGCAAACAAAGCCGCTACTCCGGACGGCTTACCGCAAAAATCGGTTACGGAACAAGGGCGAGCGATAACCGATCTTAGAACTCAAATAGGTCTGCTTACTTCGCAGCGGCTGTCGGAATCCGACTTATGGCAATCTTTGGGCACGCAGATTGATGAGAAAACATCCGTTCTTGCCTCGGTGTCAAAATGGCTGGAAGATCATGCGGTGGATGAATCTTTATTGGCCAGCTTTCCTGAAACAGTCAAATTAAAAAATCTCCGGGCCGATTTGCTTGAGTTAAAAGAAAAGCAAAAAGCATTCGCCCGATGGTCGAAAAATTCCGCCTCATCGCTGAAAAATAACCAATCCGCCATTGCGCAGGAAAATAAAAGAATTACCGAATTAAACCGCCAACTGCCACTATCGAAAAAGGCGCTGGATGAGTTGGCGCAAGGCAAAAATCTGGCTGAACTTGAGGAATTTCGGCAAGAACAGCAAGAACGGGTTAAAGATTTTCGGGAACTTTATAACCTGACCGTGGCGAATCAAAAGCTAAGTAAGAGTCGCTTTAGCTTTTTCGGCATCTTTGGCCGTAAAGAGCAACCGGATCATGATATTGAGCAACTAGAGTCTGAACTTGAAGCGTTAAAACAGGAAATAATCCGGGAAGAAAATATTAGGCTCACGCTGGAAACGGCTGTTTTCCGTGAAACGCTGTTAAAAAAAATGGCGGCAGACCGGTCGCATCTGGTCGATGGCGAGCCTTGCTTTTTATGCGGTTCTTTAAAACATCCTTATGCCGAACATCCACCGAAAGAGGCCAATTCCCAACAGGCCTTGGCTGATCAGAAAACAAAAATAAGGACGTTAAAAGTGACCGGCGGCAAACTGGCGCAGCAAATTAAAACGGCGCGAAAACTGGCGGAAAAGAATCAGGCTAACCACACAGAGCTGCTAAGGATCAGGTCCCAATGGCAAACTTTAAGTAACCGGCTTTATATAGCTAGTGAAAACTTAAATATCAATAAAGTACGCTTGATGAGAAGCTTGTTAAGCGCTGAAATTAAGGAATTAAAAACCATAACCAGTGTGGTTGCCGCTTATCGCGGCAAGCAGGCCGGCATTGAGCAATTAGAGGCTTTAATCGCCAGAGGCAAAGCCACGGTTGAACGCCTGAAGTTAACCACTCGAGAGCTGGATGCCGAACGGCTACAGCGTCCCAAGGAAGAGATCGATTACGAAGCCGTATTGGCGGCACGGCAACAGGAAGAACAACAACTGGCCGACAAGGTGCTTGGTCAATTAGCTTCGCTGGGCGAAAAAATGCCTTCCAAAGGCAAGGAAGATGCATTGTTCGACCGGTTGAATGCGCGTCGACAAGACTATCAAAGCTATCTTATCCGTCGAAAAAACTTAAGCGAAGAGCTGGAAGGGTTGAAAGCAAAAGCGGAGCAGTGCCAAGTTGAAATTGCCGCATGCAATGAGAAACTGGAGCGATATAACCTTGAGTTGCAAAGCGAGGAAATCATCGGCCTGCATTTGGCCTTGATTGAAAAGCAAAAGCTGATTGCCAACAAGGAACAGCTTATTGCCAGCCAAGAAGCTGAGCTGGGTATGTTGAAGCGGGTACTACAAGACAAAATCCAGGGCACTTCGTTTACCAGCCTGCATGAGCTGACTGAAATGCTGGAACTGTTGCAACACCAGCCTGAACTGGAGCGGCATGTCGCGGAGCTGGAGCAGGAAATAGACGCCAGAACTATTGAGTTGGAACAAAGCCGATTGGAGTTGGAAGCTGAAACTGCGCCGGTTGCAGATGAGTTAAGCCCGGAAGAATTGGACGCCCAACTGCGGAGCGTTACCGAAAAACTGGATATAGCCTATCTTGAAGTACAGCGCCTGGAACTGCTGTTGGATGAGCAAAAACAATTCCAGCAAAAAGCCGATGCGATTTTGGCTCAGTTGCAGGATCAAGAAGAAGTTACCCGGCTGTGCAACGCCGAGGCCGCTCAAATAGCCGAGGAAAGCGGCATGGCTTTTCGCCGTCGGGTACAAAAACGGGTCGCCGAGCGGCTATTGTCCCAAACCAATGCGGTGCTGGAAAAAGTCAGCGGCCGCTATTACTTACGGCAGATGCCCAGTGAGCAGGGGCTAGCGCTGGAAGTTGAAGACACTTACCAAGGAAATGTGCACCGGCTGCCCAAAACCTTGTCCGGCGGCGAGAGTTTTGTCGTGAGCCTGTCGTTGGCGCTGGGGCTTTCGGAATTAGCCAATAACGGCAAGGCCGTGGATTCGTTGTTTCTCGATGAAGGCTTCGGTAATTTGGATGCGGAAACGCTTTATTCGGTCATCAGTACCCTGGAAAGCTTGCATACTCACGGCAAAACCGTCGGCGTTATTTCCCATATCGAAGGCGTTCAAAAACGTTTTAAAGCCCAACTGCAAGTGGTTAAAAAACCTAACGGCATGGGTATGTTGAAACAAGCTTCATAGCAGGACGGAGTACTCTAACCCCGCCCTGCTCTTGATAGTTATATATGCAACACTTTTAGCGTAGCTTGTCTCCAAGTGCTGCCATAACGCATTAGTCGCCGAATTTAATCGAAGCAATAATTTGCTGCAAAGCCGGACGGCATTCTTCAAAGTGTTCGGTTTCCGCAGCAGCCATCATATTGATGTAATAGTTCTGCCGATCATAGGATTGATAAATAATGCGTTGATGGCCTCCGGCCTGACCTTTTTCAGTCAACTCCCAACCTCTTGTAAACCGCACTTTTTTGCCTTTTTCCATGCCTGATTCATCCCTGCGCTTGGCGGAAAGGTTTTTATCAATTTTGATATCTTTCTTGGCGCTGTCTAAAGAAGCCTTAACCGAAGCTTCCGCAGGAAAATCCATTTGCATGCGCGTCATATTAAACTGAAAACTACATGTTTTAGCCAGCGGCTCCTGCATGAACACAACCGTATCGGAATTAACATCCCCGCTTTGCTTCGACCAACCGGCCGGTATAACAAAAGAGAAGTTGCGGTCTTTATTTTTGTAAGTTACCGCTTCAGTGGATCCCGTCGCACCACCCGCCGCAGCCTGCGGCTGAACTGAGGATGAAGCGGGGCTAAGCGATTGATTAAGAAGTCCCTGCCCTACATTAGCGGAGTTACAGCCCACCAAAAGAACAGTGCACGCTAAGGTTGTTACTCCGGCCGAAAATAATACTTTATTATTGTTCATTATTAATTTCCTTAAAATTATTGTTTTTTGAAAATTTTACAGCAATCGGAATTTAACCCCTTTTTTCAACACTGACTAGCTTTTATTTTCCAATTCGTTGATAAATTAAATAAAAATCATGTTGTCATCCACGGCAGATCCGGTGCAAACTTAGCCGTGTAGCTTGGGTGGCTTCTTTTTGCAATCCAACATATTGGCGCAGTAATATGCCGAATCGATAATGGTCCATTTTTTAAATGGCTATTAAAAAGTCCTGTTACTGAGAGGCGTTGTATTTTGTTGTGTTATAACTTTCGCTGGATTTGACAAAAAGAGACTCGAATGATGGCGGCAATTACGTTTGATATCTTGAAATATGCAAATAGGCTAAAAGCGGCTGGAGCCGAGTCACGTATAGCAGAGGCTGAAGCAGAAGCGTTAGCCGAAGTTTTTAAGCTGAATTTGATCGAAGTGGCTACTCGTGAAGACTTAAAACACATGGAAGAACGATTGCTTCAACTTGAACAACGTATGATTATCAAATTAGGCGGGTTAATGGTTGTCGCAATAGGGGGCTTGAAAATTTTATAGGTTTGAGAATACTAAGCCTTTAAGGCAAATAAACACTCCATTTCATTCCTCCGAGCGTCTCGCTCTTCTTGCCTTCCAGTTGTCCGCCAAGCAGTCGAACTAATTCATGGACAACAGCCATACCGATTCCGTGCCCGTGGATATTCTCATCGGCCCTGACGCCCCTTTTTAAAATCTCGGCCAGCTTTTCCGGAGGGATTCCTGGCCCGTCGTCTTCAATTTCCAGTAACACTGAAAAATTCCGCCTGCCTTTGCGTTGATTAACGGAAACGCTGGCTTTTACTGTACGCTTACACCACTTGCAGGCGTTATCCATCAGGTTTCCGGCAATTTCATAAAGATCGCCTTCTTCGTAATAAATCGGGCTTTGTTCCGGCACAGTCATATCGAAAGTTATATTTTTATCGACATAAACTTTACCCAGAGATGCGTTTATTTTTTTTATTATTGTTGATAAATCCACGGTCCCAGCGGTTTTATGCTCGCCTTTTGCCGCCGCCCGCTGTAATTGATACTCGACGATTTCATTCATACGGAAAATCTGTTCTTTTACCGTCTCCTTGTTAACATTGAAAGATTCGGCGCAGCCGCGCAGTATCGATAGCGGCGTTTTCAGGCTGTGCGCCAAATCGGCCAGGGCATTGCGATAGCGTTCCAGATGCGCCCGCTCACTGTTGATGAAAGCGTTAAGGTTTCCGGCAAGCCCTTCCAGTTCGGTTGCATAATCTCCGTCCAAATGGGTTTTGCGCCCCTTTTCGATAGCTTCAAGATCTTTTACGACAATCCGTAAAGGCTTCAAGCCCCAGCGCAACAAGGTCAGCTGGATAAATATCAAAACCAGGCCTAACGCCAGCAGCCATGTTCTTAAGGTTTCTCTAAAACGCTCCATCTGACTGCTGACAAACTGCGCATCTTCGGTCACGGTAAAGATGTATTCGCGCTCTATGCCGACGACGTTTTTCCAGATAACCGCGTAATGCAGCGCGTAACGACCCTGTTCGGTTAATAAAAATTCAAAGTGGCCTGCGCTTAATTCTGGTGGAGGCTTTATATTGAGACCGATGGCAGATGGCGAGCGCCAGACCAGATTTTTTTTTGCCAAATGTATAAAGCCATAAAGACCGGAACCAGGGGTTGCAAACCGCGGCTCCGGTAAATTAGGCGGCATGCTTAAGTCTCCGGAGTTTTTAAGTTCGGCGGCAGACAACAGCGAGTACACATGAACCTGCAATTTTTCCTGTAATGCCTGTTCGGCGCTCTCAAGAAAGCCTCGTTCAAGCACCACAGAAGCCAAGGCGAAGAATGCAGCAAGCACAAGGCCGGCCGAAAGCAGCAGTCGAAAGCTTAACGATCTAACTTGCATTCGGATTTGAGGATCGAATCAATCGCGCTCGGCATGAATCGTATAACCCCGGCCACGCAAGGTTTCAATGGGTTTGCGCGTGCCGTCCGGATCGAGCTTTTTTCTCAATCGACCGATAAAAACTTCGAGAACATTGCTGTCGCGCTCAAAGTCTTCATCGTAAATATGCGCAGTCAAAACGGATTTTGAAACCACTTCGCCTTTGCGAAACATCAGGTATTCCAGCACCTTGTATTCGTAAGCGGTTAATTCCTGCCTGACGCCGGACACGGTCACTTCCTGGGCCACGGTGTCCAGTTCGATATTGTCATGGGTTAATACCGGATGGGCGACTCCGGCCGACCGCCTTATCAAGGCGTTAATCCTGGCCAGTAACTCTTCATAATGAAAAGGTTTAACCAGGTAATCATCGGCTCCCGCTTCCAATCCCTCTACTTTTTCCTGCCAACGGCTACGCGCGGTTAAAATTAGGATAGGGACTGCGATTTTGTCTTTACGCAAGCGCTTGATCAGTTCGATGCCGGAAAAATCGGGCAGGCCGATGTCGACCACGGCCGCATCAATCGGATATTCCTTGCCCATGTAATAACCGTCGCGGCCGGTATTTGCAGTATCAACGGCAAAACCTTTATCGGCAAAGAACTGCTGGATTTGTTCGCAGAGTTTTACTTCATCTTCAACAACTAGGATACGCATGTTTTTCGTCTGTTGAGGTTAACTCACTAATTGGCCGGTTTCGGCATCGATTTTGTAATATTGGATGCGGCCATCGGGCGTCAGCACTTTGATGATATAGACTTCCTTGCCATCAATTATTTCTATTTGCGCGCCCAGCACCTTGTTGTAGGTGCCTTCGATAATTTGCTTGGTAGCCTCGTCCAAACTGACATTTGCCAATAGCTTGGTTTCTGCAAAACAGCTATTGGAAAACAACAAGGCGGCTATAACGGCTTTAAGCAAATTTCTCATGGGCAATCCAAGCTATCTGGGCATAATATGTCTGTTCAACGTAACTACAAAAATAGAACGCGGATGACACAGATGATTATGATAAACGCGGATAACCTAGAAATGGCAATCAACTGATTTTTCCAGGATAATCCAAAAAATCTTATTCAATCATAAGTATCAGCTTCATCTGCGTCCTATTACTGAGCAAAGAGCATTTTAACCCATCACACTGAATCGATACTGAACATTTAATGTAACGACACGCCCTGTGCCAGACTGCCGATTGCTTGTCCGAACGATGCGCCCAATTTGCCCGCAATTTTATCCAGCAAATGTTCTTGTTGGCTAAAATCAACTAATGTTTCCGCGCCGATCAATTCCTTGGCAACATAAGCCTGATTGCCCACGGCATCGACTATACCCAGCTTTACGCCTTGTTCACCGGTCCAAACCAGGCCTGAAAACATGTCGGGATCTTCTTTAAGCCGGTCGCCGCGGCCGGCTTTAACCGCGCTGATAAATTGCTGGTGTACTTGGTTTAACAGGGTTTGCACATAGCGGGACTCGTCTTCTTTAGGCGGCAAGAAAGGATCGAGCATAGCTTTATGCGCGCCTGCTGTGAACAGCCGGCGTTCTACGCCCAGCTTTTGCATGACGTCGACAAAACCGAAGCCATCCATCAATACGCCTATAGAGCCGACCAGGCTGGAGGGATTCACAAAAATCTTGTCGCTGGCCGAGACGATAAAATAACAGCCTGATGCGCAAATATCGCTGACCACTGCATAAATCGGCAAGTTGGGATGTTCTTTTTTGATTTTCCTGATTTCTTCATAGACGTAAGAAGATTGCACAGGACTGCCGCCCGGAGAGTTGGCATTTAGAATAATACCTTTGGTGTGCTCGTCTTTGACTGCATTTTGCAAGCTTTCGATAATGCTGTCGGCATTAGCCTCTTTGCCTTCGGCAATCATGCCGACCACATCGATAACGGCGGTATGATCTTTATTGTCTGCGCCAAAATCCCGGCTGATTTTGGGATACATAACAGCGATGAACAAGGCGATCAAATACATAAACATTAAGCTTTTAAAGAAAATGCCCCAACGTCTTGCCCTGGTTTGCTCGGTGACAGCAGCTAGCGCCAACTTTTCAATGACCTCTCGCTCCCAACCGGATTCGTGTATAACTTCTGGTTTGCTCTGATTGTCCATGCTTTGTTAACCTCTAATGATATTCAGTAATTCCGCCGGTTGCTGTAAGCACATCAACGGGCTGTATTGTTGCAATATGTCTTTCGGATGCGCTCCGCATGACACCGCTATAGATGATATTTGGGCATTCATCGCCATTTGCAAGTCATGGGTGGAATCGCCCACCATTAAACTTCGTTCATTTGCTGCATTGGCATGCTGCATAATCTGATGCAGCATTAATGGATCCGGTTTAGAGGCGGTCTCGTCGGAGCAACGGGTAATGCAAAATAAGTCTTCGGTATCCGTCGCCTCTAGTGCTTGCTGCAATCCTGTCCGGGTTTTACCGGTAGCGACGGCCAGTTGATAACCCGTCTGTTTCAATTCCACCAACATTTCGTAAACGCCGGGAAACAAATCGTCCCGGCTTAACTGCCTGGATAAATAAGTTTGCTGGTAACAGGCTGTCAATTTTGGCAGCGTTGCATCACCGGCGCCCGGAAATAGCGTGGCACAGGCGTTGGTAATGCTCAGGCCGATCACGTCTTTTGCCGCCTGTGGTTCGGGAATCTCGTAGCCGCACTGCTTTCCGGCCGTTTGCAGGCAGTATACAATCCAGTCTATCGAATCGATCAGGGTGCCGTCCCAATCGAATATGATTAAATCAAACCTGTTCTTCATGTTTTAACAAATCTTCCAATTGCTGTGGCAGAGGCGCCAAAATGGTTAGCGGTGCGCCGGTAACCGGATGCTGAAATTTTAATTTTTCCGCGTGCAGGAACATGCGCTTATAGCCTCGGTCTTTAAATCCGCGGTTAATTTCATCGCGTCCATAACGCTCGTCACCGACGATAGGATGCCCGAGACTCGCGGCGTGAACGCGTATTTGATGGGTACGGCCGGTTTTTGGCGACGCTTCAACCAGCGTCGAATCGCCAAATATTTTCAAGCGCCGAAACAGCGTCTCGGCCTCCTTGCCGGCTTGGCTGATCACAACCACGCGCTCGCCGCCTTTGCTGATGTTTTTCAGCAAAGGGGCTGTGACAACCAGTTTTTTCCTGGCCCATTGCCCTGCCAACAGGGCCAAATAAGTTTTATGGATGTGATTGTCGCGAAACAGTTCATGCAACAGTTTCAGCGCGCTACGCTTTTTGGCAATGATCAGGCAGCCGGAAGTATCTTTATCGAGTCGATGCACGAGTTCTAAAAAATGTGCATCCGGTCTTAACAGACGCAGTCCTTCGATAATGCCGGAACTAACGCCGCTACCGCCATGTACAGCGTAACCGGCCGGTTTGTTAACAATCAGGAAACCTTCATCTTCAAACAAAATGCCTTGTTGCAAAGCGGCTTGCAATCCCTGTGGAACATACGATTCTTCGCTGCGTTCGGCCACCCGGACCGGAGGAATTCTGACTATATCGCCTGTAATTAGCCGGTATTTAACGTCGACGCGTCCTTTATTAACCCTTACTTCACCTTTACGAACAATCCGGTAAATCCGGCTTTTAGGTACGCCTTTCAAGCGGGCAATTAAAAAGTTATCCAATCGTTGATCGCTATGTTCTTCTGTAATCTCGACCAGTTGGACTTGGGGTGTTACGGTTTTTTCTTCACTATTCATGATGCAAATAATACCAGCATCTGGTTATGATTGATTCTTTAAATTGATGTATGACAATAAGATTGCTATATTAAGCTAGTTTTTTATATAAAAAACATACTTTTGCTCTGCGGTTTTTCACTAATAAAACTGCCTTGGAGCGCTCATCGATGATGATTAAAACAGCGTTTGATTACCACGTTGACTCATCATTGTAAGATTTTCGGGTTCATCGTTCGACCCTAGACGAACGACTTATAACTCCTGTTTAAGACGGAATTTACAACCAAGACTGACATAAAGAATATTTATTTGCTTAGAATCTGTCCGTGCAACCAATCCACGGTCTTCACTAAAGTGAAGATAGGGATATCAATGACAACACGCAGAAACGGAACATAATTAAGTTATGTAGAAGCGGACCAATACCCTTTCTACGCACACGATGAATAAAACCAGTCTGTTCAGTAAAATCTGACCATGGAGCAGGACACAACAAGGAATATTGAATGAAAAGAATGCTTATCAACGCTACGCAGCCGGAAGAACTGCGAGTCGCTTTGGTAGACGGTCAAAAACTGTATGATTTTGACATAGAAGTACCTTCGAAAGAACAAAAAAAGTCAAATATTTACAAAGGTATAGTAACCCACGTAGAACCCAGCTTAGAGGCGGCCTTTGTAAACTATGGCGCTGAAAAACACGGCTTTTTACCTTTCAAAGAAATCTCTCCGCTCTACCGTCAACCACAAGATGGCGTCGAAAGTGACGGCCGTCGTCCAGCCATAAAAGACCTGATTAAAGAAGGTCAGGAAATCGTTGTTCAAATTGAAAAAGAAGAACGCGGCAATAAAGGCGCTGCTTTAACCACCTATATCAGCTTGGCCGGCACTTATCTGGTGTTGATGCCCAACAATCCTAAAGCCGGCGGTATTTCGCGGCGCATAGAAGGCGAAACCCGCAGTGACCTGCGTGAGGTGATGGAAGCGCTTGAGATACCTGAAAGCATGGGGCTCATTGTTAGAACGGCCGGATGCGGCAAAAATGCCGAAGAACTGCAATGGGACTTAAATTATTTGCTGCAACTATGGGAAGCCATTGAACGCTCCGCCGAAGAGCATTCAGCGCCGTTTTTGGTCTTTCAGGAAAGTAATGTCATCATCAGGGCTCTGCGCGATCATTTACGCGGCAATATCGACGAAATTTTGATCGATAACGAAGAATCCTTCAAGCTGGTGCAAAATTTCTTAAAACAAGTCATGCCGCACTTTTTGCCCAAGGCAAAACTTTACCAAGATGCTGTTCCGCTGTTTAACCGTTACCAAATTGAATCCCAAATTGAAGTGGCTTACGGCCGTGAAGTTTCACTGCCGTCAGGGGGATCGATAGTTATCGATCATACTGAAGCACTGACTTCTATCGACATCAACTCTGCACGCGCCACCAAAGGCAGCGACATTGAAGAAACTGCGCTGAATACCAACCTGGAAGCGGCCGATGAAATTGCCCGCCAACTGAGACTGCGAGATTTGGGAGGCCTATTTGTTATCGACTTCATCGACATGATGTCCAATAAGAATCAAAAAACCGTTGAAAATCATCTCCGCGATGCACTTAAAATCGATCGCGCCCGTATTCAGACCAGCCGCATTTCGCGTTTCGGCCTACTGGAAATGTCCCGGCAAAGAATGCGCCCGTCGTTGGGTGATTCTACCCAGTTGCCATGTCCGCGCTGCAAAGGCCAAGGTACGATTCGCAATGTAGAATCGGTTGCGCTGTCCGTGTTGCGTATTCTTGAAGAAGAAGCCATGAAGAAAGGCACGGAAAAAGTCATTGCCCACTTGCCCATTGAATGCGCGACTTTTCTATTAAACGAAAAACGTAGCGCTATTGAGCAAATTGAAAACAGACTAAAAGTCGGCATTGTCATCCTGCCCAGCAAACATTTGGAAACGCCCGCTTATGACATTGAGCGCATTAAGGAAAAAGAGTCCGGCGATAATGGCAAAGCCAGCTACTTACAGATCAAAGCGGAAGACATTTCTATTCCCGAATTTGCCCAGCAAGTAAAACCGATTGCTGTAAAAGCGGCAGTCAAAGAATTCTTGCATGAATCGCCCGCGCCGGTGCAAAGCAAAAGCGAGTCAGCCAGCTTGATCCAACGTTTCTGGCATAAACTTGTAGGTTCCCCGGCAGCGCCGAAAGCAAAACCATCAGTCGTACAGACAACTGAAAGAACCAAGCCGACCATTGGTGAAAGCCGGACGTATAAAAATAAGGACAACAGACCAGGTCAGGGGCAAAGTCAGGAAAGAGGGCGTGGCCGTAACCGTGGCCGTGGACAAGGCCGTGATCAAACCCCGAAACAGGAACAAGCTCAAGCGTCTGAACAAGGACAAGCCCACAAACAAAAACCGGAGCAAAATCAGGCGTCACCTCGCCCAAACCGCCCTCCACGCGGTCAAGGAAGAAATGTAAAACGCAACCTCGATCCGGCTAATATACCTGTAACAAAAACAGAACAGATTAAAAGCGAAGCTGCTGAAATTGATATTACCGAGGTTATGTCAAATGCGCCTGAAGTTGCTTCTTCTGTTGCCGGAGAGCGGGAACAACCCAAAAGAAACAATGCCAGAAGAGGGCCTAATCGTAGAAGACCGCGTAACCCCAATTACAAAAGACCCGAAACAAATGGCGATTCAAATACTACGCATGAAACATCCAGCGTAAACAACGGTGAATCGCGTCCTACAGGTCCTCGTCCTTATGACAATGACTTTGCAGAAAAAACGGAAAAAACCGAGCGTCCAGAGCCTCAGACTAATGCCTTCAGTCAGGCTAGCAGTGGTAGTAAGCAGTCTGAAGCCCCAAAACAGGCTGAAGTGGTAAGACAAGAAACGGAATAACGAAACGGGGATTAGGGATAAGCTGCCTTATCAACTTAGAGCATAGCAGCGCCACAAAGAACACGAAGTTCACGAAGAGAAGCCAAAGCAAAACTTCGTGTTCTTTCGCGGCCTCAATCAAACTTGGCGCTTGCAATAGCTTTTTACGGGCATTCGGAACTTAGAACTTATCCGTAAATACTATTGGATTGGTTTTGGCGTTTATAGTCGGGCCATTTTTCATAGCGAACCAAGATTTTTCGGAACCGATTGAACCAGGCGCGGCAAACTTCCCAACCCACCGTTTCGGTTTGAAAGCCGGGGTTAGGGCTTTTTCTTTGCTTTATCCTCCTGAGCTCGGGTATGAGGAATATAAATATAGTCTCAAGCTACTTGTTAAACACCGCTGTATTTCGCTGCCGAAATTCACGTGGAGAACAACCAAACTGTTGCTTGAATGCCCGGCTAAAATGCGCCGCATCGTTAAATCCCCAACGAAACGCAATATCGGATAGTTGATGCCCTGCATAAACCGGATTTTGCAGATCTTTCCGGCAATTCTCCAGCCTGCGCTTCCAAACATAGCGCATCAGTGAAGTCCCTTCATCTTCAAACAAGCCGTTAATATATCGCGACGACAAGCCTGCATAGCGAGCAATTGCACCGGTATCGAGATCGGTATCCCGAAGGTTTTGCTCTATAAACGTCTTGATACCGTTAAGCGAAACTGACCTGCTTCTGGACAGATTAAAATCAACCGGACGTACTGATGCGACGGCTAATGTCAGCAAGTCCAGCGCATGGTCGGAAAGGCTGGAGAATTCGTGGACTTGTAGCTGATCGGCATGACTGGCCGACGAACGAAGGAAATTCGACGCAACGGATCCGATTCCTTGATTGCCGGGAATGCACAACGCAGTGCAACGGTCTATGCCTGCAATTCTGTCCCTAAACACAGCTCGGGGAATTGAAAGAATCAACTTGGCGAATTTGCCGGAGCAATGGATATTATGTGGACGGGTCGCGTCATAGATTGTCATATCCCCAGGTTGGAGCAAAACTTCTCGTCCATTTTGCTCCAACCGATAGTCGCCGGAAAGAAGCATAACCGCGAAGTAGGCGTCCTGGCTGGTCAAGTGCGGCTCTGTGGGCAATCGCTGTAACGAGATCGCGCTGGATTCGATTGTCGATAACTGAAGATCACTCCAAGGGTAAATGATCAGGTCTTGAGACAAGTCAGCATGCGCAGGCGAAATTATCTCAACGTTGGCGTACTCACGGCATATCACCTCACGCAACCAGTCGTACCTCTCACTAGGCGCAATCGCGCTGGTCGAAAACTTGAGTCCCACGCTGCCGGAACTAACCGACAGTTTGTCGGACGACACTGTTATATTCATGGTCCAGACCTTGCAAAAGAAATATCCACCTTTTGTTTCGCATAAAAATCAAAACAGCCGTTTCAGTCAAGTTTTAGTTCTGTTTCACACCAGCGGGAAACCGTAAAAAACCTCATACTAAAACCAATCCGGCTGACCGCTCTATCAATATTTATACTTTATAAGGACAATAAAATGGAAGAACTACTCAATCTCACGGCGCCTCGCATTGCGCTTGCCGCCTCCGGCATTTTCTTTATGGTTGGCTTACTGACAGGCGTATGGAAATACATCTGCATCAGACAGCACCCAAACGCTGAAGCGCCGCATTATGTGAACACCGCTCACCGTGCAGCGCTGATGTATGCGTTTGCTGCGCAATTGCTTGCCGTTTTCGCTGCGACCAGCGCATTTTCCGATACAGTAAATACCGTCGCCGTGATCTTTCCGCTGCTGTTTTTCGGTATCGCTATATTCCACTATATCATTCTCGGCTTGACCACTAAAAGCAATAACAGCATCCGTGATTCCGCCGACCGAACGAAAGATTATTTTATCCTGAATATTCTGGCGGCGGCTGAGATCGGCGGATTTTTTGTGTTGCTGTTGGGGTTCTTTTTGCGTATATGGGGTTAAATAGCTCACCAATAACTAGAACGGGTTCTAGTGCCATGTTAAGCTCAGCTGCACTTTTTATTTCTTCCAACATCATGCCAACACAACAGAAACAGGAGTACAAATATGGAATCTCAAGAGTTAATTAAAGTATGGGATCTGCCGCTTAGAATTTTTCACTGGCTGCTGGTTGCCGGATTTTTTATCGCTTACCTGACTGAAGACGACTTATTAACCATTCATGTCTGGGCGGGTTATTTGGTGACCGGCTTATTAGTGTTCAGATTGATCTGGGGATTTGTCGGCAACGACTACGCACGGTTCTCGAATTTTTTATGCGGCCCTGCCAAGTCGATTGCTTATGTTAAAGATCTGATTGCGTTAAAAACCCAGCGTTACATCGGCCATAACCCGGCGGGAGCGGCGATGATTGTGTTATTGCTGATCAGTTTGTTAGCGACGGTTATTACAGGGTTTGCAGTGTACGGCGCAGATCAGGCAGCCGGACCGCTAGCTGCGATAGGTTCCGCAAATGAAAAAATGTGGGAAGAAGTGCATGAGTTTTTCGCCAACTTCACGCTGGTGTTGGTGATTGTGCATGTTGTAGGCGTGGCCGTTGAAAGCTACATCCACCGCGAGAATCTGGCTAGAGCGATGGTACATGGGTTTAAGAAGAAATAAACCCAGTACGCAAATTCATTACGTTAAGTCCGCATGAAGCTTGCGGAATTCAGAGATTCCATACTCCTCATTCACTTATTATCCCGGATTTTGCAAGCTTCATCCGGGCTTTGGAGATACCTGCATCCATGCCGATATGACAACTCTGGGGCAGCAGCTGTACATAAAAAGATGAGCGCTACGCATAGGAGAAATACGCCTTAGTATTCGGATGAACCATAGTCAGATCGCCGTTTTTTCCCACCCAGCGATATTCGCTATGCTGCTCCACCGGAAATTGTTCCTGATCGGCATCGGCCTGTAGTTCATAAGCAAGAACAACGTAATGAGTACTGATGCCCGGTATATGAGCAAAATTTGTCTGGTATTTATGAGTAAATGCGCCCAATAACCGGGCATGATCAATTGAGTAAGACTTCCCTAACTCCGCTTTCGTTATCCTCAAAAACGCATCCTCTATTGATTCGTTTTTGAGGATTCGTCCGCCCGGTACGAACCACGAACCGGCAGCCGGTTCGTTTACCCGCATTCCCACAAGCAACTCGTTATCTTCGGATCGAATAATAAGGTCCAACGCTACTAGCGGCGTATTCTTCACCACTCTAATAAATTCGTCATGTTCAAGCATTTTCTCAGTCCAAGGTTTGTTAGGCCGACGGCCAATTTGATGTATATGATGTCAATTCCAGAGCTAGATGGGGGCGTTGTCCGTTCGAAAGGTTTTTCGTTGGTTAAAATAGCCATTAAGCTCAATCATTGTAAAAATGTTTGAGGCGGAGTTGCAAGCCTCGCCCCGCGTAGAAGGCCACGTTTGTGCCGATCTTTATTGCTGTTATCGTCAGAATCTATAAATATATGATTCATATTTAAGTCGATGATCAATTTTTCGTGCATTTGCCAAATTTATTATTTCCTGTTTTTGCTGTTCTGTTGCATCTCTCCACTGAAGAATTTCATCAATACTGCGAAAGCAACCAAGGCAAACATTTTCCTCATTTAGGCAGCAGTTCCTTACACATGGCGAGATAATATTTACCAATGAAGAATCTCCAAAGCTGGACGGGGCATGTCGCCGTTCGAAACGTAAGGCGTTGATTAAGCATAGGTATTACAAAAACATTTGGGACGGAGTTGAACACTCCGTCCCGCGTAAAGCAACACATGGTTATGGATGTACTCGGCCTATATTAATGTTCAACCTGTTGATAAAGCTCCGGCTGAGCCGCTCCTTCTATGACCAGTTCGGCCAGCGCGCCCTTATCAATCGCGCGTGTCAGGCTGTGATCGACCAGCAGGTATTTGCCGGGCACTTCGGCGGTAAATTCAATCATCACCGCGGAACCTGGAGCTATGACGGTGGTCTGGACGTTTTTCAGCGGCGGATTCATGATCGCCCCTTCCGGATACAGACTGTCAAAAATGGCTCCAATAATATGAAAGTTGGCTGCTACATGCGACCCGACGCCGACAAACAGGCGGATTTTCTCCCCCACTTTGGCTTTTAAAGCCCGCTCGCCGCTGAGCGAGTTGACCCTGCCGTTGAACAGGAAATACTCCGGCTTCTCTGCCAGCATCTTGTCCTTGCTAAACGCTTGTAGGCCTTTATCGCCGTACTTGCCGCTGGTGTAAAAATCGCCCTGCATCACGTAAAACTCGCGGTCGACTTTGGACAGGCCCTGTTCGGGTTCTACCAGGATCATGCCGTACATGCCGTTGGCGATATGGGTCGGCGTATGCGGGCTGGCGCAGTGATAAACATAAATGCCCGGATGCGTGGCTTTAAAGCGGAAACTTTTTTCTTCGCCCTGTTTGACTTGCGTTAACGGTGCGCCGCCACCGGGGCCGACTACTGCGTGCAAATCGATGGAGTGCGCAGAATGGCCGGCTGCGGCATGTTCAGTCGAGGTGTGTTCGCTATGGGCTTCAGACGCAGCACCCGGTTTGCCGTGATTCAGATGTATTTCCACCTGATCGCCCGCCCTGACGCGGATAAACGGCCCCGGCACCTTGCCGTTATAAGTCCAGTATTCATAGCTAACGCCCGGCATCATTTCGGCAACCACTTCATCGCTATAAAGATCGACGCTGACCAGCTGAGATTGTGTTCTGTTCAACGGCGCCGGTAAATCATCGGCACGGCGGCCGATGTCGTCCATTTCGCTTTGATGAGCATTTGCTGATTCGGAGGGCATCGGCATCGAGTGGTGCATCCCGCCACCTAGGTGCTCAGCCTTTTCTTCTGCCGGTATCGATTTATATCTGGCTTTCTCGGCTTGAGCAGCGGCGTATTTTTCAAGTTCCGCTTTGTTTTGCGCTTCGTCGGAGCAGGCGGCAATCAAGCTGCCCAGTGTTACTGTCAGTAATAGCAATCGGGATGATCTGTTCATGATTTTGCCTTTTGAGTGATGGAACTGCTCGGTACTTAAAACGAACGTGCCATGCGCGCCAAAGAGTCGCAGAGAAGGCGCGCACGGCGCGCCCTACCTTTATCGTCTGCGAACAACTTGATAAGGGCGCGTGACGTAGCCCAGCGGAACGCTCCAAACATGCACCAGCCGGGAGAAAGGAAAAACCAAAAACAAGGTCTGCCCTAAAAACAAATGCAATTTGAAGATAATGCCCATCTCGCTGACTTGATCCGCTGCGCCGCTGCGGAAAGTCACGATGCGTTGCGCCCATTCCCCCAGCAGCAACATATTGGCGCCGTCATAATGGTAAAGCGAAATGGGCAAGGTCAGCAGGCCCAGCGCCAGCTGTACGCCTATCAAAAGCAGAATAAAAATATCCATGCGGCTGCTGGTCGCGCGAATCCGGGGATCGGTCAGGCGGCGGCGTATCAGGATGATGATGCCTTTTAAACACACACCACCGAAAACACCGCCCGCAACAACGGCCAGGATTTGTTTGGCCGAGGTCGACAGGCCTAAAGCATGGTAAACCGCAGGCGGCGTCAACAGGCCGACGAAATGCCCGATAAACAGCAACAGGATGCCGATATGAAATAAATTGCTGCCCAGTCTTAATTCGTCGGCGCGCAGGAATTGGCTGGAACCTGTGCGCCAAGTGTATTGATCGCGGTCGTAACGCGCCAGGCTGCCGATGAAGAATACGCTGATGGCAATATAAGGGTAGTAGCCGAATAGTAAGGTATTGAGATAATCCACGATTGACTCCTTCTAAAAAGAACGGTTTTGCGCTTTTAAATATTCATCGCGCGGCGTGATTGTGATTGGACTGACAGCGTCGGATTGGCTTTTGCATGCATCCCCTGCTCCCATAAAACTGACGGCTTCTTCTTCCCAGATTTCATCCATGTTGACCAGGGTTTCATCCTCGCCTTCGGTCGAGGCTTGTTGGCGGATTTCATTAAACGCTTCGGGTTCACCTGCGAAACCTGCCAGAGCATCGAAAACTACGTGAAAATCGCTGCCGCGTTCGGTAAGCCGTGCGCCCAGCAAACTTAACACCGGCATCGCGTCGTGCAGTAACTGCACCGCTTCGGCCTGTTCTTGCTGCGATAAGAACTCCAGAAATAACGGGATGTAGTCCGGCAATTCATGGGTGGACATTTCAAAGCCGTGCGCTTCGTACATTTGCAGCAGGTTAACCATGGCCTGCCCGCGGTCGCGGGATTCGCCGTGGACATGCTCGAATATATGCAGCGACAAAAACCGTCCCCGGTCGAATAGCGCTACATACTGCTCTTGAATATTCAGCAGGTCTACGCCGCGATATGAATCGATCAACGCCAGTACGGATTTTTTATGGTTTTCCTGTAGCAGGTTTTCCTGTTCGACGACCGAGGCCATTTCGTCTAATGCTTCGAGCATCTCGGCTTCGGGATAGCTTAGCAGTAGCGATAGAACTTTTAGTGTAAGCATAATATTTAAAGTCTAAACAGATTAATTTACTCACCACGAAGACACGAAGTTTTTACTTGGTCTTTCTTCGTGCCCTTCGTGTCTTCGTGCTGAACTGTCTTTAGTTGACACATATACCTTTATTTTGCCGGTTCGACTTTAATCGGAATCTTGATCGGAATGCCGCCGGTTCGTTGCGGCTTCTTGTTGCCGCCAAACAAATTGGTATCATTGTTGCCCGTCGAACATCCGCTGCCAAAACTGAATCCGCAGCCGCCTTGCTCGCCGTAAGCATCGAAAGTTGAGCTTGCGTATTCGCGATGACTGCTTGGAATCACAAAGCGATCTTCGTAATTGGCAATCGCCATGTAGCGGTACATTTCTTCAACCTGTAACTGGGTCAAACCGACTCTCTCCAATACCTCGGTATTGGCCGTGCCATCGACGGTAAGGCTGCGCATATAAGCCCGCATCGCCAGCATCCGTTCCAGTCCCAACACGACGGGCTCCTCTTTACCTGCTGTCAGTAAGTTGGCCAAATACTGCACCGGAATACGCAATGAACGCACATCGGGAATATCGCCATCCATACCGATTTGGTCGCTTTCCGCCGCCGATTGAATCGGCGATAGCGGCGGCACATACCAAACCATCGGCAAGGTGCGGAACTCGGGATGCAATGGAAACGCGACTTTCCAGTCTATCGCCATTTTATAAACCGGCGACTCTTTTGCTGCTGTTAACCAGGATTCGGGGATACCAGCTGCTCGTGCATCGGCTATGACTTCTTCATCGAAAGGATCTAGGAAAACACCTAGCTGTTGTTGATACAAATCCTGTTCGTTCTCGCAACTGGCCGCCTCTTCGATACGGTCGGCGTCGTACAGCAATACGCCTAGATAACGAATCCGCCCGACGCAGGTTTCAGAACACACCGTAGGCTCCCCGGCTTCGATACGCGGGTAGCAGAACGTGCACTTTTCCGATTTCCCGGTTTCCCAGTTGTAATAGATTTTTTTGTATGGACAGGCGGAAACGCACATCCGCCAGCCGCGGCATTTGTCCTGATCGATCAGCACAATGCCGTCTTCTTCGCGCTTGTAGATCGAGCCGCTGGGGCAGGCCGCAACGCAGGTCGGGTTAAGACAGTGCTCGCACAACCTCGGCAAATACATCATGAAGGTGTTTTCAAATTCACCGTACATGTCTTTTTGGATGTTGTCGAAGTTGGTATCGCGCGAACGTGATGAAAACTCGGTGCCGAGGATTTCCTCCCAGTTCGGGCCGCCTTCGATTTTTTCGATGCGCTCGCCGGTAATGACCGAATAAGGACGCGCAGTCGGCGGCGTTTTGGATTCCTTGGCAGTATGTAAATGCTGGTAATCGAAATCGAACGGTTCGTAATAATCGTCGATTGCAGGCAAATCGGGGTTGCCGAAAATGTTGCGTAATATCTGGCGCTTGCCGCCTTGGCGCGGTTCTATCTTGCCGTTGATTTTACGCACCCAGCCGCCGTTCCATTTATCCTGGTTTTCCCACTGCTGCGGAAAACCTACGCCCGGCTTGGTTTCGACATTATTAAACCACGCATATTCAACCCCTTTACGCGAAGTCCAGACGTTTTTGCAAGTAATGGAGCAAGTGTGACAGCCGATGCACTTGTCCAGGTTTAGCACCATGCCTATTTGTGCGCGAATTTTCATTGTTCGTCTCCCGATGCAGCTTGCTCAGTTGAAATACCACCAACTTCGTCACCCCCCTTTGAAAAAGGGGGGTTAGGGGGGATTTGCTCTTCCAACCAATCCACTTTGCTCATCTTGCGCACAATCACAAACTCGTCGCGATTCGATCCCACCGTGCCGTAATAGTTAAAGCCGTAACTTTGCTGGGCGTAACCGCCGATCATGTGCGTCGGTTTAAGCGTCGCTCGAGTCACCGAGTTATGGATGCCGCCGCGCGCGCCGGTCGTTTCCGAACCCGGCACATTGACGATCTTTTCCTGGGCGTGATACATCATGCACATGCCTTCGGGAACACGCTGGCTGACGACCGCCCGAGCGACCAGCGCGCCGTTGACGTTATAAGCTTCGATCCAATCGTTGTCCTTAATGCCGACTTTCGCCGCATCGATTTCGCCCATCCATACAATCGGCCCGCCGCGCGACAAAGTCAGCATCAGCAAGTTGTCAGTGTAAGTGCTGTGTATGCCCCATTTCTGGTGCGGGGTAATGAAGTTCAATACCAGCTCGTCATTGCCGTTGGGCTTTTGCCCCAGAATCGGCGCAATGGAGCGGGTATCGACAGGCGGTTTATAGACGCACAAAGTCTCGCCGAACGCCCGCATCCAGCTATGATCCTGGTAAAACTGCTGGCGTCCGGTCAGCGTGCGCCACGGAATCCGCTCGTGGACATTAGTGTAACAGGCGTTGTAGCAGACATGCTCGGATTCCAGGCCGCTCCAGGTCGGCGACGAGATAATCTTGCGCGGCTGCGCCTGCACATCGTGGAAACGGATTTTGTCGTCTTCGCGCGGCCGCGCCAGATGGGTGTGATCACGCCCGGTGGCTTTGCTTAGGGCATCCCAGGCTTTAACCGCGACATGGCCGTTGGTTTCCGGCGCCAGCATCAGGATGACTTCGGTCGCATCGATATCGGATTCGATACGCGGCAGGCCTTTGCTGATGCCTTCATCGGTCACCAGCCGGTTCAACTCGCCCAGTTGCTTGACTTCGGTCTCGGTGTTCCAGCTTATCCCTTTACCGCCGTTGCCGATTTTGCTCATCAACGGGCCCAGCGAGGTATACATCTTGTAGGTGTTCGGGTAATCGCGCTCGACCACCACCAGCGTCGGCATGGTTTTACCGGGAATCGGGTCGCATTGCTTTTTCTTCCAGTCTTTGACTTCCAGCGGCTGGGCCAGCTCTGCCGGTGTGTCATGCAGGATCGGCACGGCGACTATATCTTTTTCCACGCCCAAATGCCCTACGGTCAATTCCGAGAATTTTTTGGCGATGCCTTTGTAAATGTCCCAATCGGAACGCGACTCCCAAGCCGGGTCAACGGCCTTGGACAAGGGATGGATGAACGGGTGCATATCCGAAGTATTCAGGTCGTTTTTCTCGTACCAGGTTGCGGTCGGCAAAATAATGTCCGAATACAAGCAGGTCGTGGACATCCGAAAATCCAGCGTGACCAGTAAATCGAGTTTGCCTTCTGCGGCGGTATCGTGCCATTCGACTTCCGAAGGCTTGTCGCCGCTATCGCCCAAATCCTTGCCCTGCAAGCCGTGTTGCGTACCCAGCAGATATTTCAGAAAGTATTCGTGGCCTTTGCCGGAGGAACCCAGCAAATTGGAGCGCCATACAAACATATTACGCGGAAAGTTTTGCGGGTTGTCAGGATCTTCGCAGGACATCTTCAGTTTGCCGCTTTTGAGCGATTTTACGACATATTCAATCGGGTCTTTTTTAGCTTTTTCCGCATCCCTGACCACCTGCAACGGGTTGGTTTGCAATTGCGGCGCGGACGGCAACCAGCCCATGCGCTCGGAACGTACGTTAAAATCGATCAGGCTGCCCTGCCAGTCTTTCGGCTTTGCCAGCGGCGATAAAATTTCGTTAACTTTGAGTTTTTCGTAACGCCATTGGCTGGTGTGATTATAAAAAAACGAGGTGCTGTTCATTTGGCGTGGCGGACGCTTCCAATCCAGGCCGAACGCCAGCGGCAGCCAGCCGGTTTGCGGGCGCAGTTTTTCCTGTCCGACATAATGCGCCCAACCGCCGCCGGACTGCCCGACGCAACCGCACAGCATCAGCATGTTCATGATGCCGCGGTAGTTCATGTCCATGTGATACCAGTGATTGATGCCCGCACCCAGAATAACCATTGAGCGGCCTTGGGTTTTTTCGGCGTTTCTCGCAAATTCCCGCGCTACTGCAATCACATTTTGCCGTTTAACGCCGGTGATTTTTTCCTGCCACGCGGGTGTATACGGCACATCTTCATCATAAGACGCAGCGACACTACCGCCACCCAAGCCGCGATCTATGCCGTAATTGGCGACCAGCAGATCGAATACCGTAGTCGCCCATACCTCGGTACCGTCGGCCAAGGTGATTTTTTTAACCGGCACATTTCGCTTTTGAATCGCATCATGGGCGGAATGGGTGAAGTGTGGATGCTCGGAACCGCCGAAATACGGAAAGCCGACGCTGGCGACATCGTCTTTAATATCGATCAAGCTCAAGCGCAAACGCACTTCCTGATTGTCTACGGTTTTTTGTTCGATGTTCCAATGCCCGCTTTCGCCCCAGCGGAAACCGATAGAACCGCATGGCGGAACTATGTGGCCGTTGATTTCATCATAGGCGACGGTTTTCCAGTCGGGGTTGTTGTCTTGCCCCAACTGGCCTAAAAAGTCCGAGGCCCTGAAAAACCGGTCTTGCACATAGCAGCCGTCTTGTTCCTTCAGCATAACCAGAAACGGCAAATCGGTATTTTCACGCACATATTGATTAAAATATGGGCTTTGCCGCTCGACATGGAATTCCTTGAGAATCACATGGCCTATCGCCATCGCCAACGCGGCATCGGTGCCTTGCTTCGGATGCAGCCACAGGTCGGCAAACTTGCTCGCTTCCGAATAATCGGAGCTTACGACTACGATTTTCGCGCCTTTATAGCGGGCTTCGGTCATGAAATGGGCGTCGGGAGTGCGGGTTTGCGGCACATTCGATCCCCACAGCATCAAGAATCCTGCGTTATACCAGTCCGCCGATTCGGGCACGTCGGTTTGCTCGCCCCAGGTTTGCGGCGATGAAGGCGGCAAATCGCAATACCAGTCGTAAAAACTCATGCTGACTCCGCCGATCAGCGACAGATAACGGCTACCGGCCGCATAAGACACCATCGACATTGCCGGGATTGGAGAAAAGCCGATAATCCGGTCGGGGCCGAAGGTTTTGGCCGTGTAAATATTGGCGGCTGCGATGATTTCGTTGACTTCCTCCCAATTGGCCCGAACCAAACCGCCCAAGCCGCGTACTGATTTGTATTCTGCGGTTTTGGCCGGATCTTCGACTATCGACGCCCAGGCATCAACCGGGTCTAAAGTCAGTCTGGCCTCTCGCCATAATCTGACCAAGCGGCCGCGTATCAGCGGATATTTAAGGCGGTTGGCGCTGTATAAATACCAGGAATAACTTGCGCCGCGAGGACAGCCGCGTGGTTCATGATTGGGCAGATCGGGACGGGTGCGCGGGTAATCGGTTTGCTGGGTTTCCCAGGTCACCAGTCCGTTTTTAACGTAGATTTTCCAACTGCAAGAACCCGTGCAATTGACGCCGTGCGTGGATCGCACGATTTTGTCGTGTTGCCAGCGCGATCGGTAGCTGTTCTCCCAGCTTCGATCTTCATTGGTCACCACACCGTGATTACCGGAGAAGGTATCTACTTTTTTCTTGAAAAACAGTAAGCGGTCCAGGAAATGGCTCATAAGATTTACCTATATATGTAGGGCAATCCCTTGTGGTTGCCCTTAGTGTTTGGCGTTTGTTTTGTTGGGGCAACCACAAGGGATTTGCCCCTACGTCATTTTAACAAGGCATAGCCGCCGTTTTACGCGCATAAAACCACCAAGTGATGCCGATACACGCCAGATAAAACGCAATAAAACAATACAGCGCCGCATCGGGAGCACCGGTCATGCTGATCGCCGTACCGTAACTTTTGGGAATAAAAAACGCGCCGTAAGCGGCAATCGCTGAGCTAAATCCCAGCACCGCTGCCGCTTCTTTTGCCGCATCTTTTTTTGCTTTGGCAATCGCTTCTTCGCCCTGCCCTTTTGCCGCACATAAGCGTTCGGTCATAAAGATAACCGGAATCATGCGGAACGTAGAACCGTTACCTATGCCGGTGGTGATAAACAACAGCATGAACATCGCAAAAAAGCCCCAGAAATCGCCGGCATTACCCGCCGAAGGCATGAAATGCAATACGCCGAACACCGCGCAAACCATGATAACGAAATTCCATAACGTCACCTGCGCTCCGCCCAGCTTGTCAGCCAGCCAACCGCCGACCGGTCTGATTAACGCGCCAACCAGCGGCCCCAAAAAGGCGTACTCAGTCGGGTTGATGTCGGGAAACAGGATTTTGATCAACATCGGGAAACCAGCCGCGTAGCCGATAAACGAGCCGAATGTTCCGGTATAAAGCCAGCACATCAGCCAGTTATGTCTACGCTTGAAAATGATCGATTGTTCTTTGAACGATGCTTTGGCGGAGGCTATATCATTCATGCCGAACCACGCTGCGATGCTGGTTGCGATGATAAACGGCACCCAGATAAAACCGGCGTTCTGCAACCAAATGGACTTGGTAATCCCGTCTTTAACCCACACTTGCGGATCGCCGCCCAATGCACCGAATACGCCCGCTGCAATAACCAAAGGTACTACGAACTGTACGGTACTGACGCCCAAATTGCCTAAACCGGCATTCAAACCCAGAGCTGTACCTTTTTGAGCTTGAGGATAAAAAAAGCTGATATTCGCCATACTGGAAGCAAAATTGCCACCTCCAAAACCACATAATAAAGCCAATACTACCATTAATACATAGGGCGTTTCAGGATTTTGCACCGCGAAACCTATCCATAACGATGGCAACAACAACGAGGCGGTACTGATCGTCGTCCAGCGGCGGCCGCCGAAAATAGGCACCATAAAAGAATAGAAAATCCGTAAAGTAGCCCCCGATAAGCCTGGCAATGCCGCCAGCCAGAATAATTGGTTAGTAGTGTATTTAAAGCCGATGCTGGGCAGGTTAATCACCACGACGCTCCACACCATCCAGACCGCAAAAGCCAGCAACAATGCGGGGATACTGATCCACAGGTTACGGGTCGCAATACGCTTGCCGGTCTTTTCCCAAAAACTTTTATCTTCGGGATTCCAATCTGTGAGCACCAGCGGTGCCGGATGGCTCAGTTCGTGCAGATCTTTCGATATTTTGGCCAATTCAGGCACCACGCGACGTTCCATCCGCACAATAGAAAAATGCATCCAGGTCAGCGCAGTTGTCATCAATACAAACAGCAGCATAAAGCAGCTGCTCCAGATCCCGGTTAAATCGTTCAACATACCGAAGGTCAACGGCAATAAAAAGCCGCCTAAGCCGCCGATCATGCCCACCGCGCCGCCGACAGCACCGACATTATCGGGATAATAAACCGGAATATGTTTATAAACCGCCGCCTTGCCGAATGACATAAACAGGCCCAGCACGGCGACCAAGAAGATGAAACCTGTCGGTTGAATCGCTAAACTGAACGTAATATCGCCCTTAATACCGTGCACAATGTAATCGGTAGGAGGATAGGACAGGAAGAATGTACAAATAGTGGCGACAATAAATGTCCAATACATCAATAAACGCGCACCGTAGCGGTCGGACAACCAGCCGCCCAGTGCACGAAACAGGCTGGCGAAAATCGAATACGCCGCAGCCAACATACCGGCCGATTTAATATCGAAACCGTAAGCTCCGACCAGATAACGCGGCAACCACAACGCCAAGGCAACAAAGGCTCCGAACACACAGAAGTAATACAATGAAAACCGCCAAACCCGCATATCCTTTAGCGGTTCCAGTTGTTTTAAAAACGACTCGGGTTTAACGCCTGCTTCGCGGCGCTGTTTAAGCATCGGCTCATCGGCGGTAAGAAACCAGAATATTGCCGCCATCAACAACAAACCCGCCGCCCATATTTGCGCTACGGCATGCCACCCGAACGCGACCATCACAAAAGGCGCAATGAATTTGGTCACCGCAGCGCCGACGTTGCCGAGTCCGAAAATACCTAACGCCGTGCCTTGCTTCTCTTTAGGGTACCAACGCGAGACATAAGCAATGCCCACAGCAAACGAACCGCCGGCAACGCCGATACCGAGCGCAGCCACTAAGAACATGGTATAGGTCTCAGCAAGGGTTAGCAGCAAAGTGGCAATAGCGGCCGTCACCATTACCGACGCATAAACGATGCGTCCGCCGTACTGGTCGCTCCAAATGCCCAGCATCAAGCGGATTAATGAACCTGAAAGTATCGGTGTGCCGACCAGCAGGCCGAATTCGGTCTCGCTTAACTGTAAGTCTTTCTGGATTTGCAGACCGATGATAGAAAAAATAGTCCATACCGCAAAGCAAACGGTGAATGCCACCGTGCTCAAGGTAAGCGCACGTTTTTGTTGGGAGGAATTAATGTCAGACACGGTATTTCATCCTTTTGTTTTTATTGTTATAAGCCCATACACTAACATAAAACACATGACAGGCAACACCATAAAATACAACCTCAACTTATTTATTTAAAATACTCATATATGCATGAAAAATAACAAATAGTGCTATACTGAATTGCTGTTTCAATTATAAAAATAAAGGGGGCGTCATGCCGCAGCAACAAAAAAACTCACTAGGTGCTTTATCTGTAGCACTGCTTTCACTAGCTGCTGCCAGTAGCCATGTATCCGCCGATGCAACCAAATCAATTGAAGATGCGCTTAAGTTCGGTAATGACGGAGCAGTCAAGATCGACACTAATTATCGCTATGAAAATGTTAATCAGGATGTCGTTCCTACTCCAACGCTTAATGGTGTGCCTGCCGCATTACAACCAAAAACTGCTAATGCCAACACCATACGCACCCGCTTAGGCTTGCTTTCACCTGTATTTCACGGCTTGCAAGGCTATGTGGAATACGAAGGCACCCATGTATTGCAATCGGATTACAATAATGGCCGAGGCAATAAACCCGGATATTCAATTGTCGCGGACCCCGGTTACAATGAACTCAACCAGATGTGGATCAGTTATGCGGGCGTTCCCGATACGGTTATTAAAGGCGGGCGGCAACGCATCAAGTTTGACGATGACCGTTTTATCGGCAACGTGGGCTGGAGACAGTTGGAAACAACATTTGATTCAGTGTTAATCACTAATCAATCACTTAAAAATCTGGTTGTTAATGTCGGTTATATCGGTAATGTACAAACCTTCACCTCCACAACCGAGAACATCAATGCGCCGATACTCAACGCCAACTATAATCTCGGCGGCTACGGCAACTTGATCGGTTACGGCTATTGGCTCGATTATACCGAACTGGAAAACTACCAAAAATCGAGCCAGACTTACGGCTTACGCTTTATTAATAGCGACAAACCAAAAAAATTCTATGATCACTACAGCCTGCTTTACACGGCCGAATGGAGCATTCAAAAAGACTACCAGCATAGCCCGGTTCAATACGAAGCCAACCGCTATAATGTGATGGGCGGCTTTACTGCCTATAACTTCAGCTTCCAAGGCGCTATGGAGCAGCTTGACGGCTCCGGCCTAAATAAGACTTTTAATACGCCGCTGGGCACCAACCATGCGTTCCAAGGCTGGGCGGATTTATTCCTGGTCACGCCTAATGACGGTATCCGCGATGTGTTCGGCACCGTAACAGCAAAATTCATGGACAATGACAGCCTTGTATTATCAGGTATTTATCATGACTTTACCGATGATACCGGGCGCGTGCATTACGGCAAAGAATGGGATTTTCAGGCCGTCAAAAAATTCGGCAAACATTACTCATTGTTAGCTAAATATGCTAATTACGATGCAGATAGATATTCCACCGATACTCAAAAAATATGGGTACAAGGAAATCTTAACTTCTAACGAAATCCGCATTGGCAACAACTTGGACTGAAGTAACTAACTATTCATGTTACTTCAGTCCGTTGCAACCTTCTACAAAACCAAGCAGCCCAATTAATAGAAAAGCTTATATCCTATAGCCTAAAGGATCGGATAGCTTCGCGGCTTTTATCTTTTCATGTAAAATATTGCGAGTTTAAACTAGGTCGAAATCCATCATGTTTGCAGACAGTTCAATAAAAAAGCTTTTGATCGTCGATGATAGCAAAGTATCGAGAATGTTAATCCGCACACATATTCTTGCCCGACATCCCGAATGGATAATTTCTGAAGCAGCCTGCGGCGAAGAGGCTATTGCCCTTGTCGATAGTGAGCTCCCCGACTACTGCACCATGGACATTAACATGCCGGGTATTTCAGGAACCGATGCAGCGGAACAGATACTGTCCCAACACCCGTCAGTAAAAATCGTTATTTTCACGGCAAACATCCAAGAAACACACCAAGTCCGCGCCCATTCGCTGGGAACTATATTAGTTGCAAAACCGGTCACGGAAAAATCAATCGCTCTGACGCTAAACCATTTTAAAGATTCAGAATGAACCATCTCAGCGACCTTCATCTTGACGCCCTGGCAGAAGTATTTAGCATCGGCGCAGGGCGTGCAGCGTTAAGCCTAAGCGAGATTGTTGGCGACGAAGTGCGCATTTCCGTTCCTTCTGTGCAAGTCGTTAACTCAGAAGACATTAACTCAACAACATTATCGCTGAACAGCGGACGGTTCGGCGCAGTAAATCAACATTTTAGCGGCCCATTTAATGCTGAGGCCGTACTTTTATTTACCGAAGATCAAGCATTAAAAATCGTTAGCGACATGATGGGGTCGCAGATGAGTCTTGAAGAGCTCGCAGAATTTGAGCACGAAGCCATGTGCGAACTAGGCAATATCATTTTAAATGCCTGCCTGTCTGCGATGGCCGATATATTCAATTTTACCTTGGAAAGCTCTTTACCCGATTACACTGTAGCATCAGCCGACGAAATATTACATCGGCTCAAAGAGGATGCAAACCAACCCTATGTCATGATATTACATATCGATTTAACAATCGAAAAGCGGCACACAGCAGGCAATCTCGTGTTTCTGTTAAGTTCCGCATCGTTGACTAATCTTGTTGCTCATGTCGATCAATTTATTGGAAGGTTTTCATGAGTGAAATTTCAGCAAAACGTTTTGACATGGAAGACATATTCAATGCGCTTAATCTCGGAATAATTGTTGTCGATGCCGTTGGTAAGGTATTGCTCTGGAATAACTGGATTTCCAAACATAGCGGCATTCAAGAAGCCGATGCCCTTAATCATCAACTCGAAAACGTATTCCCGGAACCTATATCGCCTGCATTCCTGACTGCGCTCAATAATACCTTAACATACAGACTGCCTGTAGTTTTGTCCACGGCCCTGCACCGCACGCCGCTGCCACTGTATCACGCATCCGAGGTAAATCAGCAACAGACCAGGATGTATCAATCGATCAGCATCACGCCCATTCAGTCAAACCTTAATGAATCATGCTGCCTGATCCAGGTAACGGATTCCAGCACTTCAATCAAGCGGGAAAAAATACTACGCTCTCATTCTGAAATCCTGAAAAAAGAAGCGATAACAGACGGCCTGACTGATATCTGCAATCGCAGATTTTTCGATGCGCATTACGAAATGGCTGTAGCCGATGCCAAAAGGCAAAAACATCCTTTATCCATCTTCATGGTCGACATAGATTTTTTTAAATCCTACAACGATTTTTACGGACACGTAGCCGGCGATACTGTAATAAAGCAAGTCGCGGTCGCATTAAAATCGCAACTTTCCCGCGCCACCGACATAGTTGCACGTTATGGTGGAGAAGAATTCGTTCTGGTAATGCCGCATCTACCTAAAAAAGTCGCCGAACAATTTGCTGAAAAACTAAGAAACGCCGCTTTTAACCTGGCAATTCCGCATATGAAAGCTGCGCCATTCAATCAGATAACCATTAGCGTCGGCGTTTGCACCGGCATTCCGGAAAATGACAGTAACTTGTTGAACAAAGCTGACGCAGCACTCTATCAAGCCAAACTAAAAGGCCGCAATCAGTGCATTTCTCTCCCGCTTTGCGAAGCCGAAGAATATCTGCAACAATAGATTCGTCTATCGTCACATCCACCGGATAAAACTCAAGATCAAAAACGGACAAAATATGATAAATGAGACGCTAACGATCCGATTAAAACCCAGTTAAATTTTATTCAGCCGCATCGTATGAAATTCAAACCTTCCGCTATTACCCTGGCTTTAACTCTTGCGCTCTGCTCCGCTCCGCAGCAGGCTGTTGAAATTACCAAAATCGAATTGCCCGACATGGGCGATTCTTCCGGAACCTTGATTACGCCCGCCGAAGAAAAAGAGTTTGGCGAAGCATTTTTCCGCAGTCTGCATTCGCAAGTTTCCATTAATCAGGACGCTGAAATTCAGCAATACATTCAGACTATCGGTGAAAAGCTAGTCATCAATAGCGACGCACCCAGCAATCCGTTCCATTTTTTTGTGGTAATGGAAAAAGATATCAACGCTTTTGCAGGACCTGGCGGCTATATTGGCGTGAATTCCGGACTAATTTTAGTCACCGAAGCCGAAAGCGAACTGGCATCGGTGATGGCGCACGAAATTGCCCACGTTACCCAACGCCATTTGTACCGCGCTTATGAAGCCTCCAGCCGCTTATCGATCCCCACGGCCGCAGCAACCCTGGCCGCTATTTTATTGGGCACCCAGTCTCCGGCTCTTGGTCAAGCCGCGATCGTAGCCATTCAGGCCGGCAACGTACAGTTTCAAATCGATTTTACCCGCGAGAATGAGGCTGAGGCCGACCGCGTCGGCATGCAGACCTTGGCGGGCTCCCAATATGACCCACGCAGCATGCCCACTTTTTTCGAACGCCTGCAGCAATCCAGCCGCTATTATGGACAGAATATTCCTGAGTTTTTAAGAACCCACCCGGTAACTGCCTCACGTATTTCAGATACCCGCGGACGCGCTGAAACCTATCCTTACAAACAATATCCGGACTCGCTCGGCTATCAGTTAACTAAAGCAAAAATTCGGGTGCTAACCGACACTGACGAAACCGAAACACTTAAATATTTTCAATCCCGATTAACTCAAGGCACCACTGAGCAACGCGTCGTTGCCCGCTACGGGCTTGGGCTGTCTGCGCTTAATTCGCAAAAATTCAATGACGCGGAAACCATTTTTCAACAACTGAGCAAAGAATATCCAAATCAGGCGCAATATGTCGCAGCATTAGCCCGCACTGCACTGGAATCTAAAAATTACAGCACAGCGCTTGCCCGATATAAAAAACTGACTGAGCAATTTCCGGATAACGAGGCCATTAAGCTTGAATATATTACCTCTCTGTTAAAAGCGGGTAACGCAGAACAAGCGCGGAAAAACTTATTTCAGCTAAAGTCAAAAACCCAGCAACAACCGATTTATTCGCAACTGTTGGCTCAAGTTTATAGCGATTTAAATCAACCTGCCGAATCTCATCGTTATCTCGCAGAATACTACTATGCGACAGGACAAACCAAGGATGCAATCCTGCAAATAAAGCTGGCTCAAAAATCCAAAGGTCTTAATTTTCAGCTATCTTCTATTCTTAATGATCGGCTCAACTTTTTTATCAATGAGGAAGAAGAGGCCAGACGCAACCGGTAAAAGTCTGAACGGCAGCTGAACAAAAAGCACTACTTGCCTGTCATTTTATTCATAAGGAACATCTAAAACTCTATAACAAACTGTATTTGTTATGCATTTTTAGGGCAATTAAATTTTTCTCGATAAACCTCATTTTTAAATAGACAATGAGGATTCATTTGAATAGAATTTCACCGGCTTAAGGGAGTAAGCCCGGTTTAATTACCGACTAAGAGGGGGAGTAGTCTTTTAGACTAGCTGATAATAATAATAAAATAAGTGACACTGCTTGGGTCAAGTTGTACACATTACAACTTAATAACAATAATAACAGCACTCAACACGCCCGCTTTATGCGGGCTTTTTATTGCCTGTAGAAACGCGACGGCTTTGCCAAAGAATATCGGCAAATGTAACCTTGACCAATGATTTACAACAACTCGTCGTCCTGACTCCTCGTTCCCACACGCTGCGCCCATTTTTATACACAGACATCTACGGAGCATGCCGGTAGCAGACCTTCCAGGTTTTAAAAACCTGGAAGGTCTAACTCGCAACGCTCTCAACAGGCAGGGCGTTTCGAATGGAACAACATGCCCCGTCCGGCTTGGTTCGAAATTTACCCGCTCATGGCGCTGGATTCCTATTTCCCGTGATAACGACTCTTGGACAGAGTTGCGCATAACCGTGAGCGCACCGCGCAGGAACCCAGCTCGAAAGACGAATAAATCCCCTTATATACTCAACCTTACCCCAATCCAGCCCGCCCTAGGCGCCCCCGGCGATACAAACCGGCCATCGTCAAAGCCCGGTAATACTTCGTTTGCCTGCCCATAAACGCCGAAAGAGTTATAGTTCTTGTCGAAGATGTTATTGACCTTGCCGAATACGGCAAAATTCTTGGTCACCTTATATTCCGCCGTGGCATTGAACAGCCAATAACCGCTTAACGGTGCAGTGGTATTGGCCTCGTCGCCCCTGAAATATTTATTGCCGCTATAGGTGCCGTCAACGCCTACCGACACGCGCTTCCATAAATCGACACTCAGATTGGCCTTATAGATATGCTCGGGAATACCGGGAATTCTGTCTCCGTTGACAACGGGAATCGCCTGAGCAGGGTTCAGCGGATTTTGAATATCGAAACCATCCATGTACCTAGCGTTTAAATAGGTGTAGTTGGTAGAAAAATGCCAGTCGTCAAACCGGCTGAATAATTGCGGATAGTTAACGGTTGTCGCTGCCTCGATACCGTAGCGGCGAGTCTTGCCCACGTTGCTGAAATAACCCTGGCTGATAATGCCGCTGGAGGCATCGCGGCGAAAAATAATGTCGTTATGATTGATGGTGTTGAAATAGCCTAGATTCCATTTTAAATCGCCTTTGCCTAACAGCTTATCCAAATCGCCCCTAAAACCGCCCTCCCAGCTTTTTGCGACTATCTGTTGCAGAGGGGGATCGGATACGAAAGAATTGGGTAATTTACACGGTGCAGTCGGATCAGCGCAGCTTAATTCCATCGGAGTGGGGGCTCGAGCCGACTCGCTATAGCTGCCATACACATTCAGGTTATCCCGGATTTGATAAGTCAAGCCCGCGGAAGGATTAAGCCGCTCAAAGGTATGCGCCCCATCCAGAGTTTTTAAAGGATCTTTTATATATTTATCTTCCATGTTGATATGACTATAGTTATAACGCCCGGCTACGGTCGCAGTCAGGTCATCGGTAATGGAAAAACTGTCAGTCAGGAACACGCCCACCGTTGAGCTGTTGGTGTGCAGACGAACCTTGGACTCATCGACAAAAATACCGCTTTGCGTTGTGCCTCGGGTATCGGTCAGCGAGCCCAGCTCGGTGTCCGAACCGAAATGCACCTCGGCATAATCGTAACTGGTGCCTACCGTCAGGTTGTTTTTATGCTTGAACAAGTCCTGGGCAAACGCCGTCTGCAACGTGCCTCCACGGCTGCGCATATAGGTTTGGCTGGTGTTGTTGGTTGCGCCTAAAACCGAATTGTCGGCAAGCACCTGATTACTGTTTATATCGGTAACAATTGCCTCATCCTGATCGCACAGCAATGTCGGATCGGCGGCGCAGGCTGCATAATTGCTGTTATCGCCGTTAAAGGTTTGGATTCTATTTTGCCGAAAATAGGCATTACCGCTCACTTCAACGTCATCAGCCAAATCGTAACTGCCTGCTAGCTCGGAAAAGAACATCCGAGTGACGGTCTGGTCGGGATGGGTAAATACTGCCGCCCGGTTTTGTTGCTGCAACTGGATCGGCGCGGCTCCGTTACCTTTCATATTATTATCGTTGCCGCCCAAGGTCAGGTCTAAAGAACCTTTATCGCCGCGCCAGCTCAGAGTGCCAAATGCCTGATCGGCCTTGGTCGGCGAAAAATCCCGCCAACCGTCTTCCTCAAAGTGATGCAGGTCTAAAAAATAACCCCAAGTACCGTTATTCCAACCGCTGCTTAATTCCTCCGAATGCCTGTCCCATGAGCCGCCGTAGACTTCCAACTCATGATTGGGCGCGGAAAACCCTGTCTTGGTCTTGATTGATATAGCGCCACCCAAACTGTTCAATCCATAAACCGGGTTTGACCCTGGATATAAAGCCATCGAATCAATCGCCCCTTCAGGAATCAAATCCCAATTAACCGTGTCGCCAAACGGTTCGTTAAACCGGACGCCGTTAACATAGGTGGATAACCCTTGCGGCAATCCCAACAGCGGTGAAGCGACAAAACCGCGGTAAGAAATGTCCGGTTGCAACGGATTGTTTTGTGCTTCATTGATGTGCACGCTACCCAGATAGCGGCTGATGTAATCCGCCAGAGTGATGCTTTGAGATTTTTCAAGCTGTTCGGAAGAAACGGTTTGGATATTGGCCGGTATTTTACTTGCGGCAACCCCATTACTCTGTAACGGTGTAACGCCAACAACATCGATGATACCCAGATCCAGGGGTTGGTCTTTAGCTGACACGACACCCGCTGCCAAGCCTAGCGGAAGTATCGCACACATAATTTTTCTCATTCTTCAACTCCAAAGTTTAGTGCCGCTATGATAGCCAAACCAACATATCGGCACTAGGCAGCAGCGAAGAAAAGGAAATATTCCCAGATGTTGAAAGTCCGGCTCCGATATGAGCTCATGGACACAGTATTTTTGTTTATAGCCAGCATTACCTTGAAATATGCGCGCTATTACACATTTTCATTTTATTCCTTAATCTAACTTATTACTTAGCTTCAAATAAAACAACCGCTTTCATTGAAGTAAGTCATTGATTACAAAACAATAGCCCTGAAAAAGAATTTCTTCGCGCTAGTTTGACATTTAAAAGCGAATATGGCAGGCACAAAAGTAAGTCAGCACTATTTACTATCCGATCTCTCATCGAATCAACAGGAGTCCATCCAAATGAAAGACGCAAAGATAACGCCCTTATCAATACAGAAATACGTTGAAATATCCGAAGATATTTACGATGAGATTGAAAGGATTGAACACGAGGGGATCATTGCTGCCAAATGTATCAAGCATCCGCAATACGGCGACATCATCCTTATTTCGTCTCCTCAAGGAGGCTGCTTAATGATTCATTTTTGACCGCACTTGTAAGTCCCTAAAATATTGGAGTCAGAGTTCCCAAAATAGGCTCTGCCGGGAAAAATTGCCGTAGGTTTATTCACATATCCGCCACAAACAAACCCAAGCTATAGGTATTTGGTTATAATGGCTCACTTACATTCCAAGACAAGCTGATGCGGGTAAATCTTATGACTTTAACAACAAAGACTGTAACTAAATTGCAACGCTATTTTGAAGACCAAGTAACCGCATTAAAATCCAACGAAAGCTATCAAAATTTACTGGCTATGCCGCCGCAAAAACGTTGGGCGACAATAGCCGGACTGTTCCTGTTGTCGCAATTGGTGATATTCGGCAGCTTGTATTTAATTTTCGGACGGATTGTTGTTATCGGTTTTTTGGCCAGTATCCTTGCTGGTCTGGCTACAGGCCTTGGCGCCTTACCTGCCTTGTTTTTCAAAGACATTTCCAAAAACCTGTTCAACAGCTTGCTTGGCGCTGCTGCCGGCGTCATGCTGGCCGCGACCGCATTTTCCCTATTGGTTCCCGGTATGACATACGGCAACCAGATCTGGCCCGGTAAAGGCATTTATATCGTTTCGATGGGCATGTTGATAGGCGCCCTGTTTCTGCATTATGCCGATCGTCAACTACCCCATGTGCATTTTGGTTCGATTTCCGACACAAACTTGACTTCCCTAAAAAAAATCTGGCTGTTCATCATTGCGATCACCATTCACAACTTTCCTGAAGGCATGTCTGTCGGTGTCAGTTTTGGCTCCGGGGAAATGAAAGACGGCGTGGTTCTGGCTATCGCGATAGCCTTGCAAAATATCCCCGAAGGTCTGGCCGTAGCCCTGCCCTTGGTCGGACTGGGTTACAACAAGTGGCGAGCCGTAGGTATTGCGACTATAACAGGTCTGGTGGAGCCTGTGGGCGGCCTGCTCGGCATTACCATGGTCACCCTCTTTCAGCCTATTCTGCCGATAGCCATGGGCTTTGCCGCCGGAGCCATGCTCTTCGTGATCAGCGAAGAAATTATTCCCGAAACCCATTCCGACGGCCGTTCGCGCTATGCCACATTTGCATTGATGATCGGCTTCATCATTATGATGACCTTGGACAATATGCTGGGTTAATGCCCATCTATTACTTGTGTTTTCAGTATACGCAGGAAAAAATCGTTCTCAGGAAACAAAATGGATCATATTCAAAGCTATTTACAACATTTTATAACCTCACTGAGCGCAACAGGTATTTTCGAAAATTTTCAAGGTTCTTTTCGACAGTTTTTATCGTTGCTGAACGGCGACAATTTTGCCGAAATATCGGCCACGGCAATAACCAGTTTTGTCCTGATAGCAGCGGCTGAAATCGGCGATAAAAGTCAACTGGTATGCATGACACTGGCATCCCGGCACAGAGCCATGCCGATTTTATTGGGAGCGATTTCGGCTTTTGCCTTTTTAAATACGCTGGCCGTTGTTTTTGGCGTCGCCATTGCCAGCTGGTTGCCGGAGCATATCGTCGCAACAATTGTCGCCTTCCTGTTTGCCGCCTTCGGCGTCCATTCCTTAAGAGTAGAAATGGAAGATGAAAATAATGAAATCAAGGAAAAAAGCGGTCACGGCATTTTCTTCACCACTTTTTTATTGATTACAATGGCTGAATTCGGTGACAAAACCCAGCTTGCTGTTGTTGGTCTAAGCAGCACTGCTGCACCTATTGCCGTATGGTTCGGTTCCACAGCAGCATTAGCATCAACATCCGCCTTGGGAATTCTGGCTGGTCGCACTATTTTGCAGAAAGTTCCTTTAGCGTTATTGCACAAGATCAGCGGAACTATTTTCCTGATACTCTCTGTTTTTGCAGGCTATCGGGCTTATGTCGGCTATCTAGGCTGAAAGTCAAAATGACTGCCGGCGAATTTTCAAGATCCGTGCAAACTTGCAATAACCAATGCCGGAGTTTATTAGTACCTCCAATAACCTGCACTATATGCTTGATTGCGAACAAATCCCGCAATAGATAACCCTTGTATCAAGTAAGTAACCCCAGCGCCTCACACTTGGTGTTGCTTGCGATGTTTGGCTCTGCTCTTTCCCATACTTTAAAATACGATATGTAATTGGCAGGCAACCATTAATCAACTTTATAAAGCTACTCGCCCGGTTTGCATATCGCGACGGCATGGAGAGGAGTCTTCGTCAATGTCGGTAGCTAATCAGCCCTATACTCATAGTTTGCTCAAAATTATCTATGACTCCTAAAATTGCGACAAAATATTGTTGCATTTACTAAGATTATTGAGAACAAACGGCTGGATAACATATTACCCAGGCGTATTTTTTAAACTAGCTCACCTGTTTAAAGATAATTATTCTTAATTCAAAAGCATAAAATCAATCTATGGAACTCAACATAATCAATTTTATTAAAGACGATATATGGCTGTTACACGAAGAGAAACTTCCGCCGTTTAAAGCAAAAATAATCAAATTGATAAAAATAATAATGTTATCCGTCCAAGGCTTCTCCCGTGATTTGTGTTCGCTACGAGCAACAGCATTAACACTTTATACCCTGTTGTCGATAGTGCCCATCATCGCGATGCTGTTTGGTATTGCCAAGGGTTTCGGCCTTGAAAAAATGATGAAACAACGACTAATCGAACAAATACCTAGCCAGGAAACTATGGTATTACAATTAATCAATTTTGCACAAAATCTACTGGAAAGTGCTCAAGGAGAGGTTGTTGCCGGGACTGGTATTATTATTTTGCTTTGGACCATTATAAAAGTAATTAACGATATTGAAGATTCATTTAACTACATTTGGAAAATAGAACAAGGTAGATCAATAGGCCGTAAATTCAGCGATTATTTATCTCTAATGTTTTTAGCTCCAATTATATTAATAACTTCCGGCAGCATTACAGTCTTCCTCCAAACACAGCTAACTTGGTTAATAAACGCTATTCAGCTGCCAGAAATTGGTGTGTGGCTGGTTATTAGGGCGCTAAGTTTACTGCCTTTGGTACTTATGACAGGACTATTTGCCTTCACGTTTGTTTTTATGCCTAACCATAAAATCAATTACAAGGCCGGCATAATTGCCGGTCTAGTTACAGCTATTATGTATACTTTTGTGCAGTGGACTTATCTAAGATTGCAGATCGGCGTATCAACTTATAATGCAATTTATGGCAGTTTTGCAGCATTACCGTTATTTGTTGTCTGGTTACAAATCGGCTGGATGATTGTTTTATTCGGTTGTGAAATAGCTTTTTTTTTACAGAATTATGAAAATTATCGGCACAGTAGCGAGTTTTCTAACTTAAGCTTTTCCATGAAAAAAGTCATTGCACTCCAAGTCACTCATTTGATTATTAAAAATTTCATTCCTCTAAATAATCCCTTAACCGCAGCCCAAATAGCTAAAAATTTGGGTATACCGATAGCCATTATTCAATCGATTTTATTAAAGTTAATGGCAAGCCATATTATTGTCGAGTTTAAAAACCAGGACGAGTATGAGATCTATCAGCCTGCTGTCGATGTCAATAGACTCACTATTTCTTACGTTGTTAATGCATTGGAACAGTGTGGGCAAAACCATTTACCGGGTATTGATCAGGATCAGCTGCTTATGAATGCCGTCAATAGTTTCAGAAAAATGATCGAAACCTCCGAACAAGATCATTTATTGAAAGATATCTAGCAGTCAGTCATGTTGAACCGATGCGATAGAATATTGTAACGGCTTCAATCGGCTAACTATTATTTGTATATGGAAAAGTGTTGGCACATCAAACGTATTCAGAAAAAAGGAAAATTAATGAGAATTCTATTGCTGTTTGCTTTATTCATGGTATCTGTACAAACTACGGCTGCCACCGTTTTGCCGGTTAAAGAAATTACTACTGGCGTGTATGTGCATTTCGGCAAACATCAATTCCCAGACAGCAAAAACCACGGCGAAATCGCCAATCTTGGTTTTATTGTCGGACAAAAATGCGTGGCGGTCATTGATAGCGGCGGCAATCCGGAGCAGGGTCTAGCTTTAAAACAAGCCGTTACCGAAACCACACAGACACCGATCTGTTATGTGATTAACACTCATGTCCATCCCGACCATATCAACGGCAACAGCGCTTTCAAAGCGGCCGGCGTCAAGTTAGTCGGCCACCATAAACTAGCCAGAGCGATGTCGGCGCGCGGCTCTTACTACTTGGACAAAGCCGCCGATCAATTAGGCGTCAAAATGAGTGCTGCCGATTTGATTCCCCCCGATATTGAAGTCAAAGACAGCATGAAACTGGACTTGGGCGGGCGGACTTTAGTGTTGAAAGCCCATCCTACCGCGCATACCGATAATGACTTGACCGTCTATGATGAAAAAACCAATACCATCTGGCTATCGGATTTATTGTTTACCGAGCATGTGCCAACGTTGGACGGCAGCTTAAAAGGCTGGCTTTCAGAAATCGACAAACTGGAAAAACAGTCTTTTCATTATGTGATTCCGGGACACGGCGAGTTAGTCACGGATTGGCCGCAGAGTATGCAAGCGCAAAAGCATTATTTAACCTTGTTACTCACTGAAATTCGCGCCGCAATCAAAAAAGGCCAGCATTTGGAAGACGCCGTGCAAACCGTTGGCTATTCAGAGAAAAACAATTGGGCTTTATTCGATGACTATCACCGTAAAAATGTCACCACCGCTTTTGCCGAATTAGAATGGGAAGATTAACCGGCTGCATGCATTAATTGTTAACACCCCGCAAAGCTAAAACAAAATAGGAAAAAGCAATGAAATACTCAAAACTATTACCGACAATCTTCATCACGACATTATTACCGATTGCCGCTATCGCCGCTGAAGATGAAAAAATTTGGAACAACGTCTTGAAACCTGAATACTTTGCCGGGCAAGCGATTGAAGAGTCCGACAATATTATTGAACTTGAAGCGCCTGTACGTGCAGAAGATCCAGCATTAGTGCCTATTAAAGTCACCAGCAAAGTCAAACAAACCAAAGAACACTACATCAAAAAAATCCTGGTGTTGGTAGATAATAATCCTTTTCCGTTTGTCGGTGAATTTGAGTTTACCCCGGAAAGCGGCAAAGCCGATATAGCGATGCGGATACGCGTTAACAGCAACAGCAATATCCGCGCGATTGCGCAAATTAACGACGGCAAATTGATGATGACTAAAAAATTCGTCAAAGCCAGCGGCGGCTGTTCCGCACCGATCGGCGCCAATCTGGATGAAGCCATGAGCCGCTTGGGGAAAATAAAATTCAGGCTGGAAAACGAAGTCAAAGCCGGCGAGCCGAACCTAGTGCAGTTAATGATCAGTCATCCCAATATTACCGGCATGCAAATGGATCAAGTGACACGATTTGTTAAAAAATCGCATTTCGTTAAGGACGTGAAAGTGACGTTCAACGGCAAACCGGTTTTAACCGCGAAAACCGATATTGCGATTAGCGCCGACCCGAATTTCAGGTTCTATTTCGTGCCGGAAAAAGCGGGCGATTTAAAAGCCGAAGTGACCGATACCTCTTGCGAACTGCCGACCAAGAGGGATGTTTGCGCTAAGGGCAATACTTATACCGAGACGTTTAAGGTTCAGCCGTAGTTTTTAAAATTAAGTATTGCAAGTTCATCCTATTCTGTTAGCCATGCTAAAGAATCAATAGTCAGTCGATTATCATGGATATACAATAAAAATTTGTATATCTTTCAAATATAGGAGTCCGTCATGCAAGTTGCAAAATGGGGTAATAGCTTGGCCGTAAGATTGCCTGCGTCGGTTGTTGAAGCGCTTCAGCTTAAAGAAGGCGATGACATCGAGATTCATGTTGCCGGTGAGCGGGTTTTCGAACTTGAGAAGAAACCCAGTCCGCAAGAGTTGTTAGCCCGATTGCGCAAATATCGAGGCCGTTTACCCGCCGATTTCAAGTTCGACCGCTTGGAAGCTCATGAAAACCGATAGGCCGTTTTTCGATACCAATGTTTTATTGTATTTACTGTCGGAAGATAGCGCCAAAGCAGACCGGGCTGAAGCAATTATTGCTTCAGCCGGCATCATAAGCGTTCAAGTACTCAATGAATTTGCCTCGGTTGCATTTCGAAAACTTGGCATGAGCTATGCCGAAATACGCGATATGTTGGGAACGATACGCGCCGTGTGTCAAACCCAAGCGCTGACCGTCGATACCCATGACCGGGGGCTGGATATTGCGGAGCGATTCGGTTTTTCTTTGTACGACAGTATGATCGTCAGCTCGGCTCTCGAATCTGGTTGTTCTATTCTGTATTCGGAAAATATGCAGCATGGTCAAGAAATCGATGGGCAATTAGTGGTTATAAATCCTTTTTTGGATAATTAAGAAAGAACTAATGGGCTTGCATTGTGATGTGTTCTTAACACCTATCAGTTTTAGCGATAATGCCCAATACGTCGTTCCGGCAGGGATACATGTCAGGCTTCCTACCTGACACCCTTCGGGTTAATGCAAATACGTTCCAGACGGATTTGTGCCGGAATCCACGACTGCACGGATGCAGGAGGTAGAGCACCAACAGTAGGCGCTTTAGGCGGCGCAGGAGCAGTTGCCGAGAAGCCAGGGATGGCAAGGCTCAGATCACATCCATGTGTCCTGGATACCGGCAGTCCATGCCGGTATGACGAGCTATTTAAACAAAGTGATAGGTGGTGAGGTGATGTGTTTTCCCATGTTGACTGTGCCGTCGAGCGCGATTAATATTGCACGAAGTAACTCGTTTCACTCCCTAATTGGTTTACCAGGAAAAAATCTATGAAGTCAGCGATTGGAAGATGGATGACGGTTGTTTTCATCAGCTCTCTTATTTTGGGTTGCTCGAGTATACGTGCCAGGACCGAAACCCCTGATAAGAAGTGGACGGTCTATCCCGGTATTCGGCAGGACATAAAAGATACAAGCGGAGTATTCAGCGACAAGAACTCGGACCCGGGTTGGGTCAAGGGGATGGTGACAACGATGCTTATTTTGGATCTGCCTTTCTCGGCCGTGTTCGACACGGTTGTGATGCCTTATGATCTCTATCGGATTTATGTGCCGAACTCCTCTGAAGAGAACGCGGTAAAAGGGCAGCGCAATTCGCCATGATCGGAGATAATTTGGCCTTTGTTCAGACTTTTTTTGTCGAGTGTATTAGGACATTGCTCGTTGATTGCGGAAAATGCTTGATACCCTCAAGAGCACAAGTGCGCTTCACTGCGTTCAGCACATCCTAACAATAGTTGCTCGCCACAGATTCTCTTTGATTCTTCAAAAGACTTTTATCCATCTTGCTATCTAGCTGCTAAAATGCGCCCATTTTTTAACTGCCAAAGAATTGAAAAATGGATGTCATCCAACGTATTGCCGAAGAATTAGCTGTTAACGTCAAGCAAGTCAGCGCTGCTGTCAACTTATTGGACGAGGGCGCGACTGTACCGTTCATTTCCCGCTACCGTAAGGAAGTGACCGGAGGCCTGGACGATACTCAATTAAGGCTACTGGAAGAGCGTCTGGGCTATTTGCGCGAACTGAACGCGCGGCGCCAGACTATCCTGGACAGTATCGCCTCGCAAGGCAAGCTGACGCCGGAACTGGAAAAAGCCATAAAAGACGCCGAAACCAAAACGCTGCTGGAAGATTTGTACCTGCCTTACAAGCCCAAGCGTCGCACTAAAGCGCAGATCGCCCGCGAAGCGGGGCTTGAGCCGCTCGCCGATGCGTTGCTGGATGATCGCAGCCTGATTCCCGAGCAGACCGCCGCCGCTTACATCGACGCGGACAAAAGCGTGCCGGATGTCGCCGCGGCGCTGGACGGCGCACGGCAAATCATTATGGAGCGTATTTCAGAAGACGCCGAATTGCTGGCCGAACTGCGCGAGCGCATCTGGCAAAAAGGCTTGATCTATGCAACCGTTGTCGCCGGAAAGGAACAGGAAGCGTTGAAATTCAAGGATTATTTCGATTACGAAGAAGCGATCAATAAAATCCCGTCGCACCGGGCTTTGGCGTTGTTTCGCGGACGCAATGAGGATTTGCTGAATCTATACCTTAAACCCGGCGCTGAAGACAAAGAAGAACACGATCTGTGCGCCCAGCTTGTTTCCCGTCATCTAAAGGTTACCGATACCTCAAAACCGGCCGATGCCTGGCTGGCCGAAACCGCGCGTTTCGCCTGGAAAATCAAGCTGTACACCCGCATCGACTTGGACTTGAAACTGAGATTACGCGAAGCCGCCGAACTGGAAGCGATCCGGGTTTTCTCCGGTAATTTAAAAGACTTGCTTCTGGCCGCTCCGGCAGGCCCCAAAGCCACGATGGGCCTGGATCCCGGCATCCGCACCGGCGTCAAGGTTGCTGTGGTCGATCCGACCGGCAAGTTGCTGGCTACGGATACGATTTATCCGCACCCCCCGCGCAAGGACTGGGATGGCTCGATAAATACCCTGGCAAAACTGATCGAAAAGCACAAGATTGATTTGGTCAGCATAGGCAACGGCACCGGTTCTAGGGAAACCGACCAGCTGGTGGCCGATGTGATGAAGCGGCACAGCGAGCTTAAATTCACCAAGATTATGGTGTCGGAAGCAGGCGCTTCGGTTTACTCGGCGTCTGAGTTGGCGGCCAAGGAATTTCCCGAGCTGGACGTGTCTTTGCGCGGCGCGGTTTCTATCGCCAGACGCTTGCAAGATCCGTTGGCGGAGCTGGTTAAAATCGATCCTAAATCGATCGGCGTCGGCCAATATCAACACGACGTGAATCAGGTTCAGTTAGCCAAAGGGCTCGATACCGTAGTTGAGGATTGCGTGAATGCGGTCGGCGTTGACGTAAATACCGCATCGGTATCCCTGCTTAAGCAGGTATCAGGCCTATCCGCCAGTATCAGCGAAAATATCGTCGCGTTCCGCAATGAAAACGGCCCGTTTGCCAATAGAAAGCAGTTGAAGAAAGTTCCTCGGTTGGGCGACAAGGCTTATGAACAGGCCGCTGGCTTCCTGCGCATTATGAACGGCGACAACCCGCTGGATGCGTCTTCGGTTCATCCCGAAGCTTACCCGGTGGTTGAGGCTATTATCGGCAGCACCGGAAAATCGATCCGCGACCTGATCGGTCAGAGCCAGTTTCTACGCAGCCTGAATCCGGCCAATTACACCAATGAGTATTTCGGTTTGCCGACGGTGACCGACATCTTGCAGGAATTGGAGAAACCCGGCCGCGACCCGCGTCCGGAATTCAAAAGCGTCGAGTTCAAGGCGGGTATCGAAAAAATCACCGATCTTGAAGTCGGCATGAGGCTGGATGGCGTCGTCACCAATGTCGCCAATTTCGGCGCATTTGTTGACATCGGCGTACACCAGGACGGCTTGGTGCATATTTCCCATTTATCGGATACTTTTGTCAAAGACCCCCGGGATGCAGTTAAAACCGGCGAAATGGTCAAAGTGACAGTGTTGGAGGTCGATGTCGAGCGCAAACGCATTTCATTATCGATGAAAACCAATCCTGAAGCGAGCGAATCCAGACCTGAACGGAATAATCAAAAACCGGCAGCGCACAAGCCCAAGCAACAAGCTCCGGTACAAAGTTCAATGGCTAGCGCCTTTGCCAAGGCGCGAATCAGTAAATAATTGTAGCTCTGCTATACTGACTTTCAGTATTAACACACCTCAGGATTTGCTATGCGTAAACTCAGTCGTTTTTTCGTTTTCTTTTTATTCACCGGTCTGTCTACGGCATATGCGCCCATGGTTCAGGCAGAAATGCAGCAACAGGGTTATGGCGCTACGCCCTACGCACCCATCAGTCAAACATATGAATCGCAGCATCGGAGCTATGGCAGCAAGGTTGGCCACAAAGCGCTAAATGCTTTTGCCAATCTGACCACCAGCTGGCTGGAACTCCCTAAAAATATGATTAACATATCCAATGACAGCAACCCTTTTTATGGCATTGTCGGGGGAGTATTTAAAGGTGTGCTTAACATGGCAGGACGCATAGCTGTAGGAATTGGTGATTTAGTTACCCTACCGATTCCTACCCAACCTGTCGCTTATCCGTTGTATATTTGGGATGATTTTGATGCGGATACCAGTTTCGGGCCGGCATTTCGTTTGGATCTAAGCCAGGAGCAGGAGGAAGAGCCACCTGTCGTTCAAGCACCTAGCCCGAAACTGGTTGTTACCGCACCACCAGTGGCAGCGCCCAAACCAGAGCCGATTGATAATTCAAAGCAATACAACCAAGAAACCAACCAGAAATTGGATGCAATGTTCAAAAAAGAAATGAAAAAATAATGCTTTCCTGATTTAAAGTAAAAAAGCCTGGAAGGGAAAACCTACCGGGCTTTTTTTATGTGATGCTATTTTTGAATTTGTGAATGGGGTAAATACTTTAATCTGGAAATTAATATCTTCGAGCTGAATTGTACAATTCAGGGCTTGATCTGGAGGCTTTAAAAAATAGCTTAAATCAGTTTGGTATAGACTGTCCTGTTTCGACCCAGACTGTGTAAAAACGCTACATCTGGTAAAATAAGCTCACGGCCAAACCACCGGGAGAGCAGATGAAACGCTTCATTCAAAGTACAGACCGAACTCAGGTGACTTTATTTCC
>NZ_SCTW01000079.1 GCF_004322395.1 Methylobacter sp.
AAAACATCATTTTGGTTTTTTATTTTTAAAAACGCCCTGGACAATCAGCGCTTGCCTGAGACCCAATTGAAACCTATAATCGAGCATTTTTTTAATGGTCGACAGATTACGGCCTATTTACTCCTTAATTTTAATAAAGAGAACAATGACTAGCCACATTATGCCAACCTATGGACGATTGCCCATTACTTTCGAACGGGGCGAAGGCGCATGGTTATTTGATGAAAACAATAATCGCTATCTGGATGCAGTATCGGGCATAGCGGTATGCAGTTTGGGACATGCTCATCCTGCCGTGCATCACGCTATCTGCAAGCAAAGCGAAAAACTGGTGCATACATCAAATCTGTACGGTATCGCTGTTCAGGAACAGTTGGCCGACAAACTGATTGAAAAAAGCGGTATGGATAATGTATTTTTTTGCAATTCCGGTGCAGAAGCTAATGAAGCGGCGATCAAGTTGGCGCGTAAGTACGGCCATGATCAAGGTATAGAAAATCCGGCGATTATCGTCATGGAAAAAAGTTTTCATGGCCGTACACTGGCAACGCTGAGCGCTACCGGTAACGCAAAAATCCAACAAGGCTTTGCACCTCTGGTTGAAGGCTTTATTCGCGTGCCGTACAACGATGTCAATGCAATCGATCAAGCGGTTAAGCAGCATAAAAATGTTGTTGCTGTGTTGGTTGAACCGATACAGGGCGAGGGCGGCGTTAATATTCCCGCTGCCGATTATCTTAATCAAATACGCAGTCTGTGCGATCGGCAGAACTTGCTGATGATGCTCGACGAAATTCAGACCGGGATAGGCCGTACCGGTAAGTTTCTTGCTTTCCAGCACAATGGTATAGTTCCGGATGTTTGTACCTTGGCTAAAGCTTTAGGCAACGGCGTGCCGATAGGCGCTTGCCTTGCCCGAGGCAAAGCCGCCGCATTATTTACTCCCGGCAATCATGGCTCAACCTTTGGCGGCAATCCGTTAGCTTGCAGTGCGGCTTTAGCGGTATTGGCTACCTTGGATGCTGATAACCTGGTCGAGCAGGCCGCGCAAAAAGGCGATGCGATTTGCTTGGCGTTTAAAGAACGGTTACACGGCAATGCGCATATTGTCGATATTCGCCATAAAGGCATGATGATCGGTATCGAACTTGACCGTCCGTGCACTGAGCTAGTGCAAGCAGCGCTGCAAAATAACTTATTGATTAATGTCACTAGTGAAAAAACCATTCGTTTGCTGCCGCCATTAATTATTGATAACCACCAAATCACTCAACTCGTAGAAACTTTATCGACGCTTATCTATAAGCATACAGACGCTCCCTATGAACCCTAGACATTTCATCAGCTTGCTTGACTTATCCGGCGACGAGCTTCGTAGCTTGATTAACCGGGCCATCGTCCTAAAAATTAACCGCGATCCCGATTATCAACCGTTAAAGGGCCAAGTATTGGCGATGATTTTTGAAAAGTCATCGACGCGAACCCGCATTTCGTTTGAATCGGGCATGAGTCATTTCGGCGGCAGTGCGCTGTTTTTATCGCCTAGAGATACTCAGCTGGGTCGAGGCGAACCTTTGCAAGATAGTGCCAGAGTTATTTCCAGTATGGTTGATTGCATCATGCTTAGAACCGACAAGCACGAAACAGTGACTACATTCGCTCAATATTCAAGCGTTCCGGTGATTAATGGTTTGACCGATTTGCAGCATCCTTGCCAATTGTTGGCGGACATGCAGACTTATTTTGAACATCGCGGCGATATCAAAGGTAAAACAGTAACCTGGATCGGCGACGGCAATAATATGTGTCATTCCTATATCCATGCTGCTATGAGGCTTGGGTTTGTGTTGAATATTGCCTGTCCAAAAGATTATCAACCGTTAGAATCCATAGTCAAAGCCGCTGGGGAGTGTGTCCGATTTTTTGATACGCCTCTGGCCGCCGCCCGGAATGCAGACTTAATAGTCACTGATGTCTGGGCCAGCATGGGCCAAGAAGAAGAGCAAAAACAACGCGAAGTAGCTTTTAAAGATTATCAGGTCAATGCTGAGATCATGGCTGCGGCAAACAAAGATGCGTTGTTTATGCACTGCTTGCCCGCTCATCGCGGCGAAGAAGTCAGCGCCGATGTGATTGACGGTACTCAAAGTGTTATCTTCGATGAAGCAGAAAACCGTTTGCATGCACAAAAAGCACTGTTGGAATTTCTCCTGTGCAGAAAATCACGTTAGAATTAACTATAGACGTATCGGTTTCTTACTGATTACGCTACTTTCACCATTCATAGCAGTCGTCAAACGACCAACAATAGAGATTCAAGTGAAAAAAATACTCAGCTCGTTTTTTATCCTACTGATAACTTTTGGTTCAGCGCAGGCGGAAGTTGTTTATGTTACTGACAATCTGAATTTATCACTCAGGAGCGAAGAAAATAACAACAGTAAAGTTGTAAAGTTGCTTCCGACTGGCACTCCGCTTACGGTAATAGAAGAAAACAGAGGTACCGGCTTTTTGCATGTCCGCATGAATGATGGTACTGAAGGCTACATGCCGATCCGCAATACTATGAAAGAACCGCCTAGCCATGCTCAATTGGAGGCTGCCAATAAAAGCCTGGCGTCATTACAGTCTGAAAACGCCACTCTCAAGGCTGAACTATCCACGATAAAAGAATCTATTACGCCGGGAACATCTCTTGAACAGTCTTTGGCTTCAGAGCGGGATCAGTTAAGCAGAGAACTCAATGAATTGAAAAGAACGGCTGCCAGTACTGTTGAATTAAAAAACCAGCGCGATGAACTTCAGGAGCGGGTGGTTAATGTTGAGCGGGAACTACAACAATTCAAGCTTGAAAATCAGGCCTTGCAAGATACTGCCAATCAGGACTGGTTTTTATACGGCGGTTTATTAGCTCTTTTTGGCGTTATTTTAGGATTTATTTTGCCTAAACTTAGCTGGCGTCGCAGTCGTAGCAGCTGGGATTCATATTAATTAAGGCAAAAGGCGAAAGGCAAAAGGCAAAAAAGCCCTGTTCCTTCGCCTTTCGCCTTTCGCCTTTCGCCCTTAGCCTTTATTTAAATTATGAGTGATAAAAACACCCGCACTTTCTCTTCTTTGGTTGTTGACGGCATGGAGCGCGCACCGAGCCGCGCCATGTTGCATGCCGTCGGTTTCAGCAATGAAGACTTCAAAAAGCCGCAAATAGGCATTGCTTCAACCTGGAGCATGGTTACGCCATGCAATATGCATATCAATAAGCTGGCGGATGCAGCAGCTGTTGGGGTTAACAATGCCGAGGGTAAAGCCGTTGTTTTTAATACCATAACAATTTCCGACGGTATTTCGATGGGTACCGAAGGCATGAAATACTCGCTGGTGTCGCGCGAAGTAATTGCCGACTCGATTGAGACAGTGGTTGGCTGTCAGGGTTTTGACGGCATCGTCGCAATTGGCGGCTGCGATAAGAATATGCCGGGCTGTATGATGGCGATAGCGCGATTGAACCGCCCCAGCGTGTTTGTGTATGGCGGCACCATCATGCCCGGTTGCCACAAAGACAAAAAACTGGATGTGGTTTCCGTATTCGAAGCGGTCGGCGCCAGAGCCAATAACCAGATCGACGATGCCGAGCTGGCTGAAATTGAAGCCAAAGCGATTCCGGGCGCGGGCTCCTGCGGCGGCATGTACACGGCCAATACCATGGCCTCGGCCATTGAAGCGTTGGGTATGAGCTTGCCGAACAGCTCCGCCCAAGCCGCTATTTCAGACGACAAACGCCTGGATTGCGAGCGTGCCGGTGCTGCGGTGTTGGAGTTGTTGAAAAAAGACATCAAGCCACGCGACATCATGACCAAAGCCGCGTTCGAAAATGCGATTACCGTAGTGATTGCACTCGGCGGCTCGACCAATGCGGTATTGCATATCCTGGCGATGGCAAATGCAACCGGCGTGGATATTACTTTGGACGACTTTACCCGCATTGGCAAAAACGTTCCTATGCTGGCTGACTTAAAGCCCAGCGGCCGCTACCAGATGGCTGAATTGATCGAAATCGGCGGCATTCAACCGCTGATGAAAACGCTGTTGGACAAGGGTTATCTGCACGGCGACTGTTTAACCGTTACCGGCTTAACATTGGCGGAAAATCTGGCCGATGTAAGACCGTATCCTGAAGGCCAGGATATGATTCATTCCCTGGATAACCCAATCAAAAAAGACAGTCATTTGGTCGTGTTATACGGCAATCTGGCTTCCGGCGGCGCGGTTGCCAAAATCACAGGTAAAGAAGGGCTTTGTTTTACCGGCACAGCCAAAGTGTTCAATGCCGAAGAGCAAGCGCTGCAAAGTATTTTGAATGGCGATATCGTTAAAGGTGATGTGATTGTTATCCGTTACGAAGGTCCCAAAGGCGGTCCCGGAATGCGAGAAATGCTGTCCCCGACTTCGGCAGTCATGGGTAAAGGTTTGGGCAAGGATGTGGCATTAATTACCGACGGTCGGTTTTCCGGCGGTACCCACGGTTTCGTAGTCGGGCATATCACGCCGGAAGCATATGTCGGCGGCGCGTTGGCGATAGTTGAGAATGGCGATACCATCACTATAGACGCAGAAAACAACGAGCTGAAACTGCACGTTAACGAGCATGAAATCGCCCGCCGGTTTGATAAGTGGAAACAACCCGCGCCGCGTTATACTCGCGGTGTGTTGGCGAAATACGCCAAATTGGTGAGTTCGGCTTCGTTAGGCGCGGTGACGGATAATTTGGAGTGATATGATTATAAAAGATTAGCCGAGGCCTGATTCGATCAACCTCGGTCAATCGCACCAAGAAAAATACTCGCCACAATCGCATAAAACATTAATTTTATGCTGTCGATTTAAGCAAGGATAGCGATCAACCTTAGGCCAATCAAATACAATAACATCGACCCATCCAGGGTCGATGCTTCCAAGGTCTTGCATCATTTAAGAAATAGCAATCTGAGCAGATTGCTTATGTGTCTTGTAATCCATCACTCTGCATAAAGTTGGGGTGTATGTTCCGTAGACCGGGCATGCCGAGCCGATGGTGTTATTTGAAAAATAGAAAACATAGTTTTTAGTCCATGTGATAGACCTCGCATATCTCTAAATTAAGTAGACGCGAAACTGCGCTGTCAGCAATTACTGGCATTTATATTGCTGTTTGGAATCTAAGTATATATACTTAGTTGGAGCGTTTAATTTAAGGCAGATAGTGCAGCTTAAACTAAACTCATTCTTGACTGGGTGGCTTTTTTCATCTCACCGTAAGTAAGCTAATGTGGGTTTATGGACAAATTAAAGAACGATAGATTTGTTCTCCAGGTCATTTATTTATGACAGGAAAATCTTATCTCGTTAAGGTGGCGGTAAAGCCATTGGTTTGTGGGAATCCTTGGCCTAAGCTGCTTCAAGACCGTTTAGCTCATCTTTATCATTGCCCTCAAACGCCCACACAAGTGTAGGGTTTTGTGTTTATCCCAATTATTTTAAGCATTCTGATGGTCGGCTGCGCCATCAAACGCGATCACTACGATGTACCTCCTGTGCACCTTCCGGCTCAATACCAGCAGTCTGCGTTATTTCCCAAGGCTGAAGGTAAGGCGCTTCCTGTTGAAGAGGGTAACACTCCCACAAAGCAACCGGCAGAAGCGGAACTTGATGAATGGTGGCGCTCTTTAGGCAGTGCCGAACTTAATGCGCTGGTTGATCAAGCGCTAGCGAATAATACCGATCTTCGTGTCACCATGCTCCGCCTGGCTCAACTCCAGGCCCGTTCAGATCAGGCGGAAGCCGGTCAATACCCGGTTGTTACCGCTCCATTGGAAGTGCATTATGATGCGCCGCCAAACGGCGTCAACTCGGCCCAGATTAGTTCAAATACTCAAGCCAAGCACCGCGAATACTATCAAGCAGGATTGCGTGGCGACTGGCGAGTTGATCTGTGGGGTGAACTCAGCTCTATGGCTGAATCAGCGGAAATGCAGCTATGGCGGGCTACCTTTGAAAACGACGACGCCCACCGTACTTTGGTTGCCAAGGTCGTTTCCCAGTACATTGAATACCTTTCTCTAAACGACCGTATCCGCGTTGCGCACGAGACAGAAACCGCGCTCCGCAGCATGCTTCAGGCGGTCAGTAGCCGCGTGGAAGCGGGCGACGCGACAGTTATCGACCTTGAACAACAGCGTTCTGCCGATTTTGCTGTTCTTGCGACGATTCCCGGCTTGGAGTTGCAACGGGAAATGGCTATGCACGTCCTAGCTCAGTTGCTGGGAGAGGGGCCAAACATGCAGGCGCTATCAGATAAAGGAATAGACTCGCTTTCGTTTCCTGGAGTGTTGCCTGATATACCTGTCTCACTTTTATTACGTCGGCCTGACATACGCGCTGTTGAAGCCAGATTGCTGGCGGCAGATGCCGATATTGATGTGGCGCGGGCGCGCTTGTTTCCTCCTCTTAATTTATCATACCAAGCCAGTGTAGGCTTACTCACCTATGCTCAATTGTTCTTTGCGCCCTACGGTGTTATTTATAACGCGATAGGCAATTTGACGACGACCATTTTTGACCATGGCAAACGTACTCAGGATGTCGCTTTCGCACGGTCACTGCATGAAGAGTTGGTAGAAACCTATTTGCATACCATCTACGCAGCTGTGCGTGAAACTGAGGATGCGATATCAAACACGTATATGAACGGTAAACGGCTGGAGGCGCAAAAAGTAGCTACAGAAGCCGCGTTACATGCTTGGTCAGCCAGCCAAGAGTCTTATGAGGTCGGGGGTATCGACTTTTTAACGCTGCTTGACACCGAGCGAACCTATCATCGTACGCTGGATGAATACCTTCATATTCGCCAAGAGCGCTTTAATGGTCTGGTTTCACTATATAGCGCGTTGGGCGGCGGTGTTCCTCAGGGAGGAGTGTTGCCGGGCGAAGGCGTTCGTCCGCAGGGAGGATCTGTCAAAGTGTCGGCGGCATCTTCGTTGGCAACACCAGGCATCGATTGGACCGGACGCGAAATTGACACCGATGGGGAATTCTGGCTAGTGGAATTAGCTGGCTTACAAGACCGCTCTGGGGTTACGCATGCATGGCGCGATTTGCATCAACGCTTTCCCAGCCTGATGGTCAATCGCATCGCATTGCCTCGTTTGCAAGGTAAAGTGGCAAAAGCACAGCAAGAACGCGCAACATGGTATCGGGTGTTTATTGGCCGTTTCTCGAGCCAGGAGGAAGCGAGTACTTTCTGCGGGCAGTTAAATGCCAAACAAGTACGATGCGCTGTTGTGGCTTCCGATGCTGATGAATTTAATGAGTTTATGGAAGATGAGGTTGCGAATAAAGCAACACCAGCAGAAAAGAGCACACCCGATCCGATTCCTAATCCCCTTGATAAATCAAGCGGTAAAGCTGAAAAAGCCGAATCTTTAGTGCTACCTACACCGGCTTCCGGTGTTGACTCCAAGAAAGACGATGCTGAAACAGTGCGGAGTAATGCCGATGCTAAGTCAGAGCTCTCTCTGGGCTATGCGGTACAAAATCACACCACACCTGATCAAAATAGCGCTAAAAGCTCAGCGGCTCAGCCGGGACATCCGGTAAACCATCTATAGTCACACGCAAAGGAGTGTGTAGGTGCTTGAGACAGGTTGGAGCAAATCTGCGGTAGTGGTAGATGAAAAAAATGAATGAAGGAATTAGTTTGCTTCTTATGTAATTTGAATAGTGGTAATGATGCCCTGGAACTTTTTATACCGCGAAAGCCATTGCTGATCGATAATCATGAATCAAGAGCCTGTTAATAAGTCCGCGGCAGTTGCGTTTCCGAATCAGGAAGTTGAATTGCTGCCTGAACTGACTCAGCGTCAGCGGCAAATTCTGGCATTGATTAAAGCAGGCAAAGTTAATAAGGAAATTGCTAATGAATTAGGGATAGGCTTGGGCACTGTGAAGCAGCATGTTGTAGCGCTATTTAAAAAACTTCATGTCAGTAATCGCACAATGGCAGTTTCGCAAGGGATCAGTCAAGCCACGGATTCTCATCCTGAAAGCACTCAAATATCCGAAGGAATACTGGAACGCCGTCCTTGCATCGTATTGAGCATCTTTTTGCCTGACGCAACTTTAAAAGCCAGTGCTGAATCTTGCCCAAAGGCTATTGTCCAGGAATTACACAAAACTTTTTCAGCTTTAGCGGGTGCTCATGATGCTTTGTTTCTGGCGAACAAAGCATCTATAGGCGATTTAATTTTCGGCATTAAACGCGGGACTGAACAAGATATCTTCAAAGCGCTACATGCAGCCCGTGCGGTTTTTGATGTTCTTACAGTCTATCCTAATCTTAGGCAAGACTTACGAGGCGGATTAGCGGCAGGATGTGCAATTTCCAGCATGAATCGTTATGGCGGCTGGTCGGGGGAGGTTGTCGCCAGCGCTGTAATTGCCCATGCCCGCGAACTTGCGAGCAACGCGACATCAGGAGAGTTGGCACTGGGAACATCTGCGGCAAAATTGCTGAAAATTACCGGCCCTAATGTGTATAGGACTACTATTCCTTGCTTACTGTTTAAGGCGCTTGATCGAATGCCTTGGGGTAAAGATTCTCAGCTTCCGCAATTTCAAGCAGAAGGCGGAGAAGAACAAGGTGATGAGTCGTTGATATTGGGGCGAGAAGCAGAGCTCGAAGTCCTGGAAATATTGTTTTCAGAAGTATTTAGAGGCCAAAAAAACCATCTTATTTACATAGAAGGCGAAACAGGCATGGGTAAATCACTATTATGCCACTATGCTGCGAAACGCGGTCTGGACATGAAAGGCCGGGTACATCACTTCGTTTGTCATTCCGGTAGCAAAGAAGGCAGTCTGTATATGTATCCGAGCGGAATGCCCGTAAAGCCTCAAACTCTATTGCATAGCCTCAAATCGATTACAGGTCGAGGCCACGACGTAATTATCGTGGATGATGCACATCTATTGCCGATTGATATTTTGATAAAGGCTACTGAAACCGCAAAGGCCGCTAAAGAAAAAATGGTTATATTTGCAGCGCGTAAATTTTCTAAATATGTAAAGCCCCCTTGCAAAACGATCAGGCTGGGGCATCTACCTAAGACTGCCATTGAAAGTCTGGTAGTCCAATCCCTCGGTTTACTGGAAAAAGATACGATAAAGGCAGAGCAGGGTTCTGATGCGGACATGCGTCACTCCATAGCAAGAATCGTACAGTATGCGGCGGGCGTTCCGCTTTTTGCCATTGAATTGGCGCGCCATCACTGGCAGGAAACTTTGCCTTTTTCCTTACAGGTTGTGATTAACGCTCGCATGGACGGACTCAAACTTGATCGTGCTTTGCTACGCTTCGTCAGCAAGGCGCCATTCCCTATGTCCGTGACAGAAATTGCCGAAACTATGTGGGAGTCTCCGGACACAATAGAACTTGCCGTTGAGCAGGCTCGCGCCAGTGGTGTTTTATGCCGAAATGAAGAAGGGCATATTTCTTTTGCCCATCCATTATTACATATGTTAGTTAATCAATCCGGAGTCGAATAGCAATGTTAGCATTTTTCTTGACCTTGCTGAACCGGGGCAAAATCCTAGAAAGACCGGTAGAAAGATTGGCTAATCCACTTATGGGTATTTTTCGTTCCCCTGACTTACAGCGGGTCGCTCCTTTACTTGCAGTTGCAGCGCTACTCTATAACATTTTGGCTTTAGTTCTGCCTATGGCAATACTGCAAATTATGGATCGCGTAGTGCTTAACCAGTCTATAGAAACTCTGGCCCTGCTGGTGATTGGGGTCGTAGTGGGGCTGGTTATCGAAG
>NZ_SCTW01000080.1 GCF_004322395.1 Methylobacter sp.
GTTTTCTTTTTTTGCAAAACAAACCTAATTTTCATAATGATAAACTTGCCATTTTCATTGATTTTATGCTTGCTTTTTCTTATCCAGGGATGCGCCACGCCCTCGGAAAAATTTATCGGCACAGCAACGAAACTAGGTTTAAGCAATCAATGGGTGGCTGGCTCCCCCTATCAACACCGGCTGTTTATCAACTCTCGGGCAAGCCGTTCGGATGTTATCGATGAGTTGCACGTCTATCTGGACGGTGACGGTACACCATGGACAACGAGCAGGAAAATAGCAGACGACCCCACTCCTAGAAATCCCTTGATCCTGGAAATGATGACGAAAGACCCGGCAGCCGCGGTGTTACTCGGCAGACCTTGTTATTATGGACTGAATATGTCGACCTTGTGTAATGAATCCCTATGGACTTCGCATCGTTACGCCGCCGAAGTGGTCGTCAGCATGAATGCAGCGATTCAACAATGGATGTCGTCAAAAAAAGTTAAGAATTTGGTTTTGATCGGCTACAGCGGTGGTGGAGCTTTGGCGACCTTGTTGGCTTCGGGCCTGAAAAAAACATCCGTTGTGATAACCATTGCCGCTAATCTGGATATTGAAGCCTGGAGCCGTCACCATGGATATTCGGCGCCGGCCGCCTCTTTAAACCCAGCAAAAGATGCGCACATACCGGTAAGCGTCCGGCAAATTCACCTGACTGGTCTCAAAGATGACAATGTACCGGCCAAAATTATCGAATCGTTCAGTCGAATGCAGAAAAATGCGATATATTTACCGCTACCGGAATACGATCATGTCTGCTGCTGGCTTGACATATGGCCGGATATTTTGAGAACCAAGCTAGGCAGTGAGAAAGTGTTTCAATGAAGCATGACAGCGCTATCAAATGGGCTAAAATAAACTCTAAAACTTTAGTAAATAAAAAACCAGGTGTGCATATGCTATTAAAATTTAAAACAAATCCGCTTTTAATAAGCACTCTTTTTTTTCTGGGATATACGAGTATTTTGCATGCCGATGAATGCGGTGTTTTACGTTATCTGGTGAACAAAAGTAATGGTATAACAATATCGGGCAACACCTGCAAAACTGCTGACGATATTGCCTTGGGCAGCGAGTTTAACTTAATGCCCGGTGCGCGATTATGGTTCAAGTCACAGAGAAGTGCCGATACTCAGGGAATTTGTCAAAATCGTTCGCCAAACCCCATTCGGATTAGTGTTAACAGCGACCAGCCGCCCTGGATAAAACCCAGCGATTTGGCTAATTGCAGTCCATGGACGAATAACAAGATGAATTGCGACGATGGTAAAGATGGCCTAAATGCGCTCAGTTGCGTCATTACGACTCTAAATTCCGATCCGCATCCCAAAGGACTCGAACAAAGAACCACTTCAGTCAGAATGCGTTCACTGCAGATACAAGGCGACCCTAATAAAGACGAGCCCTCGCAGAGCAATGCAGAAGCCGACAAGGAAAAAGTCATTTCAGCAATGCAACCGGACATTAGCTTATGCAGAGCCCTTAATGAGACCGATACGCATATTAAACTCACTTGGCTGGTAGATACGAATGGTCATGTGAATACGGTCATTCCTGCTGCCGATGAATACGATGAGCAAAACGATGCCGATAAACTGGTTATTGATTGCTTTACGGCTGTTATTAAGGATTTCTCCTATCCTCAATCATCCCAGGCTGTTTGGCTATCGAATCAATTCTAGAGAGTGATGTTCAAATCGCCTCTCATTAATGTCAAGCTGCTACTGAATTTTATATGGGTAGCCGCTTTGATCGGCATAAGCCTGGATTTTACATTCGATAACAGTATTGATTATTGGATTCATGATTCGGCCGTTGTCAACAAAGCTCGCAGTCAATGGAAATACGTTGCGGTCGTTGTCTTGGATGAAAAAATACCGATGGATGTGTCGCGTATCCAGGCACTTCCTCTTTTTGCCTTGGCTACAGAGCGTCTGGTTGCTGCGGGCACCAAAGGCATTTTTCTGGATGCTCGTGTATCTAAACAATTGGAAGGACGTATGCCTTACGCGTCCTGTATAGAGAAGAATGGGGAAACCCGCTGGTCCATGCCTCAATGTACGGTAACGTCCGCCAATCAGTGTCAAGTATTGAGCAGTGAAGCGGGCAATGCACCATTAAGGATGACAGAGCGGGCGATATCGCAATTCAGCATAGCTCCTTTTCCTACCGAACAAAGGGATTTACCTGATTTTTTGCTGTTTGATTTTGATGCTGCTGCGCTTATTTCCGGACAATCTGTTGAAGCATTGGATCACTTGTTGACACGCAGCAGCTCCGTCGCACGCTGGATCGATTTAAGCGACAATCACGCCGTTTTGAGGCTTGCGGAATCAGTCGATCCTAATCTGTTGCGGTCGTCTCTGGATGATAAAAGCCAAAACGAAATTTGCGATAAAGGCTTACCCTGTAAACGCATTCGTTTGAGTAAACCGCTCTACGACGTGCAAAACAACAATGAACGGCTGTTCCTTCCTTTAAGCGCATTGGCATCCTGCGATCAGGATACGGCAATCAAAACCGCAGCTCTTGTTAAAAATAAAGCCATCATATTTCAAGTGACAGCCCCCACAGAGACGACCGATACGATTATCACGCCGATGACTACGGCTCTTGTCGGCCCCAAGCTGTTAACGCCTGGAGCGCAGTATATTGCAGATGCCGTGGAAACTTTATTAAATCATGATTATCCGCGCAGACCCAACAAGGTTATCAACATAATCATGCTCATTGGCATAGCAATCATCAGTGTTCTGACTGGTGCCTATCTAAGTCAGTCGATGCTATGGGTTGTGGGTGGATTGATCCTTACCATTATGATTGGGTTATGTTTTATTAATCCGGTATTACAGCTCTGGCCGGTCACCGCAATCATGGCGACATATACAGCAGGAGCATTGCTGACGACAGGCGTGCACCTGTTAATAGGTCTTCGAGAAGGAAAACTGGCTAGTCAATATCTGCCCCGGCCAGTCCATAACATGCTGCTAAAATTGAAAACTAATGAAGGCTTTAAGAACACCAATTGCCAAACTGTGGTGCTAATGAGTGATCTCGAAGGCTACACCACTATAACCGGCATCTTGAAGGAACCTGAAAGTCTTCTCGATCTAATGAACGATTATCTTAATGAAACGTCATTAATGTTACAGGACAAATATCACGGCTGGCTCGAAGCATACGTCGCCGATATGGTCTGCTATCACTGGCCTTTTCTCGAAAGCGAAAAGGAACAGGCTTATCGGAACGCCCTACAGGCGGCATTAGAGCTGGCTATTTTACAGCAAAACTTTTTCGCCTCTGTACCTTTGCGGTATGCCGATAAATTTGATCCGAAAGTCCTTGAAGAAATAGGTAAAACCATTAATGCCGGCATCGCCCTGACACCCGGTCTTGTGGCAATGGGCGATTTGGGACCCAAGCGTGGAGTAAGAAAATTCGGAATACTCGGCGATCCTTTGAACCTAGTTTCAAGAGTAGAAGGATTAACGCGAATGTTCAACACCCAGATTATCGTCACGGGGGAACTTGTGGAAACCGCAAAAAAAATGGATATCCCAGTCAGGCGTTTAGGCTTTATCTGCGTTAAAGGCCGAAACATCCCGGCAATGCTATATGCTTTAGGCAATCGCGAGGATGAGCGTTTTACTGCCGAAAATATTAATGTTTGGGAAAATTGGCTTTCTGCGGTTGAGCAGAATCATCAGGAAACCACTTTGCCTTGCCCGGATATATATAATAAGGACATGATAACCCTAAAAAATTGGCTTAAACGAGGATTGCTGACCGAGCAAGGTATATGGCACTTACAGGAAAAGTAAGAGATTTTTGCTTTCGCTGATTTTACCCGCTTCCAATTTTTGCATGATAGTCAAGCGCTGGAAGCGGCTGGAATTAAAGGGCTGTTGAAGACAAGAATGACACCGATTTATAGTAATCGGTGTCATTCTTATCGCTATTATTTAGTCCTCTACACCGCCAACCATAGCCAGCATCTTTGCCAGCTCGCCTTTCTCATACAGATCAATAACGATATCGCAACCGCCAACTAACTCACCGCCGATATAAAGCTGGGGATAAGTCGGCCAGTTCGAGTATTCTTTAAGTGCTTCACGAAGTTCAGGATCCTCAAGAATATTAACGTGCGCATATTCGGCATGACAGGCATCCAATATCTGTACCGTTTTTCCGGAAAAGCCACATTGAGGAAAATCCGGCGATCCTTTCATATACAAAACAACCTGATTATTTTCAATCTGGTCTTTAATTCTTTCGATAACGCTCATGACGGTTCACCCAATAATAAAAAACCAAGTAATTTTATCAACTTTATATTTATTAAAAAAGAAAATCTTGCAATCTAAGGTCGAGAATGTAAGTTGCTGCCCTACATGCATCATTTAAATACATCCGGTTAGATCAATAACATTATTTTTATCTCCTTCTAATCCCCCCAAAATAACAAACCATTAGCTATAAAAAACATTTATACTTTTTCCTATATCGGTTGCTTGGTTACGGATGATGCCTAAGCCGCCGGATATAACTAAATAATAAAAATAATAAAACAAGGAATTATCATGTCCCTATTTATCCGTCCCAGCAGCCTTGCACTGCCTTTTGTATTAACCATAACCCTGTCCGGCTGCTCCGTAATGCGCAGCTACGATGATGAACTCAAACAAACCATCGATCTGGCCGGGCAAGGCCAGCTGGACCAAGCTATAACTCAACACGAATCCAACAATACCGGCGGCGATTATGATTTGCTTTACTACCTGGAAAAAGGCGAATTATTACGTTTGAAAAGCCAATACAAAGACAGCGCAGGCGCATGGCTTTTGGCTGATCAAAAGGTCAATGAATGGGAAAATGAAGCTAAAATCAGAGCCGGCGCCATTTTGGAAAACGCAGGCGCGGTGGTTTTAAATGATAAAACCCGCCGCTACGATGGTCATGATTATGAAAAAGTCATGCTGTCTACCCGACTGGCACTTGATCACTTATTGTCCGGAGACTGGAACGCCGCCAGAACCGAGATTAAGAAAACTCACGAGCGGGAAGCCATTATCGCGGAGATTAATGCGAAAGATACCGAGGCGCTGGAACAGGAGAGTAAAGAAAAAGGCATCACCACGACCTTTAAAGACCTGAACGGTTATCCGGTCGAAACGCTAAACTCGGCCGAAGTCACTACGCTAAAAAATGGTTACCAAAGCGCTTTCAGTCATTATTTGGCCGGTTTTGTATACGAAGCCCTAAATGAACAGGGGCTTGCCTCTCCAGGTTATCGGCAAGCGATTGAACTACAGCCGAATATAAAAATCCTGGAAGACGGCTTAGCTGCATTAGAAGCGCGTCCCAACCTTCGTAAACCATCGGAAACCGATGTGTTATTTGTAGTCGAATCCGGCGTTGCGCCTGCACTAAGCTCTGTCACCATTCCAGTTCCGGTTATCGTCAGCAATTTAGGGGTTATCCCTATTTCGTTTCCGGTGCTGCATTCAGACCCAAGCCGCACTCTGCAGCCCAGCACCATCAGCATTGACGGTAAGGACACGCTGCCGTTAGCCGGAATCACCAGTCTTGATACGATGTCCAAGCGTGCATTAAAGGATGATATGCCGGGGATTATTGTTCGGGGTATTCTTCGCGCCGCTGCAAAAACCATGTCTCAAAAAGCCCTGATGGATCAAGGCGGCGGTGCGGCGATTGCAGGCATTGCATTAAATGTCGCCAATGTCGTTACTGAATCTGCGGATGAGCGCACTTGGCGCACCTTGCCTGCTACCATCAGCATTGCCCGTATGACATTGCCTTCCGGCAAACATGACATCGCTATTGGCGGCAGCAAGCAACCCATCGATATTCAAGGATCTCACGCTATAGTGCTTACCCGGCTGCTGGGTAACCAGGTTTATTGGTCGCAACCTGCTTATGGGCCGCAAATGCCGGTTTATGCCGCCCCCGCTGTGATTGAACCCTCTCACAATACTGAAAACACGGCAATAACCGAACCTGAGAAGAAAGCCTCGGCAAAATCGAAAAAGAAAAAAGCCAAAAAACCTATTCAACAAGCAAAAGGATAAACCATGCCTTCCTTTAAAAGTATACCGTTAGCTATCGCTTTATTGCTGCTCAGCGCCTGCGCCAGCCACAAGCCGCCACCGCGACCCGGCAGCATCAATGCCAAGGTAGAGCAACTGAGTGAAATGTCGTATCTACAGGTGACTGACCTGCGTGCCTTAAAACGCAATCATCTTTTGACTGTACAGGCTGAGATCAATAATCCCGACTCGGATAACCGACAACTTTACTATCGTTTTAAGTGGATGGATACCAATGGTTTTGTGGTCGGAAACGAAGAGGCCTGGAAGCCGGTACTTGTTTATGCTTACCAGAAACAAACGATAACAGCTGTTGCGCCGTCGCCTCAAGTTACGGATTTCAGGCTTGTTGTGCAAAGCCCGGATAACACGGGTCAACTACCTTAAGATGATTTCCCCAAAAGGCTATTTTACTAACAGGAGTGCAAGCTTTGCTTGCGCTTGCAGACGAAGCCCGCACTCCGAGATAGCTAAAAACAATAATTTTCTGTAGAGACGGCTTGAAGTCGTCCATTAATTTACTTAAAGAGAGATAAACCCATGTATAAATCAAATAATGCCCTCAAAGCTGCGACGGTAGCGCTACTTTTAAGCGGCTGCGCAACGCAATCGCCAACGCTCAGTTCGGGCAATGTTGAGTACGGCGACAGTAAAGCCGTTGAAACGTTAACTAACGAGTTTGGTTCTACCGACCTGCAAACCATAGCGGAATCGATGGCCAACTCGCTGTTGCAATCCCCTGCCCTGTTTGCAAAATCGCGTCCTTTAGTGACCGTTGCGGAAGTAAAAAACAGAACCAGCGAATATATAGACACCAAATCAATCACCGATTCAATACGCTCTAAAATTGTAAAAAGCGGCATGGTTCGCTTTGCGGTAGACACCAGCGCGATGCAAACCCAAGTCGATGAATTGACCCGGCAAAACCAAACCGGCCTGTACAAGAAAAGCAAATCTAAAAAAATGGGCAACATGGAGGGAGCGGATTTCCGCATCGAAGGCACTATCACTTCCATCGTAAAACGAGCGGACGATGTTAAAGACGTGTATTACAAATTCAGCTTACAACTGGTGGATATTGAATCCGGCACTATGGAATGGGCGGATGAAAAAGAAATCCGCAAAACATCTAATAGATCTATGTTCTAGCAGGAAATAAAATGAAACTATTACGTTTGTTATTTCTTGTGTCGTTGTTGCTTGGGGCATTCGCTGCCCAAGCAGCCAAAATTGCGGTAACCGACCTGGCTTATGCCGAGCGGGTCAGCGGTTATTTTCATCTGGTTGATTATCACAATAAGTCATCGGCGCGCGGCAGCCAGAGCGACCGTGAACGTGATAGTTTTGAAAGCTCTTCGGCATCGAGCCGTTCATCGTATAGCGAAAACTCAAAGACTGATTACACCGAAGTCGAAAGCAGTTACAGCTATATCGAATATGGAGAGTTGCGTAAATTTGTCGGCGATATTAAGGGGGAAATCCTTAGATCCGGTGACTTTCAGGTAACGCAGGCCAAACCTTATACCGCCAAAGGCAGCGAAAAAGTCTACGACATAATCAGCCGCATCAAAAAAGGCGCTTATCCAGGGGCAGATTATGTGCTGTTCGGCACGGTCAGCGAGCTTGATTTTCGCGATGAGGTTAATCCCATTATCGGCACCGACACGCTGTCCAACACCTTCAGTCTGATGTTGGTGGCCGAATTCAGCCTGATCAACACACGCACTTACGAAGTAAAAGCCGCATTTAGTGCAACCGGTGAAGGGCAAGATGTGCGCGTTGTTACCGGCGGAAGCCGTGTCGTGCCGAGCCGCGGCAAAGTTGTTTCGGAAGTGTCTAAAAGCTTGGGAATAGATGTAGCAAGGCAAATTAGTGAACAACTGGGCGGCGGCAGTTATCGAAATGCCGACCCCTCAACCGGCAGTAGCATGCAGGAAGGAGAAGTCATACATTTTAGCCAGTAAGAAACCGGTTTGCGCCTATTGTGCAGGTTCTGAATTCCAGAGACGGCGAAAGCATTAAGCCTGTTAATCCTAAAAAACGCAGTTCGTCCACGAAAAGCACGAAAGCCAAAAGTAGGCGCCTCTAGGCGACACGAAAGAAATCAATATGTTCCATTGATTTAGTTATTCACTCTTTAGGTGACTACCTTCAATTGGGTATCTATTTGAATTTTTTCGTGCTTTTTGTGCTTTTCGTGGACTAACTGCGTTTTTTAAAATTAAGTGATTGTTAACCGAATATTTCCGTCAAAAAATTTTGCATCGCTATCCATGATCGCCGATCTGCATCGGGCTGATAGACGGTGCCGAATGTCGGATCATTGGCGACTGGATTGGTGAACGCATGCATGGTATTGCCGTAAGTGTGCAACTGCCAATCGGCGCCCGCTTCGGTCATTTCCTGCTCAAAAGCCAGCATTTGCTCAACCGGAACCATCGGATCATCCCGTCCATGCAAAGCCAGGATTTTTGCTTTGATGGTGTTACCCTGCGTATTATCAGGCGCAGCCAACAAGCCATGAAAGCTGACCACGCCTTTAATGTCGACGCCGGTTCTGGCCAAGTCAAGCGAACACAAGCCGCCAAAACAAAAACCAATCGCGGCGATTTTACCGTCGTCAACCCAAGGCATCAATTTCACTGCCGCCAAAGCCGCTTTCATGCGTTTTTGCAGCATGGCCCGATCAGCCATAAAAGGCTGCATGAGCTTCATGTTTTCTTCAGGATTTGAGCCTAAAATACCTTTGCCATACATATCAACTGCAAAACCGACATAACCTAAGGCAGCAAGTTTTTTGGCTTTTTCGGCAACAAAGTCATCCCGGCCAACCCAGGTATGGTTGATTAAAACCGCAGGCCTGCGACCTGAAAACTCGTCATCGAAAGCAAAAAAAGCTTCCAGTAATACATCGCCATCCAGATAAGTTACGGTATTAGATACAATCGCCATAATATTCTCCTTATTATTTTATCTTGCCCGATTCTTGTAGCTTTTTTAAAAAACCGGCGGAGGCTTCTTCTACCATATCCAGCACCCGCTCAAAACCGTATTGGCCGCCGTAATAAGGATCAGGAACCTCACGCTCATTGAGATGCGGCGCATAATCGAGAAAATATTTGATTTTGGACCTGTATTGCTCGGGACAGGCATTGATTAGTATCGAATAATTTTCATCATCCATCGCCAGCAAAAAATCGAAGTCTTCAAAATCTCCATTAATGACTTGCCGGGCTCGCAAATTAGATAAATCAATGCCCCGTTCACGGGCGGCCGATTGTGAACGCAAGTCAGGTCCATTGCCGACATGATAGGCATGAGTACCGGCTGAATCGATCGCAAAATGCGCTTCCAGGTTATGATCCTTGACTAATTTAGTAAAAACGCCTTCAGCCGTAGGTGAACGGCAAATATTGCCCATACAAACGAAAAGAACCTTAATTTTATCTTTATTTTTTAACATCTTGTGCCATTTAAATTGAAAATTTTTGACCTGTTTTTTTATTTTTAAACTCACTTAATATCATATACTTATGATTTTATTTTGGGGAATAAAGTATTTCATGATCGCTGAAATCATATCTCCGGCGTAACATCATTAATCGCTTTGATATTGTGTCGCATATTATGGATGCTTGAGTTTTTCGAGGCGGATCGTTCGCCAATTGCTCTACCGGCTGTGCTGCATCAAGCTTATTTTTTATAAAAGTTAGTAGTGTAGCAAGACATAAGCAAGCCCTTAACCTTTGCTATATCATTTTGTTTGTATAGTTTACTGTCCTTATCGCTCATGGTGGGCATGAGATTTTTGGTTTCATCGGAAATACTGCTATTGCTAAAAACCGAATCGGCTGCGCAGTTACAGTAAGTTTGGGCTTGTTCCGTTGAGCGTGTGGAACTTTCCTGTTTTATGCAGTTGTTAATGAAAGCTGATTTAACACTGCGTCCATTACCTTTCTCCCCACTACATGCTGATAAGCCGATGCATATAGCCACTAAAAACATTGAGGTTTTCTTATTCATATTATTCCTTAAATTATTAATTATTGTTATGGAGTAGCTGTATCACTTATTAAATTAAGCACGCTGGGCAACGGTTGACCATATAAAGCAGATCGTTATAAATATTAAAATTCTAGTGTAACCCTGTGTTAAGACAAACTTATTTTCTATTGGTTTGGAAATACGACCTCAAGCCGCTTAGCCCATATGAAGCTTGTTGTTTCTAAACAGCGTCTTCTCTCAAGAACTACATGATAGCATTGAACACCCCGGCCGTTGCCTTGCCCAATCGGGACGTTTTAAGGCAAATTCTTCCTTGCCGGGTTGTTCATCATAAGGATGGCGCAATACTTCCAGTAACTCATTAACCATCGAAAAATCACCCTGCTCTGCTTTGTCTATCGCAAGTTGAGCCATGTAGTTCCTCAGCACGTATTTGGGATTGGAAGCGTTCATGCTTTTTTGCCGCTCAGCATCGGTGATGCCGGAATTTTGAACTCGCTTTATGTAAAGCCTGAGCCAGTTGCCAAGACGTGCTTTGTAGTCATCGGTTAATTGCTCCGTTACATAATAAGCATCCATCAGCGGCGTCATCAAAGCCTCATTGCTGAGCTCAACGTCCATAACCAGCTTAGCAAGCTTGCGATAAAATATGGTCATGTCCGTTTCAACCGATTGCAACAGGATCAACAGCTCGGTATTTAGTTCGTTATCAATGGACGGATCATAAGCACTCAGTCCCAGCTTACCGGCGACCATAATTTGCCAGCCTCGCTCAAAAGTTTCCTTGTAGGCGTCGATCGCTTGTTGCAAAGGTTCAACCTGTTCAATCAGCGGATAAATGGCATTGGCTAATTGTCCCAGATTCCAAAAAGCGATTTGGGGCTGGTGGCCGAAACGATACCGACGCTCAGCCGCATCGGTAGTGTTGGGCGTCCAGTTGGGATCGTAATTTTCCAGCCAGCCGTAAGGGCCGTAATCTATAGTAAGGCCGAGTATCGACATATTATCGGTATTCATTACTCCATGAACAAAGCCGACACGCTGCCAGTGCACGATCATCTCCGCTGTTCTGCGGCAGACTTCTTCAAACCATTTAAGATAAACGTCCAGCGACGGCTCGCCCAAATGCGGAAAGTCGGTGCGAATGGTGTAGTCCAGCAGTTTTTTCAGCAGCTCAAGCTCTCCCCTGGCGGTGAAGATCTGGAAATTGCCAAAACGGGTAAACGATGGCGCAACCCGGCACACCACTGCGCCCGGCTCGGGTCTGGGATTGCCATTGTAAAACATATCCCTGATAACTTCCTCGCCGGTCAGTATCAGGCTCAATGCTCGCGTAGTCGGCACACCCAGATGATACATGGCTTCGCTGCATAAAAATTCGCGCACCGAGGAGCGCAATACCGCCAAACCGTCAGCAGTCCTTGAGTAAGGTGTTTCGCCTGCGCCTTTCAGCTGTAATGTCCAATGCTCGCCTAGACGATTGAGTACTTCGCCCAGATTAATAGCTCGACCGTCACCAAGCTGTCCCGCCCAATTACCGAACTGGTGGCCGCCGTAACAAGTTGCATAAGGATCCATGCCGGATAACAGACGATTGCCGACAAATACCTGAGTAAAGTAATCCGATTCACAATCTTCGGCGCTCAAATCCAAAAGCTCAGCAACTTCTCTGGAATAAGCGACCATTTGCGGATTGGCAACTTTAGTCGGCATTACTCGCGAATAACAAGCTCCGAATACTTGGCGACGACTATTGACGGTTTGTGGATCGGCTGGTAACTCGCGAATAAAACGGTTATCGAAGATCAACTTGTTAAGTCCGGAAATTTTTGTTTGGGAATTCATCTGTTCTGCTCTTTTCATTTGCAAGTAATTACTGACTGTTTTGGGTTGATGATGATCCTTCCGCATAGTCATAAAATCTTTAAATGACATTTTAAGCTTAATCTAGCGTTAAAAATGAATTTTCCTTGATATTCAGTTAAAATAGCCAAGTTAAAGAACCTCCGCTTTGGTTTGGCGTTGTGCGTTTTTATTTAGTTGTATTTTTTTGAGGTCGTTGTATGCATAAAAATTTTCTTACCTTCATGTGCGGCGCCACTCTGCTCCTTGTACATTCTTGGAGTCAAGCGGCCAGCGATTTACCCCCTACGTCCAAGGTAGATATGGGGCCGGTTGAAGAAGTTTGTTCCGATTTCACTTCTCCCGAATGGCGCAAAGAACAAGTTGTTGATGGTGTAAAAATACAGGCTTCACGACTATGTAATCCCGACAATCCGGCTGATGTCGCCGCCTTTGTGAAAGGTACTAACGGCATCTCAATGAAAACGCTGATGGAAACCCAGCTTGCCGCGGACGCCGTTACCATGTCCGACGATGTCGACGGCGACGGCGATCCGGATAAAATTATTATCAAACTTGAAGTTGCGGAACTCAATGGTCATTCGCCGGACATGAAAGACCCCACCACCACTTTCGATATAGCGCCGGGCATCCAGCCGACTTTTTGGGTCTTTGCGCCAAAAACGCGTGATATGTCTACGCTGAGTATTTATGAGCCGATAGCTAATCCACTGCTGCGCTTACCGTCACCTGTAATTCGCGTCGAACAGGATGACGTGGTCTGGCTGGTTCTGGAAAACACCCATTATTTGCCGCATTCGATACATTTGCATGGTATCGATCATCCGTACATGGATCATAGCGGTGGCGGTAATGACGGCGTTGGGCAAACCAGCAACATGGATACGATGCCGGGCCAAAGCAAGACTTATGTGATTAAGCCTCGTCAACCGGGCACTATGTATTACCATTGCCATGTTCAGCCACACACTCATATCCCAATGGGCTTACAGGGTATTTTTATTGTTGAGGAAAACCGCCCCAACAACTGGGTGCAAACTCTGAATGTGGGCGCTGGTCAAGTACGCCATCCATCGGTGGCAGTGCTTGAAAAATATGCACGGGAATATGACCTGCATTATCAATCGGCCGATAAAGAATTACATGAGCTTGTGGCCAGGTCAGCTAATGATCCTCGTCTGATTGCCAAGCATATGAACATGGAATACGACACGACCGATGCCACCGACGATTATTTCATGCTGAATGGTCGCTCTTTCCCTTATACCCTAAGGGAATCGTTGATTGAAATGAAGCAGGATGAAAAAGTTAAACTGCGTGTCCTGAACGGTCACACGGAAGCCATGGCTGTGCATATCCATGGCCACAAGCCGACTATAACTCATTATGACGGTGTCGATAACGGTCCCAGCTCTTATATCACCCGTGATGTACACGGCATGGTGCCTGCACAACGTATGGACCTCGAATTAAGCGGTGTCGATGATGGCTTGCATAGCTTTGGTCAAGGTATCTGGATGTTCCATGATCATGTTGAAAAATCGTTTACCACAAACGGCGTTGGTGAAGGCGGCGACATCAGTCTGGTCGTCTATGACGGCTTCCTTGATGAAAAAGGCATTCCCAAAGCACACGGCATGAGCCTTGCGCCCTATTTCACCAAAGGACTCTGGAAACGCAATTATCCTATCTGGCAGGATTATGATGAGTGGCGCAGTTTAGGTCTGCCTGACCTGAAAGCGGAATACCAACCGTCTAAAGTTGCGGTACAAAACGTACAACCTCAATGGACGCCGGCAACAACTCAGCCAGCAGCCGATCAGGAAAGTTCTGCTTTTGGAAAATTATTATTCGGCTTCATACTGGGCTTATTAAGCTATGTGCTGATAATTAACCGGCAGATGATTTATGACCGTATACTGAAACTGCTTAATAAATAACTTAACTCGTCGCAAATAGAGGCCTTGCTTACATGAATGTAAGCAAGGCCAGTGAGCAAAAATGCAGGAGCAATCCCAAAGCTTCGCATTGCAATTTCTACATTTATTTCCAATCTTAATCCACGAACATTCAGGCAGAGGCCACCGGATTTTGCCTATGCGTTGCGCAAAAAAAATGATTAAGCGTAAAAAGTGGATTACTCCAAACATGATGCAAATCCGTGCCACGCTTTTTATGGCATTGCTATGTCCATGCTTTTTGGCATTGGCGGAACCTATCCACTTACAGTTACGCTGGCATCATCAGTTTCAATTTGCCGGATATTATGCCGCACTGGAAAAAGGTTATTATAAAGCTGCGGGACTCGACGTAATTATCCACGAAGGAAGTCCGGCAAAAAAGCCGCTACAGGAAGTTCTTCAAGGACATGCCCAATACGGTGAAGCCAATAGCGAATTATTACTGGAACGGCTACGCGGCGCACCACTCGTCGCCTTGGCTGCGGTATATCAGCATTCTCCTTCGGTGTTAATCGCCCGAAAAGATGCCGGAATTTTTTCGCCTGACGGTTTAGTCGGAAAAAAAATCATGTTGCTGGATAAAACCGTCGATGCTGATTTCGTCGCGATGTTCAATAATGAGGGCATAGACATAAGCCGCCTTCATGTCATCCCCAGTAGTTATGAAATTCGCGATTTAGTTGACGGCAAAGTCGACGCATTTAATTCTTACCTAAGCAACGAACCTTATTTTCTAAAGCAGCAAGGCGTTGAGTTCACCGTGCTCAACCCCCGCAATTATGGTGTCGACTTCTACAGCGATATTCTGTTTACCACGGAAGAAGAACTAAAACAGCATCCCGAACGCGTGAAAGCGTTTCGTCAGGCCAGTCTTGAAGGATGGTATTACGCAATGGATCATCCGCAGGAAATTATCGATCTGCTGCTCAATAAATATAAAGTCAACAAATCCAGAGACCATCTTGAATTTGAAGCCGATGCAATCCGTTCATTGATAATACCGGATGTCATCGATCTGGGGCACATGAATCCCTGGCGCTGGCGGCACATGGCTGAAACGTTCGTCAAGGCAGGTATGGTTGAAAACGATAAGCTTCTACAAGATTTCAGCTATGATCCCAACCCCAAAGCCGACCAAGACAAGCTGCGCCAATATATCAAAATTGCCGCCGTTATTACCCTATTAACCAGCGTTATTGCCTTAATTCTATTAGCTGCCTATAGGTCGCTAAAACGAAAAAATAAAATAGCCGCCCGTAACGAAAAGCTTTTACGTTTGGCGCATGAGGCGGCAGGTATAGGTTACTACGTGACCGACTTAGCGACCGGTCAGTGGGAAAGCTCACCTCTTCTTGATCAGATTTTCGGTATCGATGCTCACTATGAACGGAACATTCAGAATTGGAAAAAATTGATTGATCCTGAATACCGTCAGCATGTGCTTGATCACTATCGGGAAATAATCAATAACCGCGAACGCTTCACGATGGAGTATGCGGTTATTCGTCCAAGCGACGGCAAAATACGCTGGGTAATCGATTATGGCGATATCGAATACGACAAAACCGGCAATCCCGTACAACTAGTGGGTACCATTCAGGATATTACTGAGCGCAAACAAGCCGAAGCTGCGCTACGTGAAAGCGAGGACGCATTTCGACACCTGTTTGAAGATTCCAGCGACCCCATTTTACTCCTCAAACAAGGTGTGTTCATTGATTGCAATGTAGCCGCATTAACCCAACTCGGCTATCACTCAAAATCGGAACTAATCAATTGCAGACCCGCTGAAATATCGCCTGACCATCAACCCGATGGACGAAACTCAGTAGAGAAAGAGGCTGAAATGATAGCCACTGCCCTTCGGGTGGGCTACCACAGGTTCGAATGGCTACATGTCAGGGCCAATGGCTCACTGCTTCCTGTCGAGGTATCTCTAACACCTATGACAGTGCATGGCGAGCTTATTATCCATGTCTGTTGGCGAGACATTACCGAGCGCAAAGTCGTCGAAAATAAATTACGTAGCCGCACCGATGAACTGGCGCTACAGAATCAAATTCTTCAACAAATTAATCAAGGGGCCGACCTAACCAACGTACTGAATGAGTTAACACATCAAATTGAAGTGCTGCATCCCAACATGTTGTGCTCAATTTTATTGTTGGATGAAGACAATAAGCATCTGCGCCATGGCGCAGCTCCCAGCTTACCCGATTTTTACAATCAAGCCATTGATGGCCTGGCAATTGGCAATGGCGTCGGATCTTGCGGCACGGCAGCGTATCTCGGTGAAAGTGTCATCATTGAAGATGTGCAAGCTCATCCTTATTGGGAACCGTTTCGCGATCTCGCCAGACAAGCCAATCTGCAAGCCTGCTGGTCGCGGCCGATTAAAAATAATCAAGGCCGCGTACTCGGGACTTTCGCCATCTATCATCGACAGCCGGCACAACCAACGGATGCCGAAATCAGCTTGATTGACCACTATACCAATCTAGCGCAACTGGCTATTGAACGAAATCAGTCAATGATACAAATAGCGGAATCTTTATCAATACTGAAAGCCACCTTAGAATCCGCCGATGAAGCCATTCTGTCTGTGGATATGAACAACAATTGGCTGTTGCATAACCAAAAGTTTCTTGATTTATGGCAAATTCCTAATGAAACCGCCGCTAACGAAATAGGCACTGAAAAACTGCCGTACGAGTCCAGCTACATTAAAAATCAACTTAAAGATGCTGAAGCTTTCTCCAGCAAAGTCAAGGAATTGTATGCAACCCCGGAAGCTCAATCTTTCGATGTTATTGAGTTTAAGGATGGAAGAATCGTTGAGCGGAATTCCATCCCACAAATGATTAATAATAAAGTAGTAGGTAGAGTTTGGAGCTTTCGCAACGTTACTGAGCAAAAACTGGCCGAGGCAGAGCTTCGCATCGCCGCAACCGCTTTCGAATCGCAGGAAGCCATGTCCATCTCCGATGCCAATCAGGTAATTCTGAAAGTCAACAAGGCATTCATACGCATCACCGGCTATAGTCCGGAGGATGTCATTGGACAAACTCACGCTGTGCTTAAGTCGGGGCGGCAGAACGTCTATTTCTACCAAGCATTGCAGCATAGCCTAAAACAGAATGGCTACTGGGAGGGCGAAATATGGAACCGGCGCAAAAACGGGGACGTCTATCCCGCATGGCTTAGCATTACCACGGTTACCGATTCGAATAACCGGATTACTAACTACGTTGCCTCTTTTGCCGACATTACCAAGGACAAGGAAGCTGAAGAAACCATTCATAACTTGGCTTATTACGACCCGCTCACCTCACTCCCCAATCGTCGCTTACTATGGGAGCGATTGAAACATGGCATTGAACTAGAGCGGCGTGACAGCAAACACCTGGCGTTGCTGATGCTTGACCTGGACCGTTTCAAAATAGTTAACGACAGTATGGGACATTTGGCCGGTGACGAGTTGCTTCAACAAGTTGCCGCCCGTATCAAAACAAAATTGCGTGAAGTTGACATGGTCGCTCGTTTAGGAGGCGATGAGTTTGTTGTGCTGTTGGAAGATATCGCTCATCCGGAAGACGCGGCGCGCGTCGCAGAAGCTATTGTTTCCGACTTAAGTAAGCCTTTTCAATTACTGCAAAGCAACAATGCTCATCCTGAATTAAGCCGAAAGGTGAGAATTGGAGCCAGTATAGGCATTAGCTTGTTTCCGCAACATGGCGACAGCCCTGAAACACTGATGGATAACGCTGACATTGCGCTCTATCGGGCTAAAGACGAAGGGCGCGGCTGTTTTGCCTATTTTTCCGAGGAATTTACCCTTATTGCTCGTGAGCGTATCGCAATGGAAGCCCGTCTACGGCGCGCCACTGAACAACAGGAATTATGCGTTTATTACCAGGCGCAAATTGACATCGACAGTGACCGGATAATCGGCGCCGAAGCGTTGGTACGCTGGAAAGATCCCTCCGAAGGACTGATTTCGCCAAGCAGCTTTATCCCCATTGCCGAAGAAACCGGCCTTATTGTAGAAATTGGCGCCTGGGTGCTACGCGAGACTTGCCTACAAGGCCGACGCTGGATAGATGCCGGTTTGCCGCCACTAACTTTAGCGGTCAACGTTTCTCCTCATCAGTTCCGTCGAAGCGACATCAGTGCTCTCGTAGCCGAGGTGTTGCACGAAACCGGCTTCCCTGCTGAGCTATTAGAGCTGGAATTAACTGAAAGCGGCTTAATGGAAAACGAAGAAAAAACTGTCGAAGTACTCAATAATCTTCGTGCTCAAGGCGTCCGTCTTGCTATTGACGACTTCGGCACCGGTTATTCGTCGCTAGCCAATCTCAAGCGTTTCCCTTTAGATGTGCTGAAAATAGATAAGAGCTTCATTGATGATATTCCTTCGCTGCAAGACGATATGGAAATTACCGCGACGATTGTTGCAATGGGACATATTTTAGGATTCAAAGTGCTAGCCGAAGGCGTAGAAACGCTTGAACAATTGGCATTTTTGCGGGAAAAAGGCTGCGACACTTATCAGGGTTTTATTAAAAGTAAACCCCTGCCGGCCGAAGAATTTGTCCGATTACTGCGCGAGCAAGTCTAAATATTAGCCGTTGATCCTAAAAATCGGTTAACTAAAGTGAATCCCGGAATCCGGACAGCAGTTTAAGCTATGCTCTGTTGAAAAATAAGAGCCAGGAAAAAAGCGAAAGCAACTGCAATCCATTATAAGGGGGGCGGCAAAATCGGTTCGACGCCTTCAAACTCTGCCTCGGGATGATGTTTTATTACAAGTTGCTTAATAGTTTCTATACGCTCCGTAGGGATATCAACCAGGACCAAAAGTTCGCCTTGTTCGATGGCCTCTTCAAACTGCTTTAATCTTGTATTGCCTGAATTCATACCCATTAAACCGTTCATCATGGATCCGATGGTTGCGCCTGCCATAATAATCCCTAAAAGCGGCCCTCCCGCAATTGCAAATCCCGCAAGGCGCAAACCGACTAATCCGGCCAATAATCCGGTGGTGCCGCCTAATGCGACTCCTCGCTCAAGTGCGGGAATAAAATCGGTTTTTATGCTTACCCCGGCTTCAGGTAGACCTTCAAGCGGCGTGTCTCTTTTCGCCAGAACATGAATATCGTTTTCTTCTATTCCTTCAGATCGGAGTTCGTCGACAATTTTATGGGTCATAGCAATATTGGGAACTAAAAAATAGATTCTACTCATGGCGTTCTCCTTTTTAGCGATATTCGGATTGACGATAAAGTCCAAAGAAAGGTTATTTACAGGTTGTCAGAAAAAACAAATCAATACAGCATCATAAAGCTATTTCATTATATTTCAATAAGTTGAACTACGTATTTATCTGGGTCCGCTGATAGTATAGTCTCATTATTCAGCTACATCTCCGACATAAGCACTTTTTCCGTCTGCGCAATTTTTGCCCAACATAAGGAATCGTTACTCTGCAAAATATTATTATTGCACCAATAAAAGTGAGGCAGGCCCATTGAAAAATAAATCGATAACACCCCGCTGGGAACATTTTGAACATGAAGCGGACATCGGCATACGCGGCATTGCACCTACGCTTGAGCAAGCGTTCGAGCAAGCCGCTATCGCGATGACCGCAACAGTCACCCATCTTGACTCGGTTTCGACATCGAAAGTCATCTCCATCTATTGTGAAGCGCCCGATACTGAACTGCTGCTGGTCAGCTGGCTTAATGAATTGATTTATGAAATGTCTGCGCAGGGCGTGCTGTTCAATCGTTTTGAGGTCGTTATCGATGACGACACGTTATCGGCGATGGCCTATGGCGAAGCCGTTGATCGGCAAAAACACCATCCTGCCGTAGAAATCAAAGGCGCCACTTTTACCGAACTGCGTGTCTATCAGCAAGCTGATGACACGTGGGTTGCCCAATGTGTTATCGATGTTTAGAGGAGGTATTCAATGGATACCCGTCAATTTATACAACGAGACGAAACGTGCTGGGAAATTCAACCTAAAGGCCCTATGCGTGTTCCAGCAGTGATTTATGCCGACGCGCAATTACTGGAGGCTATGGACCAGAAAGTTTACGAGCAGCTTACCAATGTCGCGACCTTGCCGGGTATTGTTGAAGCCGCCTATGCAATGCCCGATGCACATTGGGGCTACGGTTTTCCGATCGGCGGCGTCGCTGCTTTCGATCCTGATCAAGGCGGCGTTGTATCGGCCGGCGGTGTAGGTTTCGATATCTCCTGCGGTGTGCGCACCTTGCATACCGGTCTTACTATGGATCAATTGCAGCCGCATAAACAGGCGCTTGCCGATGTGTTATACCGCACAGTTCCAGCCGGTGTCGGCAGCAAAGGCCGAATACACTTGAATCATGAAAACATGCACGGCATGCTGATAGGGGGCGCAAAATGGGCGCTTGAACAGGGATTTGGCGAAGAACAGGATATGGAACGTATTGAAGAACACGGCTGCATGGCCGGTGCTGAGCCCCACTACGTTTCTGCTAAAGCCCGTGAGCGGCAAAAAGATGAAATGGGCACTCTGGGTTCCGGCAATCATTACCTTGAAGTGCAGCGGGTCGCAGAGATTTTCGACCGGGATGCCGCCAAAACTTTCGGCTTACGCGTTGATGATGTGGTGATCACCATTCACTGCGGTTCCAGAGGCTTGGGACATCAAATCGGCACCGAGTTTTTGAAAGAAATGGCGATGTCGGCGGCTCAATATAATATCGTTTTGCCGGATCGCGAACTGGCTTGCGCGCCATTGAATTCGCCTTTAGGCAAAAAATATTTGGGAGCGATGCGGGCCGCTATTAACTGCGCATTAGCGAACCGGCAAATTATCACTCATATAGCCCGGCAAGCTGTTGCAACGGTATTTCCCGGTATCCATCTCGGCCTGCTCTATGATGTCTCGCACAACACCTGCAAGGTGGAACAGCATACGATCGATGGCCATAAAAAAGAGCTATATGTGCATCGCAAAGGCGCAACCCGCGCTTTCGGCCCCGGCCATCCCGATTTGCCGCCCGCATTCAAAGAAGTCGGACAACCGGTGCTGATCGGCGGCTCCATGGGTACCAGCTCTTATGTGCTGTGCGGCACCAAAGAAAGCGAGCAACGCTCGTTCAGCTCGGCCTGTCACGGCGCGGGGCGGGCAATGAGCCGCACTCAAGCGTCTAAGCATTGGCAAGGCAGAACGCTGGTCGATCAGTTGGCGGCTCGAGGCATTATCATTCGCAGCCCGTCGATGCGCGGCGTGGCCGAAGAAGCGCCCGAAGCTTATAAAGATGTCAGTATAGTGGTGGATGTTGCAGACCGGGCCGGATTAGCCCGAAAAGTCGCCAAACTGGAACCGGTGATTTGTATCAAAGGCTAAAGCCGTAGACCGGTACACGATACTGACTTGTATCGTGGAAACAGACCAATTCGCTGGTTGTGGTGATTCTCCGGCAATGGCGTCGAACGTCTTCGTCCGGCCGTAGTTCTTCGATCAGTTTACGATCGGCGTCTTCGTGCTTGCGTTGGGCCGCTTCCGCATGACTATCGGTTCGATGGCATAACATTTACAAAAAGATTTTTTGGACTGTTATTAAAGAGGAACGGTTTATGTTTAAGACAGGAATTACACAAATCCAGTGTTCCGTATCTGTAAACCTTGGCAACAAGGCTTGCAGGAAAAAGCCATGAGCGTTGCCGAAACAGTATCGGGCCAAGTCAGCTTCATACCTGTCGACGGTTCGACTGTGGCTATGCAGTTGACCGGCAGTTGGAGTAATGAAGCTTCAATCAAACCGGTCGAACAGGTGCTAGAGGATTTGAGCGCCTTTAAAAACCTGAAGTTGGTTTTGTTACGAGCGCAAGATCTTGCAGGATGGGACAGCCGGTTGCCGGCTTATCTGCTCAAGATATTCAATTATTGCCAGACCCAGCATATCGAAGTCGATATGTCCGGGCTGCCCGAAGGCGCACAGGCATTGCTCAAACTGGCGCGCGCAGTGCCCGAACGGGCCGGTGCGCGCCGCACGGCGCAACAAAAATCCACGCTGGCCGAAATTGGCAAGGCGGTCCTGAACGGCCTTAAGGACGCGAAGGGGCTGCTCGCTTTTATCGGCGAAACCTTGCTGGCTTTCATCGCGTTGATTCAAGCCAAAGCGCGCTTTCGAACCATCGATATATTTTTATGCATACAAGACGCAGGCCCCGCGGCCCTGCCGATCGTGACGCTGATCAGCTTGCTGGTGGGATTGATTCTGGCTTTTGTCGGCGCCGTGCAGCTGGCCATGTTCGGTGCTCAAATCTATATCGCCGATCTGGTCGGCCTAGGCACAGTCCGCGAGATGGGCGCGCTGATGACAGCCGTGATCATGTCGGGACGCACCGGGGCCGCCTATGCCGCACAACTCGGCACCATGAATGTCAACAGCGAGATAGACGCGCTCAAGACCATGGGCATATCGCCGATGCAGTTCCTGGTGCTGCCGCGCATGCTGGCGTTGATCCTGATGATGCCGCTACTCTGTCTTTATGCCGACTTGATGGGCATGCTGGGCGGGGCGATGGTCACAGTCAGCGCCTTCGATGTGTCCTTGATCCAGTACTACAATGAAACCCAAAAAGCCGTAGACCTGACCGATTTCGGTATCGGACTGTTCAAAAGCCTGGTGTTTGCGGCGCTGATCGCGACAGCGGGTTGCATGCGCGGCATGCAGTGCGGACGCAGTGCCTCCGCTGTCGGCGATGCCGCAACGGCAGCCGTGGTAAACAGCATCGTCTACATCGTGGTCGCCGACTCGGTGATTACGTTAATTTGCGATCGGCTCGGTATATGACTTCCGCCATGAATACGCCGCATATCACCGTAACAAACCTGACCATGGCTTACGGCGATTTCCTGATTCAGCGGGATTTGAATTTCACCATCGATCATGGCGACATCTTCATCATCATGGGCGGCAGCGGCTGCGGCAAAAGCACGTTGCTCAGGCATTTGATCGGCCTGCAGCGCCCTGCCCAAGGCGATGTGTTTTACGACCAGCAAGACTTCTGGCATGCCAGCGACGAGGAGCGTGTCCGCATCATCCGGCGCATCGGGGTTCTGTACCAGAGCGGCGCTTTGTTCAGTTCCCTGACGCTGGCCGAAAATATCGCCCTGCCGCTGGGCGAGTTCACCCATATGAACGGCCGTGAAATCGGCGACATCGTGTCCTACAAGCTCGCCCTGGTCGGTCTGGCGGGGTTCGAGGATTATTACCCATCCGAAATCAGCGGCGGCATGCAAAAACGCGCCGGCCTGGCCAGGGCCATGGCGCTCGATCCCGAGATTCTGTTCTTCGACGAGCCGTCGGCCGGGCTCGACCCGGTCAGCGCCAGGCTGTTGGATGATCTGATTGTCAGCCTGCGCGACACATTGGGCACGACCATTGTTGTCGTCACCCACGAATTGGCGAGCATCTTCGCGATCGGCACCAATTCGGTTTTTCTCGATCCCGATACTAAAACCATGCTGGCGACCGGTTCGCCCAAAAAACTGCTGGCCGAATCCAGCGATGCCAAGATCATTCAATTTCTGACCCGAGGCGAAAGCAATGCCAATAAGTCTGCTTAGAAAGGAGTAATGTTGCCATGAGTAAACCTATCAGTCCTGTCGCTATCGGCGGTTTTACGGTCGGCGCCTTGGCGCTTTTGCTGGTTGCGGCGTTCATATTCGGCGGCGGACAGTTTTTGCGTGCCGATAAAGTCCGCTTCGTGATCTTTTTTGATTCCTCGCTCAATGGGCTTGATATAGGTGCGCCGGTAAAAATGCAGGGCGTCAAGGTCGGTGAAGTCACGAAAATCGTTCTACAGCTTGACCCGAAAACCAGCAAAATATACAAACCGGTAGTGATAGAGATCGACCGCAAAACTTTAACCACTTCAGAAGGCACACCTTTTCCCAGAGCGATGACGCGCAAAGAGCGGGAGGCAAACCGGGACGGTCTCGTTGCCGCAGGTTTCCGTGCCCGCCTCGAGATGCAAAGCCTGTTGACGGGTTTGCTTTACATAGATTTCGATGTGCACCGTGATAAACCGCCGGTGTTTACCGGCCTTGAATATCAGGGATTGCTTGAACTGCCCGCCATTCCGACAACCGTCGACGAAATCCGCAATACGGTCGAACAAGTGGTAAAAAAAATAAACGAATTGCCGCTGGAAGACATCGTCCAGAACTTATCGGCCAGCTTGCGCGAAATTAATAATTTTTTGGCTTCCGAAGACGTCAAAAAGTCCAAAGTTGCCTTAGCCAAAACCCTTGAGGAAATGGAGAAAACGGTAAAGACGCTCAATCATAATCTGGAACCGTTACTGGTCCATACGAACAATACAATGGTTAGCACCAATGCCTTGATCAAGGATTTTAAGCCTATCGTCGCCAACACTGACAAGACATTGACAGCCGCAACCGCTGCTCTTGACAGATCGCGGGATTCGATGGCGAAACTGGACGGCGCAGTCGGGCCTGAATCGGATTTAACCGAGACCCTGGAAGCGCTCAAAGATACGGCTCGCTCGATCAGAAATCTGACCGATTATCTGGAACGCCATCCGGAAGCAGTGCTTACTGGAAAAGATAACTAGAGGAGATTGACCATGTATATAATCCGGCTCGTTTTTATTCCGCTGCTGTCTGTTTTGCTGCTGTCTTTGGCGGCCTGTACAACATCTTCATCACAATTCTATATGCTGGAGCCGATCACTGGCATTGAGCACAAAAGCCCAACCGGAATCACCCAAAAACCGGTTATTATCCTTTCGCCGGTCCGCATTCCACACTATGTGGACAGACCCCAGATCGTGACCGCGAACGGTAAAAACGCCTATCAACTGAACGAGCTCAATCGCTGGGCCGAGGCATTGGATCACAATATCGGCCGCGTGTTGGCTCAAAATCTTACGATTATGGTGCCGGCGGAGGTAGGGTTTTCCAGTACTTCAACTACGGCAGAACGGGCGAACTTCCGGGTATCCGTCAATATTCTCGAGTTTCATGCAGACCCGCAAGGACAGGCCGGTTTGACTGCACAATGGCAGATAACCCGCAGCGACGGAGCATTAGTGAATCGGCAAGTATCGTACCGTGCGCCGGCTTCGACCTCCGACTACCGTATTATCGTGGAAGCGCTCAACGATTGTCTCAATCGTTTGAGCCGCGACTTGGCCGATGAAGTACGGAGATTGGCAGATGACAAATCCGCCATAAACAAAGCCGACCGCCGATTTTAATAAGGATATTCCCAAGCGAGAATTTTGATGTCTGTTTCTCTTACCTCCGCCAAGGGCTTATTTTTCATTCCTACCCGACTGTGCAGCCGGTGATTTGTATCAATCTAAAAACCGCAGTCAGTCCACGAAAAGCACGAAGTCACGAAAAAAATCAGTATGTTTTATTATATAGCCATTCACCTTTTTAATGATGATTCTCGGCAACTGCTCCTGCATAACCCAGATGGACGTATCATCGTTATACACAAGTGTCTGGGAAGCACGACGGTTTTCGTCATCCCGGCAGGGATTGCCAGAATCCACGACTGCAAGGATGCAGGAGGTAGAGCAATGCATGGAGCAATTGCCGAGAAGCCATGGATGGCAATACCGAAGCAGGCACAAGCCTTGCGACGCGGAATTGCTTAGTTAATCAGGCATTCACATCCTGTGCTCTGGATTCCGGCAATCCCTGCCGGAATGACGTGCTTTTAAATACTTGTGCATAACGACGAGGATGGACATGGGGAATGCATAAGCAATTGCCAAAAGGGTTTAAGAGAAGAGATTTAAAATGAACTTTATATGCAATCACTATACATAGGCACTAGCGGCTGGAGTTATCCAGACTGGCAAGACTGCTTTTACACCGGCGTCACCAGAAAAGGCTGGCTGAAATTCTACGCCGAGCGTTTTTCTGCGGTAGAAATCAACGGCACTTTTTATCGTTTGCAAAGTCCCGACACTTTTAAAAAATGGTTCGACGAAACCCCGGCCACATTCAGATTCGCATTAAAAGGCAATCGCTACTTAACGCATAATAAAAAACTACTTGATCCCTTGCCGTCGGTACTTATCGAGAAAAATCATGCCGGTGCGCTCGGAGAAAAGCTGGCCTTGGTATTGTGGCAACTGCCCGGCTTATTGAAAAAAGACTTGAACCGGTTAAAAAATTTTATAGATGCCTTACAACAATGGCCTGAAGCGCGCCACAGCATAGAATTCAGGCACAATTCCTGGTTTGACGATGAAACGGCGGATTGTATGACTGAGGCTAATATTGCTGTTTGCCTGTCGGACGCAGAGGCTTGGCCGATGTGGGATCGTACTACCACAAACCTAGTTTATATTCGTTTGCATGGACATACACAAACTTATGTCTCTCCCTACAGTAAACCCGAACTGGCCTATTGGGCCGAGCGCATTGCTCAATGGACTCAACAAGGCAAAGAAGTACATGTTTATTTCGACAATACCGCCGAATGCGCCGCACCTTTTAATGCCTATACTTTGCAAGCTCTGGTAGAAGATTACGGAAGATAAGGCTTTTCAGGAGCGATTGCCGCCTTCCTTAGTGCCGTAATTGCCCACCGATTATTGAAAACCTCCTGCCCGCCGCTCTTGCACCTGACCATTAACCCCAATCAAAACCGTCGTTGCCAGCCCATAAAAAATACCATGCTCAACAATGCCGGGGATGCTATTTAAAATATCGTTAAGTGTTTCAGCATCGATATGTTCATCAAAGCTCATATCCAAGATTAAACTGCCGTAAGAGCTCATCGCAAAGCCGTTTTTATTGGCATTTTGGCGTAAATCGCCACGCCCACCGCTTGCTTCCAGCTGCTTTTTAATCAGTTGCCACGCAAAAGGCATCACTTCAATAGGGATCGCAAAATTCTGACCGATTTGCTCAACCAACTTGCTGGGTTCAACCAACACTAAAAATTGCTCGCTGGCGACTGCCAGCAGTTTTTCGCGTACCAGATCGGCCCCCTGCCCTTTAAGCAGGGTTAGTTCCGGCGACACTTCATCAGCGCCATCGACATACATATCAACGTGACTGACCTGCTCGAAACCGAGCACGGGCAAGCCAAGCTGTTGTGCCTTGATCGCACTCACAACCGAGCTGGCGACGGTAGTCACTTTAAGCCCCTGCTCACGGCTGCGCTGCGCCAGTTCCTCAATAAAGCAATTTGCAGTCGAACCGGTACCCAGGCCGACCAGCATGCCATCTGTCACTTGGTTGGCTGCATGTTTGGCAACCCGTTCTTTATCGTTCATGGTTTGCTCCTTAATGTAGACAGGACTGAATTAATACTACAACAATCCTTGTAATGCCGATTTCCACGCGTCGGAAACAATGCCTCCCGCCTGCCGAAGTAGACACCGCGTTGGCGATTTATGCAAGGCGCTTGATCAAACTCATCGCATAGTCGACACTAATAGCCGGCCTCCAAGATGACTCTTTGTACATCCGGCGGCAGCCGTAGCGGCAACTGGGGAAATAAAGGGGAAATCCTGTATTTGCCCTGATTACCCAGCTTTGGTTCAGAAGCGTATATCCAAGCCTGCTCCACCTTATCGTTCGGTGCCGCCTGATTAGGCCATTGCCCTGTAAACGAACTGATGACACCGGGGGTATTGTCAAAATCCAACGTGTAGTAATACACAGCCTTGCTCTGCATGTAGGTGACCAATTGCACGGAAAAATCGGTGTCCGGCCAAAACCAGCCGGGGTTGGTAACTGCACTGCGAATAGGGCAGCCGCACATCATCGTCACTTTGGCAAAACAGCTTACCTCAGAGCTTTGCCAATCGGCCTGCACGTTGCTGATGCATAATCCCGGCACTTCAATCACCAAGCCTTCGGGGTTCTGTGGGCTAGCTCCAATGTTCACGCCCGGCAGCACTGTAATATCCGCTTGCGCTATCCGCGCTTGATCGGGATGGCTCAAAGGGCCGAACACCAGCACCCTAAAATCGGTCGGCTCTGAAATATCAACGCTCAATTGTACCTGGACTGTTTTGTTATCGGTCGCAAAAGGCGCACTCCGGCTCACGGGGCTCATTAAATCCGCCGGCCCGGCACTCAGCGGGTTTGAAGCATCGGCAACCCCATAGGCGACCAGCTCTTCCGTTACCGGATTCAACAGAAACACCAGCGCACTCTGATGGCTCGCATTGGCCGCATCGGGGCCAAGGTATTTACCTCCGCGGGCTGCCGGACGGACAAGAAGGGTTGTAAGCTGTTTTTTCATTGTATATTTTCTCCGTTCATTGAAGCTTTTGATCTAATGCTGGAAATTCTAAATAGCTAAGGTCAGGCTTGATTTATCCCGTCGGAAGTTAACCCGACGGAACAGAGGGTTGAACGGCAGCGCGTTAATTCGAGCCGCCCCATTTTTCTTGACGCATTTCCCTCTTCCGCCTTTGCAGAAGAGGGGCTGCGCGCTTCCGGCATTTCTAATGCAATGCGCTTATTTGGCGTGTTGCAACAGGAAGCTGAAGTCGGCCGGTTTACCGGCGGTGGTGGTAGCCATATTATGACAACTGATACAAGACGCCGATGCCTGGTCGTAAGTCTCCATGGTCATATTGGAAAGCGCGTGGGGGACGCCGAAAGTGGAGTTCGGTGCAGGTGTGTTCTCTGTCCCTCCGAGCCACTGGCTACCGATCAACTGGTAGTTGGCCCAAACCGTTCCGCTGAGGTTATACTGCCAGAGTGCGTTGATCGCCTGGGTATAATCGGGGATCGGAACCATCCGTACCGTCTGAGTGCCGAAGGCGTTGCCTTTTCCATCGTTGAAGGCTGCCGTTGCCGCATACGGTGCCGTGGCGGACCATTTATAGGTCTTTTGCTTGTTGAGGATATTCTGGAAGCAGGTCGACGAGGAGCAATCGTGGTTATAGAGATTCTTGCCCGCATAGTTGGTATTAGCGCTCAGGTCGTTGATGTCTGGAGCGTTGTTTACCTGCTCGAAGGTCGACCATATCCAGCCGAAGCTGGAGGGTTTATAGAGGATGTGCATGCCGACTAGACCGACGGTGACGTTCTTGATGCTAAAAGCCTTGCCCGAAACGCTGTGGGCTTTATCCACATTGATCGTCGCTTGACGGGTATAAAACTGTGAGACTTGGTCATTTCCCGAAAGAATTTTCCACGCGGCCTTGATCTCCATGGAACCGGGGGCGCCCGGTGCCGTTTGTGTCGGCAGGACGCTGGTCGGAAAAAACACTGCGGGCGCAGTCTGCTGGCCTTTCTTGGTGTTCAGCCCATTCTGCATGATGTAGCTGACTTCGGTAGGATTGAGCCGGACTTCATACACCAGATAATTGAGATTGTTATCCACCATCGGCTGCCCCGATGCTTCGATAAACTCCGAAAGGGGACTTCCCGGAGAACCGTCCACCTTCGAGAGTTTGCCCATGATCTTCACGCCGCCGGGAAATTTCTCCGCCGTGGCGCTTCCTTTCTTAGCTGTTGAGGAGGAACCGAAGACATTCGCCGTGTCGTCAAAATACTCCCAGACCCGGAAATTGCCGGGATCGGTGCCGATGTTAACGTTAGCTCCTGATTCGGGATTTCCGTTGCTATCCGCAGGCCAATTGAGAGCGGCGAAGACCTGCCAGGAGAACATATCGAAGCAAGGCTGATCCTGCACATTGAATGCCTGATAACCTTGCGGGAAGGTATTCGCTACAGAAAGGGGAAGCGTGGAACTGACGGTAACCGTTGACGGACAGTCCATCTGCGGCGGCGTGGGCGGAGTGCTTTCCTTGGTATTTTGCGCCTGAGGAGCCGTCCCCGTAGTTTCGGCCTGCTTGTCTGCCTCGGAGTCTTCTGCGAAAACAGCCGCAGAAACTAATAATGCCCCGGTTAAAAGTGCTATGTCTATACGCTTTATCATAGTTTCTCTCTGAATTAAGGTAATTAAAAAAGTTATTAGGGCCGGATTTTATTTATCCCCTCGTTTCTCGTTCCGGCCCAATGCTTAACTACTAACGGAAGCGATAGTTGGAGGGCGGCAAGACTGCCCTCCTTTTTATTTTTACCGATAGGCGCTAAGGCCCCTCACAACTATAGGGTCCAGCCCCAGGGCCGATGTTGTTGGTCGGGGAACTCGTCCCCATTTGACAGCAATTATTACTGCTGCTGGTAAAACCAATTCCGTTTGCAGAGACTGTAAATTTCTGGCTGCATGAGCTGGCCGGCGGATTGGTGCTGGTTGCGGACAGCAAGTACGTTTGCCCCGGCGATAACAGGACATACGAGGTTTTGGGATTCACCGTCACGCCCTTGATGGTAGCCGTTACGTTCGCCGGGAGGCTCAAGGTAAAACGGGATTGATAAGGCCCCTGCCCAGGGCTGAGGATGGTGTTCCCGCTCGTACCCATCTGACACAAATTACTGCCAGCACTGGTAAAGCCGTTTCCGTCCTGATTAATCGTGAAGTTCTGGCTGCATGAACTGGATGGATTGCTTTTTTTACTGGTTGCGGACAGCGTGTATGTTTGTCCCGGAGACAACAGGAACGATTGGGTTCTGGAGTCCATCGTTACGCCCTGGATGGTGGCTGTTACCTTAGACGGGAGCTTCAAGGTAAAACTCCCGTCATAAGGGCCCGCAGCAGGACTGATGGTGGTATTACCACTCGCCCCCAACTGACACCAATTAGCGCCAGTGCTGGTGAAGCCTGTTCCGTCCTGGTTAACCGTGAAATTTTGGCTGCATGAACTGCCCGAATTGCTGTTGGTTGCGGACAGCAGATATGTTGTACCCGGAGTTAACAGGACAAAAGAGGTTCCTGGGATCACCGCTACGCCCTGAATGGTGGCTGTTACGTTCGCCGGGAGGGCCAAGGTGAACACCTCTTCCCCATTTTTGGGTGCTGGCGGCCAATCCGGCTGCGTCGGTGCATTGGTGGGGCAGAAATCCTTCGGTGCTTTAGTGAGCTCATTGTGCGGAAAACCTCCATTGGCTCCATGGAGCGCCGTCTGGATGGGTGTTTTATTGCTGTAGGCCAATTGGTTCAGATCGCTCGGATAGGGTTGCTTGTAATCAACCGCACCGCCGCTACCGCCATAAGGCGTGCATGCCGACGGGGATCCAGGCGCGTAGCTGCTGTCCACTTGGATCGTGTAGAGCTCGCAACCTGGACCAGGGCAGGAATAGAAACTCTTATCCGCGCAGATTCCGTCTGCATCCTTGGTCCCGGCGCAGCTCCCAAGCGGGGACGAATATGGCCCGCCGGCGTTAGGTTGTTCCTGAACGACATTGAGAAACAACAGGCCGCTGGTTGAGTCGTAGAAATAGCACTCGCCATTCGGACATTGCGCCGGATCGTCCAGGTCGGCGATTGTGGAAACGCTAGGCAGCGGGGGAGGCAGCACAGGCGTTGGCGCGAGAGTTGGCGCGTATGGACAGAGTGTCGTGTAGCAGAACGGAGTTGCTGTTGTTCCACTGCCACACATGACGTTGTCCAGGCCGGCGCACTGAAGTTCGCTGGAGAAATAGGCTGACAGAGTACTAAGATTGTTGTTGGGAGAAGCGAACGACTTGCCGCCCTTGTAGACCTTGAACGCCGATGCATCGGGCGTCGCCGTCATATTCTCATTCTTATAGCAGATGCCTACCCGTGTATGGAAAGGGTTCGTCGCAGAAATCCCATTTGGCAGCTTCGCATCGGTGTACATCAACGAGACGAAGTTGGGTATACCCGCTGATGCACCGACGGTGTAACCGAGTCCGTTTACCACCTTGGGTTCGTAAATGCCATTGCCATTGCGGCCGGAAAGCGCCACGCAAGCGTGCCCGGGAACGCCGGGGTCACTTGCGCCCGCGGTTCCGCCGCAGTTCACCGCATACATAGTGTTGCCGCTGTCGATCGCAGTATCGGTGAACTGAATGTTGCCGCCGTAGTCCTTCTGATCCTTGGTGAAAACCAGGACGTTATTGTTCTGACAGTTCGGTTGTCCGGGTGTCACGACACCGTTGCAAGGCGCCGTCAGCGCGGAGAACTCGAGCGTGGCATAGCTGTATGGGCTGATCAGCGATGTCGGACGCCCCTCAAGCGCCTGATCCTGCTGCCCGGTCGAAAGACACTCGTCAACGGTACCCGGCCCGGCCAGGAACGGGAGATTGTTCAGCGAGATCGGATAGGCATCCGGCACTGAAGACGGATTTGTGCCGCTCGAAACCACTTGGAGGCCGGTGAGACTCTGGTCGCGGTCAAGGATGACCGTGAATTTATCGCCGTCGCGGAAGTTGCTTCCCGTACCCGACGGGGCTGCAGTTGGCCCGACATCCTGCGTGTATACCTGATGGCGCAGATCGACGTTGACGTAGCTGAGTTCCTTGACGTACTGCGTCGGCGGATAGCTATTAACGTTGGATTGGAACCAACCCATGGCGGCATCGCCCTCGTATACGAACGGCTTGTTAGGCTGCCCCGGAATTGTGTTGCCGGACGACGAGTAATAATTAAGGTAACTGAGATCCGCAGCCGTCAGGTAAGGAGTAATATCCTTGTTGAAGTTGACGAATTTAACGTTTTCGAGTCGTGCAGGCCCATCGTAGAACATCATACCGGCGAAATTCCAGCTTGGCGCCGGGTAACCGTTGCCTTGCACCGGCTCATAGCAACCGGCGCTGCCGCCGAAGCTGTTCTGGTTGGAATAAGGGCAAGGACCGAAGCGTAACGGGTTGTTGGCGCTGATCCCCACGATGATCGCGTCTTTGAGCAGGCTCCACTCGCCCGGAGGAGAACCTTCGGTGCCGCCGCTGGAAACCAATGAAACGCTATCGCGGTTAGTCGCGAGCCGCGCTTGCTTGATGGCATACCAGCTTGCCCGTACCCAGATGCCGCGGTTACGGTTGCGGGTGGCGGTAAGGCCGTCGAATTCGGCCACTATATCGCAATTTGCACCCGTGGCCCCGCTTCCTGCAAGACATGCTCCTTGCGGAGTGTAATTAAGCGCCCCCGTTACTCCGTTATCTGAAGCGGTATCGAAGCCGGTGTAGCAACCGTGGGCGCGGTTGTTGGCAAAGCCGCCGGGCGGAATGGCGGCGGTCACTGCGGGCGTATTATTCCCCGGAAGTATCCAAAAACCGCGTCCGACCGCTTGGCATCCGGCGATGGAATTGCCGGTAAAGGTATTGCCGCCGAGATTGGTGATCCAGAAGCCTGATGCCGTGTTTGCTGCTCCATTCACCGGGCTGGTTCCTTCTGTATCGGTAAAAGCCACGTTGAAACCGTTGTAACCGTTGTCATTCGCAAGATAGTCGCCGCTCCAAAACGCGGCGATTGCAGCGGCGTTTGGAACGAGGTTTGGAGGGGTGCCTATCTGGGGAATAAGGAATGCATTGCTCATCGCGCCGATGCCGAGGTTATTGATGAATGCATCGTTTGTCTCGGTGCCCATCTCCAGGAAATACAGGTGCCCGACAGCACGGGCGCAGACGTTGTTGGAGATCGTCACGCCATTCGTCGCATGCAGGGTGACGCACTTGTTGTAGCTGTGGTGGATGCTATTGCTGTCGACCAGCACCGTCCCCGCTGTCACCGTACCGGCCTCGTGGAAGTGTATCGGATAGCTACCCACTTTATCCTTGCCGAACTTCTCGATTTCCACCCCCTGGATCGACACTTCGTTGAAGCCCTTCATGATTTTGATTTCGCCGCCGTTGGCGGTGTCGCTGCCGGTAATCGTTGCGGTAAGCTTGATGTTGCGGCTCACCAGCCCCACCTCGGCCCGCTCGTCGACACCGTAATTCTGGGTTACGCCGTCGTTGAAGGCCGCAGCGCCGCTATCGGGGGCCGGGCCGCCGTAGTGGTAAGTCACCAGCGGCGTCTTGGCGTCGAGAGTGACGGTGCAGGCACCCGTAGTGGGGTTCTGGCAATTGACCGTCGAGATGCGGACGAACTCGGCGCTATCGGGAGAGAAATCGGTACCCGCGACGACAATCCACTGGCCCGGCTGCCAATCGACCGTATCGCTGAGCTGGAGCGTTGTCGCTGCACCTGCCGCCACGGGACTGGCGACGCCAAGATTCGTGCCGTATAGCTTCGACGGACCGGCCGGGGCGGCCAAGTAAGTCCAGCTTGGCGCCTGGGGATTGCTGCCTACTGGCGGTTGCGCGGGGACGACGCCGGTCTTGCCAAAAAGCATCAAACTGCCGCCGGCGTTGACGGTGATGCCCTTGGTTACGGTTGCTACCGCGCGCGCATCGGTGAAATTAATCGTGACGGCGTTATTGCTTGCGATCGGGTGCGCGGAAGAACCGGCTTTGAGCGTTCCGTTAACAACAATTCCCGAAGTATCCAGCTTTCTTCTACCGTTCTTGTTATCAAAAACGAGCGTGCCTCCTGATGCAATAGTGATGACGCCTAAGCCACCGGTACCGGTGTACGATTGATCGACGTAGACGTCTGGCCCACAGCCGCCGGAGCCGCCGATGGTGACGTTGCGGTTGCTGTCAAATGTGCACATAGAGAGCGACACGGGAGCCGCGGCTCTTGCCTCGCGATCCGGCACGAGAAGCCCCGTAGCAGCCAGCAAGACGCTCAGGAAAACCGAGGTTGATCGTAATGAAGTTAGCATGATGATTTCCATTTTTTTATTATTATTCCGGTAAGAGTGCCTAAGTCATTTTAGGGGAGCGCTGAACAAGTCATTTTTGCTGATGGCCTGACAAGCGCATAACAAACGGAATCAATACGTTACCGTTCATTCTAAGCTCGTCGAAGGATTTAATCAGCGCGTCCTTGCGTCCTTAGGTAAGACTCTTAAAGTATTTCTTGGTTTCCGCAGGCTCCACAGGAACCCGGGCAGACTAGGCTGTAGAGGCCGTCATCGGGCACAGTGCAATTCTAACATTAGAACACTTTCTTTTAATCTACTTTAATCTTTCGCGCCCTGCGATTTATCGTCGTTATGCAAGCCATTTAGTATGCATACCTACGTGGATGAATCATTCACCCTGCGGCTTAATCCAGTCAATCCAGGAAAACGCGCTGCAACAGCACGGTAATGCACACTAACACACGGACAACCGACTTACGATGAATGATAAGGATCGTTTCAGGCGTTGAAAATTCTTTTCGGCAAGATTGCAAACATCTACCGGCCAATATTCGTAACAAGCTCAAAGACTGGAAGAGGTTTTGCGCTTCAAATATCTCACGTTATTTTTTCTTGATGCCTGGCAACCCGTTCTTTATCGTTCATGGTTTGCTCCTTTATAAAGTCAATGCGGTACATTTTCCTTCTTGAGATACTGATATTTGAATCGATTATAAACTTGTCCCGCCATGGTCACACCAGCTAACGCAAGCGCCCCGGCAACGACGCCTGCCAATGCATTGAGCAATGAGGAAACCAACACTTCCAGCACGCCGCCGATGCCGGGCGCGACGTTGACGCTTTGTGCAAGGTGCTCTATGTACTGGTGCGCTACAGGAATGCCGTGCATCAATATCCCGCCGCCCACCATAAACATCGCCGCAGTGCCGACAATCGCCAGCATCTTCATTAGGTAAGGCGCGCTGTGCAAAAAGACCTGGCCGACCTGATGCTGGATTTTCGTCCACAGACCCTGACCCGGCTTTTGGCACAGGTAAAGTCCCGCATCATCCAGTTTCACGATGACTGCTACTAGGCCATATACACCCGCAGTCATAATCAGTGCAATGCCGGCAATCACGGCCACTTTGGTTGCAAAAGCCGAAGTTGCGACAGCTCCTAATGTAATGACGATGATTTCTGCCGACAGCACAAAGTCGGTACGAACGGCGCCCTTGATCTTATCTCGTTCGAATGCCACCAGATCGGTCTCGGGATTGGCGATTGCCATAGCCAGTTCGGCACGGTGGGCTTCATCTTCAGCATGCGTATGCAGCCATGGGTGCGCCAGTTTTTCAAAACCCTCGAAACACAGATAAGCGCCGCCCAGCATCAGCAACGGTGTGATCAGCCAAGATGCCAGCCAGCTGATTGTCAGCGCTGTCGGCACTAAGATCAGTTTATTTTTTAATGAGCCTTTCGCCACTGCCCACACCACCGGCAGCTCCCGCTCCGCCCTGATACCGGACACCTGCTCGGCATTCAGCGCCAAATCATCGCCCAAAACGCCGGCTGTTTTCTTCGCCGCCATTTTGGTCATCAAGGCCACGTCATCCAGGACTGAGGCGATATCGTCAAGTAAAACTAAAAGGCTGGTGCCGGCCATATTGGGCTCTTTGGGATAGAGGTTGAAGAAGAGATAGCGGATTTTTATGGCTCAGTTATCTCGATTTAAAATATTAGTTTATTTTACGCCTTTAATTATGAGCTGAGATATCCGGCTCAAAAGCTTTGTTTATAGGTTCAACCACAATTAAATAACAATCTTTTCCCCTACCCGAGGAATATTAGCGCTCCATCCAATCCGCTTTAAACAGGTTTGTAACGATAGCGTGGCCGTTTTTTCGCCATGAATCAGGTAAACTCTCGGCTTGGGTTCTTTAAAATGCCCCACCCATTGCAGCAATTGGCTTTGATCGGCATGAGCGCTTAATGCACCCAATGTATGCACTTTGGCGGCGACATTGACTTCAGCGCCCAGAATTTTTAAATGCGATTTTTTACCTTCAACAATAGCCCGCCCTAATGTACCTTCGGCCTGAAAGCCTGCAATGATGATATGTGCATTGCGCCGCCACAAATTGTATTTAAGATGATGACGGATGCGCCCGCCGGTACACATGCCGCTGCCGGCAATAATAATGATGCCACCGTTTATACGGTTGACGGCCATGGACTCTTCGGCTGTCTCTGAATAGATCAGCCCCGGTAACCAGGCTTGCCAGCCGTCGGGCGCGACCTTGGTAAATTCGGGATCGTCGATATTGAATAAATGCGCATTCTCAGCGTAGATGTTGCTGGCGCTGATCGCCATCGGGCTGTCCAGGTAAATCTGCTGTTGCGGCAGTCCGCCATTGCGCTGAATTTTACCCAGCCAATAAATCAAATCCTGGGTTCTGCCTACCGCGAAAGCCGGAATGATCACATTTCCGCCGCTTTGTGCGGCTTCCGCCAATGCTTCGCGCAATTCATCCAGGGTATTTTCCAGCGGCTTGTGGTCACGGTCGCCGTAAGTGGATTCAAGCAATACTACATCGGCTTCGGTTAAAACAGCTGGATCGCGTAGTAACGGCGAATTCGGGTTACCCAAATCCCCGGAAAAAACCAATGTCTTAGTTTTATCTTTGTCCTTAATACGCAAGCGCACGATGGATGAACCGAGTATATGCCCTGCCTCATGAAAAGAGACGCTCAGCTCGGGACGTATTTGGGTTTCCGCACCGTAGGCTATCGGCTGACGCAATGCCAGTAACGCCTTTACATCGGCTTCTGTGTATAAAGGTTCAATCAGCGGTTTACCGGCACGTTCCCGACGCTTGTTTTCCCATTCGGTATCCCTTAACTGAAGATGGGCGGCGTCCATCAACATCAATTCCAATAGCGGAAAACTGGCCTCAGTTAAGAATACAGAACCTTTGAAGCCGCCTTTAATCAGCTTCGGCAAGCGTCCACAGTGGTCGAGATGGGCATGGGACAAAACCACGGCGTCAATGCCGGCCGGATCAAACGGAAAGTCGGCTTCATTTTGTTTTTCCGTTTCCGTTGAACCTTGAAACAGCCCGCAATCAAGCAGTATGCGGCTGGAACCGGTTTCCAATAAATAACAAGAACCGGTAACCTGCCCCGTTGCGCCTAGAAAAGTCAGACTTGTCATTGCAATTCCTTACAGTTAATTAGAGCTTAATATACGATGCGCCATACTAATGACCAACTTTGATTTGTGCTCTTTCATTTCATTATTCAGGATGAAAGAGTACATGCGGCCATAATTCCTGCGCAGCCTACAGAGGGAACCGAAGCTTCGCTTAAAAACACCAATTTTTAGCGCTATCAGCAATTGCTCCATGCTTTTAATCTCGATCATTGGTACCGACCCTTCCCATCCTTGGAGTCGTAATTCCTGCATCGGATGAAGTTGCCAAATTTCCTCGAACGATGTGTTAATGTTAAAATTGCCTATCGCCAAGTTGCCCGGTAAAAAACTGATTATCCTATTAATAAGGTTTGTCATAACATCCAACCGCCACACTTGATACTACGAACATTTGCGAAGAAATAAATTGAAAACATATATAAAACACTCCGTTTCCCGATTCCTGATATTTCTTTTCTTGAGCCTGCCCATGCCGGCTCTGCTCGCAGAAGAAACCATCAATCAGGAACCCGGCGCAGCTCAGGAAATTTCCGCCATTATTGCGGCAAAACAGCATCCTTACCTGATGCTGTCCAATTTTCCAAACCGGATCGACGATCTTGAATCTCTCTATAAGATGTCGAACCATCAGTTGCTGTGGCTAGGCAACAATAATTCAGCAAAAAATATCAACGCTGCTCTTGATCTGTTGTCGAACGCGGCTGTTCACGGCTTAAATTCTAAAAATTATGATACTGAAACACTACGGCAAAAACTTGAGCTTGCATTAAAACTCAAGCCGGATTCATACAAAGAATTGGCGCTATACGATACGGCGCTCAGTATATCGATTCTGCGCTTTGTGCATGATTTGCATTATGGCCGGGTAAATCCGCAGGGCATAAATTTTAACTTAAAATTAAGAGAAAAAAAGCTGATCGATTTGCCTTTGCTGGTTAAAAACAGTCTGACGCAAAGCACTTTGGCTGAATTGCCTCTATCGATTGAGCCCAAGTTAAAACAATATCAAAAGCTAAAACAAGCATTGGCTAATTACCGCCAGTTGGCTGTAAACGCACCGCCTTTCAAACTGCTCATCCAAAAGACCTTACGCCCAGGTGAATCTCATCCGCAGATTGCCGAGCTACGCCGATTCTTAATTACTGTAGGCGATCTGCCGGAAGATAAGACGGTTAGCAGCGCGGAAAGGTTTCCTCTATATACTGACGCTATTGTTACCGGGGTTAAAAAGTTTCAAAATCGGCATGGGCTTACTGCTGACGGTCATATCGGAAAAAGTTCTGTGGCCGCGCTTAACGTACCTTTAAGCGAGCGGGTAACACAAATCGAATTGGCGATGGAAAGACTGCGCTGGCTACCTGAACTGAACACCGGCCCATCGGTTCTCGTTAATATTCCCGCTTTCCAATTATGGGCGACTGATGCAACCGATCAAGACGATGCCAATATTATTAATATGAGGGTCGTTGTCGGTAATGCGCTGAAAACCCAAACCCCGGTGTTGATGGCGGAAATGCACTTCATCGATTTCATGCCCTACTGGAATGTGCCTTACAGCATTATAAAAAAAGAAATACTGCCTAAGTTGATTCAGAATAGTGGTTATCTTGATAAGGAAAATATGGAATTAGTTTCTGTTTTTCGCGACGGAGAAAAACCTACAGCGCTTAACAACGAAGCAATGAATATGCTTAAAGAAGGCAAGTTAAGGATCAGACAGCGGCCAGGAGGAAAGAACGCCTTGGGTAGAGTGAAATTTATTTTCCCCAATAAGAATGACGTGTATCTGCATGATACTCCGGCAAATGCCTTATTTAGCAAATCACGCAGGGATTTCAGCCATGGCTGTGTGCGGGTTGCAAACCCTCAAAAATTGGCGGAGTTTGCGCTTAAAGATCAGGACAACTGGAATCCGGAGACCATCCAACTCGCCATGAACACGCCAAAAACACAGCGAGTCATACTGAAAAAACCGATACCGGTGTTGTTTTTTTACATTACAGCTTTTTTTGACCAAAATGATAATTTAGAATTTTACCCTGATATTTATGGTCATGACGCTGTGTTAATAGGAGCTCTAAGCAGACCGGACGACCTGTCCGATCAGTCGCTTTTTGTCGGTATCAGTGCAGCACCTGCACCGGAAACACTAATTAAATAGTTGATATTTAATGTTGACAAAATACCGTAGAGACCTGCCAACGACAGGATAAAGATAGAATCAACGCATGGAACAGTTGCTGAAACTACGGATATAGGTTTTATATTTTAAATTGACGTGAAGTTAGCCGGTCCAGGTTCTTACGCTACCGGTATCCAAATGCACAAAATCGGATTTCGCGTAATAGCCGACACCGCCGCGCTGCATGGCCATTGCTGCATTTCTAATCCTTCTGGTATCTAAACCCTCAATGCGTATATCAATCGCCCTGCCCTGCATGTGCAGACTGTTTTTGGCGACCCCGTCACTGTGTTTGCGCAAGTCAGCATTGGTAGCCGGTGACCGATAACCGGAAACGATATGAAAAGGCTTTCTGACTTCGAGAGTATGTTTTAAATCATACAACTGATCCAGCAATGCGGGATCAATGGGGTGGACGCTACCATCATGATAGTCACGAAACAAATGATTAATTTCATGAAGTGCGTCTTTGATATATCGGCCTTGTTCAAAATAAGTCAGCTTTAGCTGATCGCCGGTATGAGTATTATGAAAGGCCAACACCTTGTGCGAAGGTGAGTTGCGATCAAATATGTTATAATTATTTAAATGGGATGAAGGTCTATATGAGGACACATGCTGATGCAGCATGTCATGGACACGTGTTTTATGGCTAGACGAGTGTAGTGTAAGCACTGTATGCGAAGCTATATGTTTGACTCTAGCATTTGCTACCCCGATCCCCGCCCCCATCAGCAATGATCCATAAGCTATATTTTTCAAGAACTTGCGTCGCGATGAAATAATGTCTCTTTCATTCATGTCGGTTGTACTCGCGTTCATACTCTAAAAATGTATTAATTAAGTTTAATGTCATTCTCATCAATTAGTCTTAAATTAATCTTAATTAACTTTAACTATTCCATATAAAATGCTTTTTTATAAGTAAATACGTGAATTATTAATTAGTTACTTACAGCTAGACTGTAAATTAACCCGACTTCATCCATCTTCAATGACAAAATGAACAGGTCGGCACTCACGCTGACTAAGATATTTGACTCGCATTGTTCTTCGTGCGTAACATCGACAACTTTATTATCAGTATCAGGCCTTCGATAGCCGATGATAATGATGACCGGCGAGAGATTAGCAGGTTAAAGGCTATAGATATTTTTGAGCCCGCCCTGATTGGATTTTCTTGGGGCCTGTCAATCTGTTGTTATACTGGGCGTGGTTTCGCTGCTGATACGGCTAACTGATTTTCCCTTTAAACCTTGTACCGCTAATAAACGACACATATGCGCAAAAAAGCCCTTAAGCCTTCCGCTTATCTGACCGAAGTCAAAGCATTATCGGATCGGATCGTCAAAGCGCAACAGCCAATCCGCATACTCGACGCGATTAAATGGGATGATCAAATTAAGCAGGCTTTTTTTGAGGGCAACTGCAAAAATCCGCCGATAGTCACGCCGGATTATTACCAAAAACGCCCATTAGGCTTTGATCCGAACGAAAAAAAACACGAGTTTTACCAAATTGAGCGGGATTTAATGCGCAAGTTAGGCCAGCTCAACCCGCTCAGTGTGATCATGCGTCGAATTTGCAAGGAGTATCTGGATGTAGTGCGTATGCTGGAAGCCAGGGGCAAACCGACCTTCGCCAATATTTCCCAGGAGTTATACGGCTCATCCCAGGATGTTTTCCATGTCGGCGATCCGACCATTGCCAATTTGGGCAGCATGATGGAAGCAACCCTATCGCAGCTGCTGAAGCTGGATTTCCTGGTCGAAGAACCTAAAACCATCAATGCTAAGGATGCTGTAGCCATCTTAAACGAAAAAATTCAAGCCGTGCTTCCCGGTGAAGGCCTACGCGCCATGCTCAGCGATGGTATCGTCGCCGACGCAGCTGCCGGCACCGACTACATCAAATTGCGCGCCGATGCATTGTTCAATATGCGCGATCTGCGTGTGCTTGAAGTTCACGAGATATGGGTGCATCTAGGCACTACCCTGAACGGCTTAGCCCAACCATATTGCACTTTTCTCGGCAAAGGGCCGCCGTCTGCAACCGTCACTCAGGAAGGGTTGGCGGTTTTGATGGAAATATTGACCTTCAGCTCCACGCCGAACAGGCTGATGCGCCTGATCAACCGGGTGCGCGCGATCACGCTGGCCGAAGAAGGCGCGGATTTCTTGGACATATTCGATTTCTTTAGGGATAAAGGATTGGATAAGGAAGAAAGCTATACCCTTAGCAGCCGGGTATTTAGGGGCAGCAGTTCCGACGGCATGCCGTTCACCAAAGACCTAACCTATATCAAAGGCTTTGTACTGACTTATAATTTCATGCGTTTGGCGGTCAACAAAGGTAAGCCTGATCGTATCCCATTGCTGTTTTGCGGTAAAACCATGATCGAAGATATGAAAGTATTAGTCGATCTTGTTGAAGAAGGCACCGTAATAGCGCCACGCTTTCTGCCGCCGCAGTTCAAAGACCTGATGGGGCTTTCTTCCTGGCTGAGTTTCAGCCGCTTTATGTCGACAATGAACTTTCGGCAACTGGAACAGGATTATGCCAATGTTTTATGATGAAACGTTATTTATGAATATAATGCCGGCAGACTTTCCAGCTTTAACCCTACTTTAATAAAGCGTAATGGGAGTCCGCTTTATACCGATCACGACAAAAATAATCAAAAGGTAAATACATGAAAACACCAAGATTACTCGGCATTCTTTTTATGGTTTCTTGTTTTAATGCCAGCCTAGTCAATGCCACAGAACACCATAGCGGACATAATATGGCAAGCGGCGGTGGCGGCGGTGGCGAGAATGCCTGTTTGAAACCGCAGCTAACCAAATTTTTACCAGCCAATTTGGCAACGGTTGCACCGGGATCGGCGTTTTCTTTTTATGCTTTTAATGTGGAAAAACCTGAGCAAATTAAAGTCACCGTAAAAACAATTCCTGTTGAAGTAACTGCGGAAAATAAGGAGTCTTTTTTTGTGGTAAAAGGAAAATTACCTGCCGATTTAGTTAACACAACCGCGAGAATCAACATCAAGGTTAATGCCAAAATTCCAAGATGTAACGGTGAAAATGGCTGGCTGGTGAAGATTGCAGAACAATAGCAGCTGTTTTTTTTCAGTTGTAACGGGCACATATCCGACAGCACCCTGTCGATACATCAATTGTGAGGAGTAGAATAAAAGCTCATCAATATTCCAGCGCTATGGCAGCTATTAACTCTTGAGGGCACTTTATGTCTGAAGATCAGTCTATTAAAAAATGTGTAGCTTATTGTTTGGCTCAAAGTTTTGATATCAGTGCATTGGCCGGACTAATGTCAGCCTCAACACTGATACGGATCATTAAAGGCGCATTACTGCTTGAGGATAACCAATCCTGGTCGATAGTCTTTGCTTATGGAGCTGTTGTGCATTGGAATGTCAATTTAGAACAACAGTCTAAGCTGCATCTTTTATTATTGGAACACGCAGAAAATCCGCTGGCTTCACCGGAAGAAGACAACTTCACTTTTGCTCTCGATTGCCCAAGCACACGGATCATTGAAGATCATATTGAAATCGAGTCTTCGGATCCCATCTTGATCTTTGCATTATCCCAAGGCATGGCGCAATCGATTAAGCTGGCCTCTTTTGAAACCAACGCAATAACAACCATCAACAACACCAGCTACATCCCAAAATCATTAGCTGAAAACGGAACAATCAGATTAAGCCGGAATAAAATCGCAAAAATTCGTGGACAATTATTTCTAACCAAAAGCGATATTATTTTAAATTACGACTTGCTGGATACGCCTGATTTCTTTTGGGAATATCCTGAATATGAAGTTTTTTACGGGGTTACTGCAAAATACCTGGAAATAGCCCAACGAACAGGCGTATTGTCAAAAAAGCTGGAAACCATCCATGAATTATTTGAAATGCTGGCAGATGAGCAAAAACATAGACATTCAACAATACTCGAATGGATCATTATCTGGCTGATTGCTTTTGAAATAGGCATGACCATATTCGACAAAGTACTTTAAACAATTAAACCTTCATGCTTAGCTACCGACACTCTTTCCATGCCGGCAATTTTGCCGACGTTCTAAAACATATTATCCTGATTCAAATCCTTGAATACTTAAAACGAAAAGACAAACCTTTCAGCTACATCGACACCCATGCAGGCCCCGGGAAATACGACCTAAGTAGTGACTATGCATTAAAAAACCGGGAATTCGACAGCGGTATCGCTAAGCTGTTAAAACGCAGTGACTTGCCGGAATGCGTTGCCCACTATGTCAGCCTTGTCAAACGCTTTAACAGCCCCGGCAAGTTAATCCGTTACCCGGGCTCACCGTTGATTGCCAAACAGTTGCTGCGCGACAAAGATCACTTGTATTTATTCGAATTGCATAACACTGAAATAGAAATATTAAAAACTGTGGCTGACAAAGATAAGCGCATCAAAGTATTTCATGCCGACGGCTTAAAAAACTGGTTGGGCCTGTTGCCGCCGACCGAACGCCGTGGGCTGGTGCTAATCGACCCTTCTTATGAAATAAAAAGCGATTACCAACAAGTTGTTGAAACACTCGCCGCGATGTATAAACGCTTCGCCATAGGCACTTATGCGCTTTGGTATCCGGTAATTGACCGCAGCCGTAACCAGAAGCTGGAACACGCTATTCAAGCAAGCGGTATCAAAAATGTACAACTATTTGAGCTGGGTATAAATGCGGACAGCAATGCACACGGCATGACCGCCAGCGGCGTGATCGTAATTAATCCGCCGTGGACTTTAGCAGCTGAAATGAAACTGGTTTTGCCTTGGTTGGCAGGTGTTCTGGGCGATAATGGCGAGGGCTTTTACCGGATACTGACACTGGTTTCCGATGACTGAATGAACTCGGGAGGTATGGCCCCAAGGACGGGGGAGGTAGAGCAATGCAGGAGCAGTTGCCGGATAGCTCCACAGCGGCCATTCAATGTATAATTGACACAAATTCACTTCACTTACAAACCCAATGTCCACAACCGATAACCAACCTGCGTCAAACTTTATCCGCCAGATCATTGCCACTGATCTCAAAGACAACAAAAACAACGGCAAAGTCGTCACCCGCTTTCCTCCCGAACCTAACGGTTATCTGCATATCGGTCATGCAAAATCGATCTGCCTGAATTTCGGTATTGCCGCAGAAAACAACGGCCGCTGCAATCTGCGTTTTGATGACACCAATCCCGAAAAAGAAAGCGACGAATATGTGGAATCAATCAAGCGCGACGTACACTGGCTGGGTTTTGAATGGTCGGAATTGCGTCACGCATCGGATTATTTCGAACAACTTTACGATTACGCCGTACAACTGATCGAACAAGGACAGGCTTATGTCGACAGCTTGTCCGCCGAACAGATCAGGGCCTATCGCGGCACGTTGACCGAACCCGGCAAGGAAAGTCCGGACCGGAATCGATCCATAGAAGAAAACCTCGATTTGTTTAAACGCATGCGCGCCGGCGAATTTGCCGACGGCCAATACGTGTTGCGCGCCAAAATCGACATGGCCTCACCGAACATCAACATGCGCGACCCTGCGCTGTACCGGATTCGCCGCGTACACCACCAACGCACCGGCAACGACTGGTGCATCTATCCGATGTACGATTACACCCACTGTATTTCCGATATGTTGGAAGGCATCACCCATTCACTGTGTACGCTGGAATTTGAAGACCACCGCCCGCTTTACGACTGGGTTCTGGATCAGCTCAAAACGCCCTGTCATCCGCAACAAATCGAATTTGCGCGCTTGCAGTTGGAATACACCATCGTCAGTAAACGCAAGCTCAACCAGCTAGTCATGGAAAAACACGTCAACGGCTGGGACGATCCGCGGATGCCGACTATAGCCGGTTTGCGCCGCGCAGGCTTTACACCTAAAGCGCTACGCGACTTTTGCGAGCGCATCGGCCTGACCAAACAAAACTCATGGATAGAAATGGGGGTGCTGGAATACTGCATCCGTGAAGATTTAAACGAAAATGCACTACGAGCCATGGCGGTTTTACAGCCGTTGCGCGTAGTCATCGACAATTACCCTGAAGGCCAAACAGAACAGTTGGAAGTCAGCAATCATCCGCAAAAACCTGAGCTTGGCAAACGCATAGTGCCGTTTTCCAAAGTCATTTTGATCGAACAGGATGATTTTGCCGAAGTACCGCCGCCAAAATTCAAGCGTTTGGTAGAAGGCGGGGAAGTTCGTTTGCGCGGTTCCTACGTAATCCAGTGCAACGAAGTCATCAAGGATGCTGACGGCAATATCACCGAACTGCGTTGCAGCTATGATCCCGACACGCTGGGCAAAAACCCCGAAGGCCGCAAAGTCAAAGGCGTAATCCACTGGGTTTCCGAACAGCACTCGCACCCGGCCGAACTGCGCTTGTACAATCGCTTATTCACTGTGCCCAATCCGGACAACGAAGAGAACTTTCTCGATGTGATAAATCCCGATTCGTTGGAAGTCCTGACCGATTGCCGAGTGGAGGCCAGTCTGGCTAATCCGCAACCGGAAAGCCGCTATCAATTCGAACGCACCGGTTATTTTTGCTTTGATGCGATAGACAGCGTCGATGGCAAGCTGGTGTTTAACCGCACCGTGACGCTACGGGATAACTGGGAAAAAGACTAATCAAATTTTACTACTTAACTTAAATTAACCACGAAATCATTATGAACCAAGACAGCATCAACCTGATAGAACAATACTACGCCGCATTCAACGGTGGTGACATGGATACCTTCCTTAACTTGCTGACCGACGATGTCATCCACGACATCAACCAAGGCAGACGCGAAATCGGCAAGGACGCATTCACCCAGTTCATGGCCTGCATGAACAACAATTACAAAGAACAGCTGGTCGACATGGTCATCATGGCGACAGCTGACGGCAAACGCGCGGCAGCGGAATTTGTAGTATTGGGTGAATATATTAAAACCGACGAAGGTTTGCCTGCCGCACAAGGGCAAAAATACCGCCTGCCAGCCGGCGCCTTTTTTGAAATCCGCGACAACAAAGTGGCCCGCATTACCAATTATTACAACTTGCAAGATTGGATTGCCCAGGTTAGCGAATAGTTAAGCCTCAGGTTGGGTTGCAAAGATGCGACCCAACCTACTTAAATCTATAACCCGACAGTTTCCTGATCGTCAAACTCGAATGGAAATACCGAAACTTCCTTCGACCATGTGGCCATTCGGCTACGCCCAGCTCGCTCAAACGGGCTTCATCAGAGTTATGTTCAATTATAATGCTGCTGCTCACGTTTTAATCCTTTCAGTACATAATCCTGCAAGCGGGGCCATATCAATAATGTGTTGAGTTATAAAGTCGGACAACGCTTTGACACCCTGCCCCAAGAGGTGCGTATGGTAAAGGGTTTCAGTATCGCCTTCCAGTTCTTTGTCGAATGAATCTTTTTCATAAGAATTTAATGTTTATCGTATATCATAGCGTTTGGATAGCAATTGTCTTTCCAATCATTTATTTTCAGGCATAGCCTGGAAATCACACCAAAACACCTCATAGGTATATGATGAATTTAATCAAACAAGCAGTACTCACTTTCTCTATGGCTATCTCTTTTGGTGCAAGCACCGTTGCTTTAGCTGAAGATGCAAAAGCCAATGAAGTTATTGCACATATTGAAGAAGCTATAGCTGAAATCAACAAACATGATTTCAATGCCGCTTATATACATGAAAAAGCAGCACGTAGCGCTTCTGATGAAATCGTAGGCAACGAAGCTACTGTAAAACAAGGACTCGACAGCCTTATTAAAGCGCAAATAATCGGTAAAAGCGCAGATGAGCCAAAAGCTATTGCTGAATTAAACAAAGCATTAAGCATTTACAAGTCAATCTAATCATTAGATCCGACTTTTAACTGGGACGGGGTTAACTTAAGTTGATCCTGTCTTTCATTTAAAACGACCGTTTACCCATCGAAAACTTTTCGCGGCCTAGCCGAGAAAAAGTCCCTGTTTACATGCACCCAATCCAGCATTCAGTCTCCTGTTATTTATGCCCTATTTGCTCGGCCTCGCTACAACTGATTCCGTTAACTAAAAGCTATGTTTGCGATAACAACCATCATTTCGATCTTGCAAAGGAAGGCTATTTAAATCTTTTGCCGGTGCAATTCAAACACTCATCAGAACCCGGTGATAACAAGCAAATGATGCAGGCCAGACGCGAGTTTTTGGAAGCCGGCTATTATGAACCGATGGCCAAAGCGGTGGCGATGATGATCGATGCAAATCAACCCAAGCATCTGCTGGACCTGGGGTGTGGCGAGGGCTATTACAGCCGGGCAATTGAAGCCTTTTGCACCAACCCGATGATGTTGCACGGCGTCGATATTGCTAAATTTGCGGTCGCTGCTGCTGCCAAAAAACAGCCTAATGCACGTTTCATAGTCGCCAGCTCAAACCGGCTGCCTTATGCAGCCCAGTATTTTGATTTTGTGCTAAGAGTCTTTGCCCCGTCAAATGACGACGAACTGGGGCGGGTGCTAAAACCGTCAGGGCTTTTGCTAACCGTAACACCGGGACCGAAACATCTATGGCAGTTAAAAGAATTTATCTATGCCGAGGTAAAAGAACATGCGTTGGAAAGCGAACTGCCGCTTGGCTTTGAGCGTATCGACATACAACGCATCAGCTATAAAATCGCACCAACTCCACAACAAAGAATCGCGTTGTTACAGATGACGCCTTTTGCTTGGCGTGCCAATGAAAGCACTCAGCAAGCCATTAAAGATGTTGCTGAACTTGAAATAGAAACCGATTTTATTTTGACGCTAGCGGTAAAAACGGTTTTGATCGGATCAGGGTAACGGGACTGCGCCCGCTACTTCTCCCACACATCGGCAATACGGTTTTCCGCAGCGGCGGCTGAATCCAACAGCTTATGCCGTAGAGAGTTTTGAGGGCACATTAAAAAGCAGGCTGGACCGAGTATCGCTCTGGCCAATGCTCTTGTTGTTTAGAACCATTACAATGCCGCTACACAGCGCTTCGTCCTTGAATGATGCGCAATATGACTACGATAATCGCAATAACCAACAGAATGTGAATGAACCCGCCCAATGTGTACGACGAGACCAGACCCAGTATCCAAAGAATAATTAGGAGGATTGCAAAAGTTTCTAGCATTTGGGCTTCTCCGTAAGAGGCCGTCAAGTGACGGCGATATAAACCATAAACAAACAGATGAAGTATGTCCGAAATCAACCTATA
>NZ_SCTW01000081.1 GCF_004322395.1 Methylobacter sp.
GCTCTTCCGATCTAACCCGTTCGGCTCTACCGATTTTGTGCCGCTCCCATACATTATCAAAACGGGTATACCGTGGATGAAGCAAGATTTAAGCGCAGGTTTGCAAGGCATTGTCTATTACTGCGGTGGAGCGCGATTTAATCAGGTCATTGAATCCATTATTTCGCAAATTGGCATAGAGACTTATTATTTAAGCCCTTTGGACGATATTGCCGTAGGTAAGCAAATTATCAATGGACGAGGCCTAACGTGCGGTGTTATCAATGATATTAAGCTGATTGATTGGTCGGAACAGGAAATTAGGCAAGAAGTAAAACGCATGTTAGCGGCGGGTATGGCGGGCGGTAAATTTCTTTTTGGGACGATTCTGATGCCGTATAAAATCCCCGAACGTAATATCAGAGCGATGTTAGATGCTGTTTATGAGTTTGGGCGATTTTAAGTTGGGACGATTACTGTCCACGAAAAGCACGAAAGACACGAAAAAATGGACAAGACTATTGATACAGAGAGAAACGTTATCAGGTGGGGTCGACGCCAAAGCAAGCTTTGGACCCCAGAAAAATTATATGCGGGAGTTTAAAGCTGCTTTGAAATTTAATAGGTTAAACAGCATGGTTTGTAACATGCTGAAGCAGGCGTCAGATGGGATAAGTAGTTTTTTACTTATACAGGTTTTTTGTGTTTTTCGTGTCTTTCGTGGACATTATGTATATATGAGTCCATGTCATCATTAACACTGAGCCTGGTCGGCTGCGGCATTTTGCAAAAAGAAGTTAACTTTTTAATTGCAAAAAATAACTGGCCGCTAACAACGGATTTTTTGCCCGCTTCGTTGCATATTGACTTCAATCGCTTGTCCTGCGCTTTACAGGCAGGTTTATCGCGACATACGAATGAGCAAACTCTTGTCTTTTATGGGGCTTGCCATCCTAGAATGGATAACATGCTGAATGAAGCCCACACTCTGCGGACGCAGGGACAAAATTGTATTGAAATGCTGTTAGGTGAAGAAGAATTCAATCAAGAGCTGGGCAAGGGCGCGTTCTTTTTACTGGATGACTGGGCGCACAATTGGGATGCCGTTATTGCTAAAACATTCGGCTCGAATATCGCCGTTATTCGCGATATTTTCCATGACCAACACCATTATCTGTTGTGCTTGCGCACACCGCAATCCGACGATTTTAGCCTGGAAGCAGCGCATATCAGCAGCATGCTGGATTTACCTGTGCAATGGCGCGATGTGAGCTTGGATCATCTCGAAAACGTTTTGCAAACCGCCATCAGCCGTAAACTGGATAATATGCATGCTCAATGAACTAATGACCATCCCTGTCGCCGAGTGGAATAAACTCAAACAGCGCGCTACCAAACTCGCTCTGGAAAAGTCCAATCAACAGCTGGTTATGCAGTTGATGAGAAAAATGGGTGAAGCATCAGGATTGGAAAATGTTATTGACAATATGTTGCGTTCCATTGTCGATGTCATTGGCGGCGCTAACCTGATTCTGTATTACAAAATCGATGCCGATATTTTTTATGCCGATGTTTACGGACTGAAAAAACACCTGCAACAACTGGATGATCAACGTGTCAGCAATGCCTTCACAACAGGGGAGGCCAGCGAATATGAGCATGACTTTAGCGATACCCAGATGCTAACACCCGCTTTCACTCATGCGTACACATGGGTTTATCCGCTCAAGGTCGGCTCAACTATGATCGGCGTATTTAAAATGGAAAGCTTGCATGTCGCGATGCGCGATTTGCATAATCAATTGCCGCTCTTCTTTAACTACGCCGCGCTGGTATTAAAAAATGAAATTCTCGGACATACCCGTTTACAACACATCAATAATCTATTACAGCAAGAAATTATTATTCGCAAGCAAACAGAGCAGGAATTATTAGCGGCAAAAGATGAAGCGGAAGCGGCGAATCGAGCCAAAAGTATATTTTTAGCCAACATGAGTCATGAATTACGCACGCCGATGAATGCCGTTTTGGGATTTTCGCAGTTAATGCAAAAAGACAGTGAACTTAGTCCCGCGCAACGTGAGACGCTGAATATCATTAATAATAGCGGTAAGCACCTGCTGAAACTGATTAACGATGTACTGGATATGGCAAAAATCGAAGCGGGGCGCGTGATCATTGAAAACGGTAATTTTGACTTAGGCGCGTTAATTCTTGACACCATTGACATGATGCACGAACGCGCCGAAGCCAAAGGCTTGGAATTGTTTTTGGATCAATCGTCCAGTTTTCCGCGTTTTGTTAACAGCGACGAGGCAAAATTACGGCAAATTTTGCTTAATTTGGTCGGTAATGCGATTAAATATACTCAAAAAGGCCGCGTTGTCGTGTATTTAAGGGCTGAAGATTTGCCCGATAATCAACAATGCTTATTAATTTGCGAGATTGAAGATACCGGTATCGGCATTGCCGAACAGGATTTGCCGTTCATTTTCGATACCTTTGTACAAGTCGGTAGAGAATCCTATCAACAAGGTAGCGGCTTAGGGCTGCGGATTACCAAGCAATACGCAGAATTAATGGGTGGGCAGATTACTGTGGCCAGTGAATTGGATAAGGGATCATCTTTTATTTTAAAGTTACCTGTTACCAAGGTTGAGCAATCGGAGATTATCAACAAATTAGTCCTTGACGGTAAGCAAGTGCTGGGATTAGCGGAAGGGCAACCGGTTTATCGTGTTTTGATTGTTGAAGATCAATTGGAAAATCGGCTGTTGTTAAAAAGGTTGATGGAATTCGTCGGCTTTCAAGTGTTTGAAGCAGTGAATGGTGAACAAGGCGTAGAGCAATTTAAGCGCTGGCAACCTGATTTTATTTGGATGGATAGGCGCATGCCCATTATGGACGGTATCGCTGCCACGCAAAAAATTCGGGCTTTACCCAATGGCGATAAAGTGAAAATTGTCGCTTTGACTGCATCAGTTTTTACAGAGCAACAGCAAGAGTTTTTAAATGCAGGGGTCAATGATATTGTCAGCAAACCCTATCGGGAAGCCGAGATTTTCGCTTTGATGACAAAACATCTAGGTGTGCAGTTTATTTACGATGAGCCGGTTATCCGGAAAAATGTTACTGAGCAATTGCTTAATGATGAACGTTTAAAACAGCTGCCGGAAGCGTTATTGTCTGAATTGCAGCAAGCGGCCATGAGTTTGGATATAGAACAAAGCTTGGTGGCAATAGAGCAAATTAAAGCACTTGATGCTCAGTTAGCCGATGTGCTGGCAGAGCGGATCAATCAATTCGATTTTGAAGTGGTTACTAAATTGCTATCTGATGCCGACATTTGATAAATTGCAGGGATATTTATGGCGCAAGCCTGGATTCCTTTGCTTCGTACATTGCCATATTAGCATGATGCAATAGCGTTTTAGCGTCGGTTCCATCGTTGGGGTAAATGCTTATTCGACGGCGTCGAGGGCGTCCTAAATAGTGAATAAAATTATTTTATATGGAATCACTAAGCTCGGCAGACGTCTAAGCATTGATATCGATTATGCTGCCGATAGCTTTTGGTTGGCTGTTGTCGACCAATGGTGAGGGAGTTGAGGAGGAGGGCACGATAACATGATTGACAAAATTCGACAGCTGAGTGCCTGCCTGCAAAATAGAGTTTGATGTATTCAACATTTGTCGCTCATTTTCAGCCCGCACTTGTGCTTGATTCGACTGAACGAGCAAGGCTCTGGCATTTTCCTTCGCTACATCCACCACGCGTTGTGCATCATTAGCCCGTGCCCTCAATGACTGAGCTACCTGCTCTGCTTGAGCAACATTTCTGAGCGCCATGACCGCACTAAGCTGTTGGAAGCCGTACTGATTGGCGCTTGAAGTAGATATGTTTGTCATTAGTGATGCCTAACTTGCCTATTGAATATCAGGTCAAACAAGTAAGGTGTATTAAAAATGAGTTTTTAATACAGCGGATTAAATTTAATATAAAACATATTTTAATGTATACCAATATCATCAGCTGTCAATAAATATTATTGTGAAGCTTATGTTGTCTTGCCCAATGCTTCGGCAACATAAAGTGGCTACACTAAACCGGATAATGCAGCCTCTCACACTTGTCACAAGATACTCTATTACATGAGCTATCCTGAGGGCATGCGTCAGTATTAGACAGAAGAAATCTCGTATCGCCTTCATTTCTTCGCGTACATCAGTTTGTATGAATTCCTTTGCGCCAAGGACAAATAATCAGAGTACCAGTTATAAAGATATTGGTTTGCCCAAGCTAATTCGTGATTTCTGATTTCGGCGGTTTCAATGGACAATCGCAACCAACGGTTGGCTTCCACAAACTGCTGCTCGCTCATGTGCCGCACGGCGATATAAAAAGCGACCTCGGATAAAACGTTATTGTTATTTTTGGCAAATACCAAGAGTTCCTCGCGTGACAAGCCATCAAGCAAATATTTGCCTATCGCGATTATGCGGTTGTTATTAATCGGCTGTTGATAAAACTCGTCAAGTGCTTGCTTTTGTGCGGCGGTGCCGCCTTCCAATCGATAGGTCGTCGCCCGCAACAACCAAACCATTTCAGGATAATCATTTGCCGTTGGCTGCTCGATCAAATCCCACAGCAAATCGTACTGTCCTTCTTCATAGATCGGCATGCTTAAACGGTTCAGCACAGCGGGATTTATTCCTGCTTTTAACTGCTCCAAAGCCAGATCTTTGCCATTGCTTTCCTTGTTCGCTTCATATTGATGAATGGCGATAAAGATCACACCGCCGCCTTGGTTTTTAATCATTGGGTAAAGAGGAGCGACAATAGCGGCCATCTTATTTTTAGAGGCGTAATGTAAAAAACTGTCCAGCGTGAATGCAGTTTGATTGGTGGCGGCAATAGCTAAAAAAGCTTGCTTGGCCGCCTCTGTTTTTCCTGCAAATGTTTTGCCGAACAAGTCCGCCAATTCGCGTAAAAATCCTACATTTTCTATACGCGGTTTCACTAAGTCGGCGGCTGCATCATAACGGCCTCGGTTCCATAAAAATGAGCAGTAATCCAGCATGGCATAAGTGGCGCCAGGGTAACGGGCCAGCGTTTTAGAGAAATAGTCTTCGGCTTCCTGATCCCGGCCTAATAAAGCAAGCGTGTTCGCATATTCGGTCATGACTCCTCCTTGCCAACTTTCAACTATTGGAGACAGTATAGCCAAGGCTTCTTTATGCCGATTCAAGGCATTAAGGCTTTTGGCAGCCGAAGTTGTTGTAAAAAGCATGTCAAAAATATCGACATTGGGATCTGTTTGAGGATTATTGGTCAGCCAGTTTTGAGCTATTTTCAAAGCTTGTTGCGGCTCATGAGCGCTATCGCGCAAATACTTAGTGTAATCGCTGACTATAGTTCTATTATTCGGATATTTTTCACGGGCGGCATCATAAATTTCCCGCAATTTCTTATCGGGCACATTGATGAATTGCAGTTGCTCAGCCAGATTTTTATAGCCAAATTCGTCATTAATGGCGGAAACCAACGCATCAGGGTCTTTATGCAGTAACGCAAGATTCTTTTTACCGGTGCCATCGTCCCCGTTTAATTTGACGCTGGCGGCATGTAATTTTTCAGACAAATCCAGGTCATACAATTGCGTCGCCGAAATGTTGGCTGCTTGAGCCAATAATTGCGGACGGGTATCGAATTTGTTGAACATCAGTTTTACGGCATTACGCATGTCCGGAGCGCCGAATTTAAATAAATTTTGATTGGAATCGAAAGCCTTAATGATCGGCCACATGCCCATATGCTGCAAAGACTCAAGGTTTCTGAATAAATCGTTTTCAGAAAGCATCCCTTTTTCGGCATTGATTAAATTTTGATACCAACTGACGAATTCTCTTTGAAACGCGCCGGTCGAGGTAGCAAATTTCTGTAGCAAGGCTTCGGCTTCCGGGATGGAAGACTTAGTAAATAGTCGATGTTTGGCTTCTAGATAAAGCCCGGAATAAAAATAGCCGCTAAGATACGCCCGCTGAAAATGTTTCGGCAAAAATGGCGTGTCCGGGGTTCCGGATTTTTTGTCCATAGCCGCTTCAAATTTGTCGACCACATCTTTTTCGGTTGTTTTCATGAGTGACAGCAAGGCGTTGGCGCCTTGGTTTATCAGGGTGTCGGCTTCAGCTTCGTCCGTATAAGCCAAAGCCGTTAAAATCTGTTCAACGGTTTTACTGGCTAAAGTCAACCAGTCCGGTTGGTAGTCCGCCAAAAATAGAGTTGCGCCTTGCAATACCCAGCCACGAGTCCTGCTAATTTCAAAATCGTCGATTTGCAATTCGGCTTTGATTATCGGCAATATCAATGCAGGGTTTGTTATTTTTTGTTTTTTGAGTAAATCATAAAAGCCGGTTTTGTTTTCCTGATAACCCAGTCTCATCAGTGCCAGAAATAAAGCTTGGCCATTGCTTTTATCATTGTCGGCCAGGTCTTGGAGTCTTTGTGTCTGTTGGTTGACATAAAGCTTATACGGGGTGTCATCCGGCAGCGTGTCCAACAGTTTTTTGGCCTGCGTGGTGTAGCCCATTTGGTGGGCCATGATAGCTTCTTCTTCGGCATAAGCTTCGCCGGTCAGGCTTTTGGCAATCGCCAGGAAAGCTACGGATTGGCCGTAAATCTCATCAAACGCTCCCATATTATCAAAAGCTTGCATCATTATGGCGCTATAGGCGCGGACGGCGAAATTCAGGCAATTTTTGTTATATTTGTGGTCTAGCCATTGTGCGCCGCACTCATTCAACGGTGCTGTCAATTCGTGGTAAAAGAAAGGTTTTTCCTGAGACGGAATAAGTCCATCCGGGGCCAGCACGACGGCTTGCCTAGATGCCAGCTGCGCCGCTAATTGTTGCAACAACGCCATGTAATCTGGAAAATCGGGGTATTCAGGCAAGGTTCCCAACAAATCATCGCCATGCCTGATTTCCCAGACATGATTGACGAACTGATAGCTGACTTTATCATTATCAGTTTTTTGTAGGAAAAACTGGTTGATGGATGTAATTGCGCTGATAAAACGCCTATCTGGCTTAAGGCGGTAATATGAATCGATAATTGCCAGTTTTTCCTCAGCCGTGCCTGCATTGGGTAATACCGAACCGGAAAGATTGGTGATATGAAAACCGGCAAAGTTTTCTGCTGTTTTCTTGTTTAACGTATCGCTGAAAGTAGGTTCAGGCTTATCAAAAAAGAACCGTTGATATTTGTTAAACGCAGCATAAGATGCTGTGATAAAAAGTATGAACAATAATACCTTGCGCATTTTATTCCCCAATAATAATTTTTATTATATTGCCGACAAGTGCCGTTTCCTGATTAATGATGTGCCTTAATTTAAATCTAAAGATGCATTAGCCCGACAAGATACGCTACGCGTACTTTAAAGTCTAACGTATCATATCATGGTCTAAAATATCTGGTTTGCTGTGCTAAGACCAATCTCGTTTATTATGGGGGTATGCGCAGGGCGCCCTACATGTTTTAATTTATATTTAGGTTTTCCGCTTATGTCCCATTTTCGGCGCGCTTATGTTCCCGTTGGTTCTTTGTACGGATACCTTCTGCATTTTCTTACGCACTGCCATTCGCGAATACCGTCGGCCGACCACTGGCCGCTTCTGATTGATGCCTTTTGCTCAACGATTATTTTCAGATGTCGGCATTTGTTGAAGAGCCCTTATGCGCGCCATGCCTACAAAATATCTTGCTCACTAAGATTGGTAAGGTGTAATGTTTATAAACATGTAATTAGAATTCTAATCTCTTTTTTGGTTTTACCATTTGCCTGAAAGATTTGCCCGTTGACTTGTTTGATTAGTTCTTTATTTATAGGATAAATCGTTATGAGCACCGCTAAATTCGACACGATTGGACAATACCTGCTCAAGCGCCTTTATGAGTCAGGTGTTAAGCATATCTTTGGCGTTCCGGGGGACTATGTGCTCGGGTTTTATGATTTGATGGTCAAAAGTCCCGTACAGCATATCGGCACCACGCGGGAAGATACCGCTGCCTTTGCCGCCGACGGTTATGCACGTTGTCTGGGAATGGGAGCGCTGGCGGTGACTTACGGCGTGGGGGCTCTCAATACAGTAAACGCAGTGGCCTGTGCCTATGCGGAGTCTTCGCCTGTGGTCGTGATCAGCGGCGGTCCTGGGGTACGTGAACAACGAGATGATCCATTGATTCATCACCGTTTTGGTCCGTTCACGTTCCAACGCGAAATTTTCGAACGTATTACCTGCGTATCCGTGGTGCTGAATGATCCTGTGATTGCTTTTCGGCAGATAGATCATGCAATTACAGCTGCTCGCCGGTTTTGTAAACCGGTTTATATAGAACTTCCCCGCGACATGGTCATGGTAGAGGGCTATCCGATGCCGGAGGTGACCATGGAAGGGTTTGCCAGCGACGAGACCGCATTATCCGAAGCCATCGCTGAAACAACCGAGCTTATGGCTAAGTCAGTTTCGCCGATGATCATAGCGGGCGTTGAGTTACATCGGCGCAGACTCCAAGAGACTTTGGTCAAATTTGTTGAACGGACTAAGTTTCCGGTTGTAGCCACACTATCCGGTAAGTCAGTCATTGCCGAGCGGCATCCTGCCTATTTCGGTATCTATCAGGGCGCGATGAGTTCGGAGAATGCGCGGTATACGGTAGAGCAATCCGACTTACTGTTAATGCTGGGCGTGACGTTGAATGACATCGATACCGGCATCTATACGGCGAAACTGGATCCCCATTTGATGATCCGCGCATCTATGAATGAAGTTGTGATCAGCGCCCACCGTTATCCTCGCGTCGCGTTGGCTGATTTTTTAGCAAAATTGACGGGCACTGTTAAATTTTGCGGCGAAGCATATCCATTGAAACCGGTAGCATTGGAATCAAGTGATTTTCCTGAAACGAACCAGCCGATAACAATAGCCCGTTTGATCGAGCGAATCGATCAGGCGCTTAGCGATGAGATGATCGTCGTTTGCGATGTAGGCGATTGCCTTTTTGCTGCTATCGATTTACGGGTACACGAGCAGAGCGAGTTCTTGGCCTCCGGTTTCTATGCCACCATGGGTTTTGCAGTGCCCGCTGCGCTCGGCGCGCAAATCGCCCGTCCTGATCATCGTGCACTGATTCTGGTTGGAGATGGCGCTTTTCAAATGACCGGCACTGAGCTTTCAACACACGCCTATCTTGGCTTGAATCCGATTGTGGTAGTTTTTAACAACAGGGGTTACAGTACCGAACGCGGCATCCTTGAAGGCCCTTTTAATGATATTAGTAATTGGCGTTTCGATCGGCTGGGGGAAGTCTTTGGCCCTTTAACTGGGTACGATGCCGCTACCGAAGAAACGTTTGAAACGGCGCTTATTAATGCTTTGAACAACCAAACTATGCCTAGCATTATCAACGTCCATCTCGCGGCCGATGATTCTTCATTATCCATGAAACGCCTTGCAAAACACTTAAAATCCAGGGTAAAAGGTGGAAACTGAGCGACAAGGGGCCTGTTGCAAAATCAGCCCATGCGGTATGCTCAGAGTACCCTACATTTTTTAATTACATTTAAACTTTTCGTTATCGAACGAATTGTTTGGGTATAGGTTTTGACTATTCCGGAAGCCGTTGTTCCGGCCACCTTGATTTCAAATAACTTTTCTTGAATTTACTGCAAATTCCCGGAGTTTTCGATGGCGACAATTAAAGTTTTATTAGAGAGCTTCACTGGTTATCACATAAAGCTTAGCTTAGCTGGGTTGACGGGGCTTTTAAGTCTTTTGTTGCTGCTGGGCGGCTGTCAGACCGTATCGACCCCCGAACAGGTTTCTACGGAATTTTGGGAAGCGATGGCGGATGGCGATCTTGACTCTGCCAGAAAATACGCCACCCGGGATACTCAATATCTTGTGAATAAACAGCAAAATCTGGAAGATGTGACAGTAAAGACCGAGACGGCTTTAATCGACGGCTCCAATGCAACTGTAGCAACGTTCATGACGTTAAAAAAATCTGAGATCGATGATGTTTTGTCTTTTGATACTGTATTATTAAAAGAAAACAATCAATGGAAAGTCGATTATCAGCAAACGCTCAATAATCTTTCAATACTGCCTTTGGGAGACATTTTTAGAAGTTTGCGATCGATAGGCGAAACCTTTAACAAGGAGTTGAAGCAGCAAATTCCTTTGTTTGAGAAACAAATCAAATCCTTTAGTCAGGAGTTAATACGGCAATTGGACGAATTTCGCCGTCAGATGGAAAAAGCCGCCCCGCCTGAAAAACAAAAGCCTTATTCCGGCACCATATAACCGGTATCTACGAGTCCTGTAGTACGCTATTGCATTGGCAGCTCTCCCTTGCATCTTACTGGATGAGAGCATTGTTGATGAAGTCATTTCTTAACTAGCCAGTTCATCAATAAGTTCGTTTCATCACCTAACTTGCTGGCTGTAATTTTTATACGAACTATTTTGCGACCAGGAATTGAACGTTAATCCTGTTTAGCATTATTTAAGCTTATGTTCGCTAGCGCACAGTGCGCTTTTATAAACTTTTATAAAAGGGAATTTAATTCCTGCTAAATATCTTAAAAAACAGTCCTTTGAAAAAACGGAGAGTTGTTGCAATCGGAATAGAGCATCATTGTAACGATTCTGTCCGATGTTTAATTCAATGGGGAAGAATAATGAAAATTTTTGATTATCTAAAATTGCATCAAATGATGCAGGGCATCGGCATCATCACAATTGTTGCAATGTTTGTGGTCGGTTGCTCAAGCATCCCGGCACCTATCGAACAAATGGCCGTTTCCAAGGATGCGGTAAACACTGCAATTAGCGCGGGTGGCAATGAGTTTACACCGGTACTGCTAAGGTCTGCGATGAATAAGATGGGGGCTGCCGAGCGAGCCATGGCAGATGAAGAGTATGAGTTAACCCGACAATTGGCGGAACAAGCGCAGGTAGACGCTCAACTAGCCTCGACGACGGCGCGTGCAGCCAAGGCGCAGAAAGCAGCGCGCGAATTGGAAGAAGGTAATCGTGCGCTGCAACAAGAAGTCGAACGTCAAGCCCAGTAATCATAAATGGAGTTCATCATGAAAAATCATCGATATCATCTCATTATCCTGTTTGCTGTCGCGATTGTTTCAGGCTGCACTACCATGCCGAAAAACGCTTCTCTGACAGAGGCGCATAACAGTTTCAACAATGCACGAACTAATCCTGATGTCACAAATCTGGCAGCGCTTGAATTGAAAGCGGCCGACGACGCTTTGAAAAAAGCAGATGCTGCCTTAGAAGATGAAGATGATGAAACTGTCAATCAACTGGCCTATTTAGCCAAGCAGCAAGTGGCAGTAGCGGAGGAAACCGCCAAGCAGAAAGCTGCTGAATTAGCGATCGCCTACTCCACAGCCAAACGCACTCAAATCCAACTTCATGTGAGAACGGCTGAAGCCGATGCGGCCCCAAACAGCAACTCAAGGAGTCACATGCTAAGCAAACCGAACGAGGAATGATGATTACTCTAGGGAAGCGCTGAACAAATTGATTCCATTCATGGTTCGACAAGGCTCTCCTGAGTACAGTCGAAGGACTCACCACGAACGGAATCAATAACTTACCGTAATACGGCTGCCGGCCGTCAAATGAATGGGCGGGTGGAAATTATCCTCTCAGACGAAAAAGGCAATATTGTTCCACGCTAGCAGTGGTTGATTTTTGGTTGTTACGAAGAGTGAAAAACAAAGCCTTATGAAAATAAGGCTATAGTTTTAGAGTCATATTAATCAACGGTCCATTGCACTAGGCCGCTGTATGATGTGGCAAGTACAATTAAGCCAAAGACTATGCGATACCAAGCAAAAATAATGAAGTCATGATGACTGATATAGCGTAATAGCGCTTTGATTGCTAATAATGCACTGAGAAATGCAGC
>NZ_SCTW01000082.1 GCF_004322395.1 Methylobacter sp.
ACTTAAAGAATATGGCTGCATGGCTTATCAAGGGTATTTGTTCAGCAAACCGCTTCCTTTAGAAGAATTTGAAGCATTATTTTATACGGGACAATAGCTTGCTTGATTGGCGTGACTTTGTTTGGCGGGGTGGGCAAAAAATTCTGCGACTTTAAAGTGGCGCCGAATATTTTCCTATCAGCTCTTGATCTGACCGTTAAGATATAGAGAATTTTAAATGAACTTAAAAGTCCAATCCGATCATGAGGGCCAAATCCAAACACCTGATAACAGGCTATACTAAGTCTGAAGTTGTATATTATATGCAAATCGTAAGCCCACTTTCTCGCTGCGCTATCCGGTTACCCTGCAATGCTACGAAATAAATGTTTTGTAAACGATTTTCCAACCTGTAAGGCTTTCATATTAGCTCATAATAGATAAAGCTATTCCGCCAAGAGGACTGCCATGCTTGAACAAACCAACCCTCATGATCCAATTCTTCCTCTTTCAGAAGATCCTTCTTCTTTGGCGGTTTGGCTGACCACTGCCGACCAAAACTCTTTGTTTCAACGACAAACGAATGACCTTCGTTTCGCCGACAACGCCAATGATTTCCCTGTAATAACAGTGGATGCCGAGCGGAAGTATCAGGTCATGGATGGATTCGGGTTTTCCTTGACCGGAGGCAGCGCTATGCTGATTAGCCGCTTGCCTGATCCTGACAGGAACGCATTATTACGGGAATTGTTCTTGCCCGATGAAGACGGCATCGGCGTTAGTTTTCTGCGACTGAGCATCGGTGCGTCGGATCTGAGCGAACGCTGCTTTACCTATAACGACAGGTTGGCCGGACAATCGGACCACGAGCTTGTTCATTTCGACATCGAAGCAGGGGACCTTGAAGTTATTCCACTGTTACAGGAAATTTTGGCTATCAACTCCGGGATCAAGATCATCGCCACGGCTTGGTCTGCGCCGCCTTGGATGAAGACCAACCAGAGTTTCCGCGGCGGCGAACTGAAACCGGGTTGCTACGCTGTTTACGCCGCTTACCTGATCAAATACCTGACAGCCATGCGGGAGAGAGGCATTACCATTCATGCCATCACCCCGCAGAACGAACCATTAAATCTCAAAAACGAGCCCAGCATGATCATGGAAGCGAGCGAGCAGGCCGAGTTCATAAAAAATCATCTGGGACCGGCTTTATGGGAGGCTGGATTGACCGATGTGGAATTGTTTTGTTGGGATCATAATTGCGATGTCAAGGAATACGCTTTGGAAGTTTTCGCCGATGCCGAAGCGCGCCGTTATCTAAGCGGATCGGCCTGGCATCTATATGGAGGCGACATTTCTGCCCTTTCCGATGTGAATCAGCTTTACCCGGAAATGAAACTGTATTTCACCGAGCAGTGGGTAGGTTCGGACGGGCAGTTCGGTGGGGATTTAATGTGGCACATGAAAAATGTCCTGATCGGTTCGATACGCAACTGGAGCCGGGTCGTGTTCGAATGGAACCTCGCCTCCGACCCGTTTTGTTGTCCCCATACCCCTGGAGGCGAGGCTCATTGCGTCGGCGCTTTGACCCTAGGTGAAGATGTTGCCCGCAACGTTGCCTACTATGTGATTGCCCATGCCGCGAAATTCGTTCGCCCCGGTTCAGTAAGGATTTATTCCGATGAACAAACTTCTTTGCCGAATGTGGCTCTTGCTACACCCACGGGCGACATCGTTCTGATTGCACTCAACGATGGCACTGAAGCACTATCCTTTACTATACAATTTCAAGGGAGAAATGCCGTAACTACTTTGCCTGCAAGCGCAGTAGCTACTTACGTTTGGCGGGCTGCGTAAAAGTCGCGTAGCCCGTAGCAGCGTAGCGGATTCCGCTACGCTGCTACGGGCTACTTGCTATATTATTTGCATGGATAGACTTCTTTAAGAGCATTTATCACAGACTTGTCTGCCGGCTCACGAAAAAGCGCTGGGTGTTTATACAAATAATTAGAAACAATCTGCGTCACTTGTTTAATTGACACCCCGGTGGTAGGTGATAGAAGTTTTTTACCAAGCTCGGTAAGTTGCTTAGCTGAATCTGATTCCTTATTAAGTGGGCAAAACTGTATTCCAACATTGGTATCAAACACACCCATTATGTACCCTACGCCGAGGTTAGCATCGTATCCATCAATAGCAAGATTCTCCCTTTTAATATGATTAAATAGTTTGGTTCCATCCCAAAATCCTGCTTGCACATGCTCAACATGTAAAAGGCACGATAGAAAAATGATTAATAAACTGACTTTTCGCATTGTCTTTCCGTTTAAGTTATAAGGCTATTGTAAGTCCCTCAAAATCTCTGCCTCTACGCTTGTATCTGACAATAAAAGGGTCCACATAAAAGGGTCTCAGGTTACATTTCGCTTACTCCAATTTTTATCGCGGTTTAACGGCATAACACAGGCTTTGGGTTTACGGTAAAGCATACCATGAGCCTTTACCAGTTCCATGCTGTGCAAGGTGGCCGTTCTCCACCAGTTTGCGGAAATGCTCTTTCAGCGTATTGCGGCTGACGCCGGTCAACCGCATAATGTCACCCATCGTCACCCGCCCATGGTTGCGGGCGTGGTCAACGATTTGCACGGACAACTCGGGCAGGGCCGCAACCACCAACTTTTCACGTTCCACCTTGACGGCTAGGCGCTTCATTTGTTGATGCAAAGCGCGCAAGAAGAATTTCAGCCAAGGCTGCCAATCCGGCGCATCGGTGCGGATCGTGCCTTGTGTTTGCCGCAAGCCGAGATAATAGGCCTCCTTGCTGTGCTCAATCACGCTCTCAAGCGAGCTGTACGGGACATAGGCATAGCCCGCCTGTAACAGAAGCAGCGTAGTCAAAATCCGGCTCAACCGGCCATTGCCGTCCTGGAAAGGGTGAATTTCCAAAAACACCACGACAAATACGCCGATGCTCAGCAAGGGATGCAAACGGCCGGTATCGCGAGCCTCATTTAACCAGGCGGCCAGTTCGGCCATAAGACGCGGCGTATCGAAGGGCGTGGCGGCCTCAAACACGATACCGATTTGCCGGCCGTTCTCATCGAAAGCAGCCACACTATTTGACGAGGTTTTGTAATTGCCGCGATGCCGTTCGTCCTTGTCGCTATAAGCAAGAAGATCGCGATGAAACTGCCGGATATGGTTCTCGGTAATTTTGACGTCAGGCCAAGCATGGAAAAGGGTATCCATGACTTCGGCATAGCCGGCTACTTCTTGCTCATCGCGAGTGGCGAAAGACTTGATTTCCAGATTGCCCAACAAACGTTCAACATCGCGATCCGACAGCTTGCTTCCTTCGATGCGGGTCGAAGAGCCAATACTTTCGATGGTCGCCACACGGCGTAAGGCGCTCAAACGCTCGGGAGCCAATGTGCCGAGGGCTCGCCAAGCACCTTTAAATTCATCGACTTCGGCGATTAGGGTCAGTAGTTCGGGTGTAATCTGGATGGTGTTGGTGTTCAGCATGCAAATATCCTCGATAACCGTATTTACACCCATAAACAACCATAAGTCAAGACAAAACAACACCCATAAACAACCATAAACCTAGAAAAATCAGTTTGGAGCGTGTGGAATCCGATCGTGCTGAGCCTGTCGAAGCATGGACGGATTTTACTCATCCATTTTGTGAACATGCCTGACCTACCGGGCTACATGGCTTCGTTGATAGAGGAAGTCCATTCAGGCGACAGCAAGCCGAGGCGGACGTATGTGTGGAACGAAGAATACGGCCAGTCGGCAACGCATTGAGTTAACCCATGTTTTACCGGATTCCAGTGGATATAGTCGACATGCCTTTGAAAATCAGTGTCATCGCGGATCGTATGTTCCCAAACCTGTCCTGAGCCTGTCGAAGGAAGCCTGTCGAAGGAATCGCCGTTGCCAAAGTCGATATTCACCACGTTTGTCGCAAGTTAACGGCATCCCCGATAGCCGCAGTTCGTGTGTAAAGTTGGATTTGATCGCCCGCCAGCATCCCGAGTAATCAGCATAGCCATCAGTCAGCGTCCAAACAACATGCAAGTGATCCGGCAGAATAACAATGGCGTCGATGCTGAAAGGCCTTCCACTAGAACCGTGCGAAATGCGTTTCGCAGTAGCCCGACGTGTCGCACCAGAACATCGGAACAACGATCCCACAACGTCACCATGAAGAAATACGTCCCACCAGCAACCCTGTTCCGCCGATATAACACCATGCCGCATCACCAATAAGTTTGAAAATTGCGTAGCCTGTATGTAGCGTAGCGGAATACGGGGTGATCGTAGCTTCGAAGCCCCGGATTTCGCTATACTTCATTCAGGCTATTTGCTAACGCGAATCCGCCTTACAGCATTATAAATATAAATCAAAGCGTATGGTTATTTGTCTTTATCTCGTGGACATACTGATGAAATACTGGATGTATCTCCCATTTGTATTTCTGCATTTCATTCCAGTTATCCAATGAAACTAAATCGGGTCTTTTTGAAAATGTAATATGGTCATATTCCTCTTCATCTTGAGTTATTGATAAATCAATTCTTGCATTTATAAAGTTGGCCATATGGAGAACGTGCAATATACTAATTGCCGAATCGTTATCATTAGGTTTTAGCGCAATATTGTCCAATATAATACGGCGTGAAGAGGGGCACCTCTTAAGAATTTCAATTAGTTGACCAAACGAATGCAATGTATCAGTCGAAGCGTCTTTTATAATTGATTTTATTTGAGGGCATATTTCGCGATACTCATTCTCAATGTTGTCTATCCTTTTTTTAGCGTAAGAAAGCATTATGTCGTGGGCATGATTTGCAGTTATTTTCTTTGACTCATTCGACTCAGCTTTTTCAATCAATTGCTGAACAA
>NZ_SCTW01000083.1 GCF_004322395.1 Methylobacter sp.
CTCGCCTTCGGGGGCGAGACCCCGATTCAAGCAAGTGTCGCGGCAGCGACTCCTTAAATCACAACGTAACGCATCCCAGACGGCATTCCTTGGTAGCACGTGGGAACGAGACAATTTATTATAAAAAATTCGGGCTATGTTTCTAACTAACTAACAAAGAAATGCTCTAGATTTTGAGGATAAAATAATGCTTAGACAACTAACGGAGGAAGCCTGGATTCTTTACTTAAAAATCTTAGATATTGAACGCAAACCAGACTTTTCAAGCGAGTACGAAGATAGGATATACAAATTAACAGATCAAGCTTATTTCAGATATATGCGGCGAAGACATGCTTTGGAGCTTCATATAGTTAGGGAGTTGAAACGGCAAACAACAGATAAGTGGTAAAGCCTGATAAACCGTATGCAAAGCTTTAGTAATTATCAAGAAACTGGTTTAAAAATAATTTACAACAACCAGCAACACTCCCCCAGCAAACACGCCCGCCAACACATCATCCAGCATGATGCCCAGACCGCCTTGCACTTGCCGATCAATCCATTTAATAGGCCACGGTTTGACTATATCGAAGAATCTAAACAGAATAAAACCCAGCACTACAGCTTGCCAGGTAAACGGAACCAGCCATAGGGTTATCAGGTAACCGGCAATTTCATCCCAAACAATGCCGCCAAAATCATGTTCATCGAGTTTTTTTGCGGCTATGTCGCAAATCCAGATACCGGCAACCGTGACGATCAATGTCAGCAGGCTATAAACATACAAGTTGGCTTGTGCAAACAGCCAGTAAACCGGAATAGCTGCCAAAGTACCCATCGTGCCGGGAGCTTTTTTTGCCAGACCGGAGCCGAAACCGAAAGCCAGAAACAGAACAGGGTCGGATAGTATCTGTTTGGGCGTCAGTTTATTTCTACCCAACTGGGTATTAAGAAAAATGCTCAAAACCTTTTACCTCTAATGGTTGGATGTGGCCTGACTTATTCAAACGCAAACCCGGCTGGGATTCAATGATGCCGATTTTGGTGGCCGCTACGGTTAACTTATCTGCTTGCTCGGGGCTTACGGTAAAACACAGTTCGTAGTCGTCTCCGGCGGTCAGCGGCATACGCCAATCGCCGGTATCGTTTATATAGGATTGCACCGCGTTAGATAACGGCAGCGATTTCCAGTCAAGACATGCGCCTACCCGGCTTTGCTCCAAAATATGGCCCAGATCTCCGGCCAAGCCGTCCGATAAATCTATACAGGCGTTGGCAATGCCGATCAAGGCCTGCCCTGCTTCGATTTGCGGCTCTGGCCGGTTAAATCGTGTTAATGCCGCCTCGGGATCGGCACAAACATAGCCTTGGTTTATCTTTAATCCCAATCCTGCATCGCCCAAAAAACCGGTCATGTAGATAAAATCGCCGGGTTGAGCCGCTGATCGCATTAAAGCCCTGCCCTTGGGAACCAAACCCATTGCTTGAACAGTCAAGGTCAACGGACCGGACGTAGTGTCGCCGCCAATCAAATCCACTGAATACCGTTCAGCCAAACTTAAAAAGCTTTTGGCAAAAGCTGTTAACCAGCTTTCATTAACGTTAGGCAGCGTTAATGCCAGCGTCACCGAAACAGGCTGTGCACCCATAGCGGCAAGATCGCTTAAATTGACGGCCAGCAGTTTATGACCGAGCAGTTCCGGGTCGGCTCCGGCAAAAAAGTGCACATTTTCTACCATGGTATCGGTAGTTATTGCCAGCTCAAAACCATCAGGAATGGACACCAACGCGCAATCATCGCCTATGCCCAAACGGGTTGAGGGATTTTTGATGCGCTGCCGGGTGAAGAAGCGCTGAATTAGGGCAAATTCGGAAAGAGGCATGAGTTTAGATCAAGGACTAAAGGCTAAAGGCTAAAAGTATGTGCCTTTCGTCTTTCACCTTGCGCCTTTCGCCTTAATCTCCACCGCTCTTTTTTGCTGAGCGACCTTATCCAGTATGCCGTTAACATACTTATGGCTGCCATCGGCACCAAAGTACTTAGCGAGATTAATGCCTTCATTTAAAACAACCTTGTACGGCATATCCAAGCGATGCAGCAACTCGTACACACCGATTCTTAAAATCGCCCTTTCGACCGGGTCAATCGTATCGACAGGGCGGTCTACGAATTCGGACAGCGACTGATCGATCGCATCCAGATTTTTAGGCACCCCGTAAAACAATTCGACAAAATAGCTTTTCTGAGCGTCTTTTAAGCGCTCTTCTTCCAGAAATTGCCGTTCGATCTCGCTAAGATCCTGACCGGCCATTTGCCATTGATACAATGCCTGTACAGCCGCTTTTCGGGCATTGGTTCTAGCTTGACTCATCAGATTTCCAGATTATTAAATAAACTTACCATTTCAATGGCGGACATTGCCGCTTCCGCACCTTTATTACCGGCTTTGGTACCCGCTCGTTCTATCGCCTGCTCAATACTGTCAACAGTTAACACGCCAAAACTGACCGGCACATTATATTGCAAGGAAACCTGAGCCAAACCTTTAACGCACTCACCGGCGACATATTCAAAATGCGGTGTGCCTCCACGAATCACAGCACCTAATGCGATAATCGCATCGTATTTTTTAGCCGCCGCCACGCGCTGCACTACCATCGGCAGCTCAAACGCACCGGGAGCCTTAACCAGATGAATATCCGCTTTATTGCCGCCGTGGCGCACCAATGCATCAATTGCACCGGCTTCGAGTTGTTCAACGATAAAACTGTTAAACCGGGAGGCTACGATACAGAATTTTCCGCCTTGAACGAGCAAATTTCCTTCAAAGGTTTTTAATGTTGACATGATGTTTCTCTATTGTGTGATTAACTAGTAATGCGATATAGCGTAATTATCCAGCAAATGTATAGAACAAGGATGGCACTGAATTAGGCGGATTTAAACGGATTTTAAAAAACTAAAAATAGGTTTCGTTAACCACGTTATAAAAACTCTATCTACAATGTTTTTATCAGTGATAATCAGCCAAATCCGTGTCGCCTAGAGGCGCCTACTTTTGGCATCCGTGTTCTATTTTTCTAACTCGTTGCCGCCGATTTTTAACCCACATGCTCGGCAACTTCCAGATCAAATCCGGACAATGCAACATACTTTTTCTGGGTCCCTAAGACCTTCAGCTTATGCACCCCCAAGTCGGCCAATATCCTGGCACCGGTGCCTGTGGTACGCCAATCTGCGGCTCCGGCAGCCTGAACAGTATTAACAATACCGTGATCTTCCAACTGGTAATGATGTATCAATTCCGCCAGCGACTTATTGTCTTCATTTTGCCTGATAACCACCAACACTCCGCGCCCTTCCTCGGCGATTTTTTGCATGGCCGAACGCAATGAAACGCTGGAGTCGTTACGCTTGGATCCGAACAGATCATCCAGCAGATTCCGCGCATGAACCCTGACCAACACCGGTTCGTTGCCGGAAACTTGCCCCATCACCAATGCCAAGTGCAGATTATTGTCATTTCTGTCCTGATAAGCATAAAGCCTGAAATCGCCGAATTCGGTCGGATAAGCGCATTCGCTGATGCGTTCCAGAGTGTTTTCGTGCTGGATACGATAATGAATCAAATCGGCGATAGTGCCGATTTTAAGATCGTGCTGCTTGGCAAACACCTCCAAATCAGGCCGTCTTGCCATAGAACCGTCTTCATTGAGTATCTCGACGATAACCGCTGCCGGTTCCACGCCTGCCAACTTGGCCAAGTCGCAGCCTGCTTCGGTATGCCCGGCACGATTTAATACGCCGCCGGATTGCGCCATTAACGGGAAAATGTGCCCCGGCTGCACCAGATCGTCAGGCTTGGCATCGGCTGCTACCGCGCATTGAATGGTACGCGCCCGGTCGGCTGCCGAGATACCGGTGGTTACGCCGGTTGCCGCCTCGATGGACACGGTAAAGTTGGTTGAATGCGCGGTTTTGTTTTCATTGACCATCAACGGCAAGCGTAACTGCTGGCAGCGCTCGCCAGTCAAGGTCAAGCAAATCAGGCCTCGCCCGTAACGGGCCATAAAGTTAACATCTTCAGGACGTGTGAAAGAAGCCGCCATAACCAAGTCGCCTTCGTTTTCACGATCTTCATCATCCATAATGATGACCATTTTGCCTAAGCGTAAATCTTCTATAATTTCTTCAATGCTGTTCATGTTGCCTTTGGATTGTAGGGGCAATCCCTTGTGATTGCCCTTAATAGTTACCCTTTTTTATACACATTCGGATAAAAGGGCGGGGACAAGCCCGGCCCCTACGGTTGTTAGCCTAAAAAACCGCTTTTTTGCAATAACTCTTCTGTGATGCCGCCGCAACTTTTAGCCGCTGCATCACCCTTGATTAACCGCTCCAGATAGCGGGCCAACAAATCCACTTCCAAATTAACTTTTGTTCCAACCACCGCGTCGCCCAATGTGGTTTCTTTGAGCGTATGCGGCACGATGTTAACGCTGAACTCGGCGCCATCGACTTCATTGACAGTCAGGCTGATGCCGTTGATACAAATAGAACCTTTTTCGGCAATATACTTAGCTAAATTATCGGGGGCTTTGAATTTGAATCGAAAAGATCGTCCATCCGCCTGTTTTTCCGTCACCCCGCCAATACCGTCGACATGACCGCTAACGATATGCCCACCCAACCGGGTCGTCGGCGTTAAAGCCAGCTCCAGATTAACCGGCGTATCGACCATTGCAGCGTTTAAGATGGTTCTGGACAAAGTTTCATTGGAAACATCGGCACAGAAATAATTTGTTCCCAGTTCCACTGCGGTCAGGCACACGCCGTTGACGGCTATACTATCGCCCAGTACAACATCGTTTAGCGGTAATTTCCCGGTCGCTATTGTTAATCGGCAGTCACCGGCTTTCTTTTCAATTGCCGATATTTTACCCACTGCCATGATAATGCCTGTAAACATGTAGCCCCTACAATGGTGTATAAGTTAATTTTAAATCCTGACCGATTTGTCTGGTATCGCGTAGTTTCAACTGCTTTTTATCTTTCATCTGTTGTAGACCCGGCAGGTTAAACAGTCCGCGCCCTTGGTCGCCTAAAATACAAGGCGCCACATAGATCACATATTCATCGACCAAGCCCTCGGCTAATAATGCGCCGTTAAGCACAGAGCCCGCCTCAACCAGCAGCTCGTTGATTTGCTGCCCTGCTAAAAAATCCATCACTGCATGCAAATTAAGTCGTTCGTTTTTACATGGCAGCTTGTAAACCTCAAAGCCTGCCTGTTGCAATGCGCGTTGTTTTTGTTCATCCTGCGTACAAGTTAAAATCAGGCTGCGTCCCGGCAGTTTAGCCATCTGCGCGGTATCCGGCATGTTCAGATGCGTATCCAACACCACCCTGACCGGTTGCAAAACCTCTTCGTTTACACGGGCGTTCAGTGCAGGATCATCAGCCATTACGGTATTGATGCCGGTTAAAATCGCCGAACTTTCTGCTCTTAGCCGATGCACATCGGCTCGGGCCTCATCTGAAGTAATCCATTTGCTTTCACCCGATGCCATAGCGGTGCGCCCATCCAGGCTCATCGCCAGCTTACTGCGGACAAACGGACGGTTTTTGGTCATTCGCTTGATAAAACCGCGATTTAACGCTTGCGCATCATCCTGCAATACGCCGCAGATAACCTCAATCCCTGCCGCTTTAAGCTTTTCAAGCCCCTTGCCCGATACTTGAGGGTTTGGGTCCTGCATCGCCGCGACAACCTTGCTGACTCCGGCTTTTATCAACGCATCGCAACAGGGCGGCGTCCTACCTTGATGACTACAAGGCTCCAGCGTTACATAAGCTGTTGCGCCCTTCGACTCCGCTCGGGGCAGGCCTTTGACATCCATCATATTTTTTAACGCTTCAACTTCCGCATGGCCTTGGCCCGCCTTAACATGCCAGCCTTCCCCGATTACTATATCGTTCCTGACCAAAACGCAGCCTACGCGGGGATTCGGATCGGTCGTATAACGGCCTTTTTTAGCTAGGTTAATGGCTTGCGCCATATAAAAAGCATCGCGCGCCGCTGACATTATCTTTGTCGCCCCGGTTCCTTACCGGTCGCGACACTTCCACCATCCTTGGCGGTCGACCGCACCGGTTCCCTACCGGTCGCGGCACTTCCACCATCCCTGGCAGTCGTTTGTAAATCTTCAATCATTTCGGTGAATTCGCTGACATCCTGAAAACTGCGATAAACCGAGGCAAATCGGACAAAAGCCACATGATCCAATGAACTTAATTCTTTCATGACTTTTTCGCCCAACTCTTGCGCCGGAATTTCCCGCTCGCCCAATGCCCGCAAATCTTTCTTTATCCGGCTGATCGCGGCTTCAATATCATCGCTGCTTACCGGCCGCTTTTCCAGTGCTCTGAGCATGCCTGAGCGCAGCTTATTTTCTTCGAAAGGCTCGCTTATCCCGTTGCGCTTAACAATGCGGGGCAAGGTCAACTCAGCCACTTCGTGCGTAGTGAACCGTTCTTTACAGGCATTGCATTCACGCCGGCGGCGAACCTGATCGCCTTCATTGGCCAATCTGGAATCAAGAACTCTTGTATCTTGTGCTCCGCAAAATGGACATCGCATAGTTAAGCCACTGTTTTTTTTGTGTACAGATAACCTCCAAGGATGGAGGAAATGCCGACGATTGCGCGGAGAAGTTGCGGTAAAGTCGGCTTCAAATTTGAAAACCGTTAATTTTATAACACTCTGCATCCTATCTGTATTTTATTTTCTAAACTATTACTGTAGCCTTATTCATACCAACTCAGTCATACGTCCAAAACACAGCCAGATGAAAGAACAAGAAGGTGTAATAAAATACCAGCTAGATCATACGCAACAGCCGATTAACCGTCTATTCTCATTAACCGAAATGAATGCTTGGCGGACTATTGCCGTCCGGCTTGGTCTTATCGGACAATCGCCTGAACGCTACGACAACATCGGATTCGGCAATATCAGCCAAAGAATCGATCCTAGCAGCGATCAATTTATCGTTAGCGGCACTCAAACCGGGCATATTGAGCAACTTAGACCCGAGCATTATTGTCTGATCGTCAAAGCGGAACCTCACCAAAACCGGCTCCAGTCCTGCGGCCTGTGCAAGCCATCATCCGAATCAATGACCCACGCCAGCGTTTATGCCCAAGACAATACCATTCAAGCGATTATTCACGCACACAGCCCCGAAATCTGGAAACATACCGTAGCGCTCGATTTACCTCATACCGGCGCCGATATTCCTTACGGCACGGTTGAAATGGCGACGGCTGTTGAGCAATTATTTCAATCCGGCAAGCTAACGCAGATCTCATTATTTACCATGCTGGGACACGAAGACGGGGTAGTTGCTTTCGGAAGCAGCATGCAGGAAGCGGCGTGGGAGTTGATCAAGTATTTATCATTAGCCCTCGGCATTGAACAACAATGCATTACCCGATAGAATGCGCGCTCCTATTTAAGCGAATCTTAATAAAATATGCTGGAAATACTGATCTACACTACCTCTATTTGCCCTTATTGCATGATGGCTAAACGCCTGCTCGACAAAAAAGGCGCTCGCTATACAGAAATCAATCTGGACGCCGAACCCGGCTTAAGAGAAGAGATAATGATCAAAACCAACCGCCGCACGGTTCCTCAAATTTATATCGGCGATTATCACGTCGGCGGCTTTGACGAGCTGTATGCGCTGGATCAACAAAAAAAGCTGGATGATTTATTAACTGTTTCTCCATATTGAAGCATGGGCTGCCAGGTATAAGCAGCAAGCCTGTGCAATGGTTGAACCGGACTCGTAAATAACGAAGCCTTTCAAAAACTGACTTGACCGGTTTATTTACGTCCAATGATTATCGCGGGTTTCACGCACCCAATATACAGCAAGCAGACTGACAGCCGCAGCCAATGAGACGTAGCCGCCAACCCAGGCCAAACCGCCCTCAGTGACTAACCGTTGCGCAATATAAGGTGCAAACGAAGCGCCCAATATGCCGCCTAAATTATAGGCGGTTCCCGCTCCGGTATAGCGTAACTCTGAGGGAAACAGTTCCGGCAGCAAGGCCCCCATCGGAGCGAACGTGGCTCCCATCAAAAATAGCTCCAATGACAAGAAAGCGGTAATGACTAATGGTGAACTGCTTTCCAGCATTGGCTTTAAAAGAAAACCGGACAAGAGTGCAGCGCTACCGGCGATAAGCAATACCGGCCGCCGTCCGAAACGATCACCCGCCAATGCCGATAGCGGCGTGGCCGCAGCCATGAATAATACTGCCACGCATAACATACCGAGAAATTGCTGTCGCGGGATTTGCAATGTAGTGGTGCCATAGCTCAACGAGAACACGGTTGAGATATAAAATAGCGCATAGCACACAACCATCGCCATCGCTCCCAGCAGTAGCGAAGAGGCATGAGATTTAAGTATTTCTCCGAGCGGCAAGCCTACTTGTTGATGCTGTTGCAGTACTTTTGCAAATACCGGGGTTTCAGCTAAGGCCAGCCGCACATACAAACCGATCATAACCAGCACTGAACTTGCCAGAAATGGAATACGCCAGCCCCAATCTTTAAACTCTTGATCGTTTAAAAAGTAAGTTAACAGCAAAAAACTGCCGGTCGCGCAAAGAAATCCCACAGGCGGCCCCAACTGTGGAAACATGCCGTACCAGCCGCGCTTTCCGGTCGGAGCATTCTCTGTTGCCAACAGCGCCGCACCGCCCCATTCTCCGCCCAAGCCGATGCCCTGCCCAAAACGCAGCAGGCATAATAAGACCGGAGCCCATGCGCCGATGGCGTCATAGCCCGGCAATACGCCGATCAATGTGGTAGATACGCCCATCACCAGCAGTGATGCAACCAAGGTTGTTTTACGTCCGATGCGGTCGCCGAAATGCCCGAACAACATGGCGCCCAAAGGTCGAGTCAAAAAGGCTACGGAAAAAGTAAGAAAAGAACTGAGAGCTTGCGTTGTAGGATTGCCGCCGGGAAAAAATATCGGTCCGATAACCAAGGCCGCTGCCATGCCGTAGATATAAAAATCATAAAATTCGATAGCGGTGCCGATGAAGCTGGCTAAGGCGATGCGGGTAACGGAGGGGGCGGTGTTTTTGCTCATAAATGCCTTGAACGTCCGACGCTGGGTGAATCCACCGCTTGTTATTTTAGAAACCAGTACGACAAATGTATCTGCTCAAGTTTTGGATTGACGCTACGAACTTCCGTGTAGGGCGTGCCGTGCGCGCCAAAAGATAGCAAGATTATTCGAGAATCTGAAAAGGCGCGCACGGCACGCCCTACATAACATCAATCCAATTTAATCCAGTCTTCCAGTGCTTCGATAATAGCTTTCGCCTGATCTTTACTGGAAATATTGAACTTTGATTTTTGTTTGTATTCTCCGTTTTGCTTCTGATAACGGCGAATGGTGTATTTATCGGGACCGTATTCTTCTTTAGCACGATTCCAGTCCTGATAACGGTACATAACCGTAGCCCATGCACCTTTAGTCAGCACTTTTTTGTCCAGCTCCTTGACTGTCTCAATGCCGCCGTCTTCGTACGTTACAGTCAATTCGTCTACAGTTTCAGCCATGTTAACTCCAGTAATTTATGCAGCAGCCATTCAAGCGAACGGGTGCTCCAGGATAATTGTTTCGTCTCTATCGGGTCCAGTTGACAAGATAGCAATCTTAACGCCGACCAATTCTTCAATTTTCTTGATATAAGCTTTGGCGTTATCCGGCAGCGCATCAAAATCGGTTACACCGGCGGTCGTACCTGTCCAACCCGGCATATCTTCGATAATCGCATGGCATTCTTCATATTGATCCGCGCCTAATGGAGCCGTTTCGGTAACGGTGCCGTTAAGTCTGTAGGCCGTACAAATGCCGACTTTTTCCAGACCGTCAAGCACATCCAGTTTGGTTAAGCAAATGCCGCTCAGGCTGTTCATTTTTGCAGATTTACGCATAGCGACCGCATCAAACCAACCGGTACGCCGTTTGCGTCCGGTGGTTGCGCCAAACTCATGCCCTACTGTACCCAAGTGATCGCCGTTCGCATCATGCAATTCAGTCGGGAAAGGACCGTTGCCTACACGTGTCGAGTAGGCTTTGGTGATGCCCAGCACATAGTCGAGATCAAGAGGACCTATGCCGGTACCGGTAGCAGCGCCGCCAGCGGTGGTGCTGGATGAGGTCACATAAGGAAACGTACCATGATCCAGATCCAGCAGTGCGCCTTGTGCGCCTTCAAATAGCAGGTTTTTACCTTGATCCTGGTATTTGTATAAAACCTCGCTCACATCAGTCAACATCGGCTTGATTTGCTCGCCCAGCTTTAGCGCTTCATCAAGGCCTTTTTGATAATCGATTGGATCGGTATGATAATAATTGGTCAGCATAAAGTTGTGATACTCGACCAGCTCTTTAAATCTTTCGGCGAAAACCGTAGGATTTAAAAAGTCTCCGGCCCGCAAGCCTCGTCTGGCCGCCTTATCTTCATACGCAGGCCCTATACCGCGGCCCGTCGTGCCAATCGCCTTACTTCCGCGGGCTATTTCACGCGCCTTATCGATAGCCACATGAACCGGCAGTATCAGCGTACAAGCCTCGCTGATCAGCAATCTGTTTCTAACAGGAATACCGGCTTTTTCCAAAAACTCAATCTCTTCAAGCAAAGCATTCGGCGATAAAACCACGCCATTGCCGATCATGCACTGGACATTTTCCCGGAGGATACCGGAAGGAATAAGATGCAAAACGGTTTTTTCTCCCTGTATAACCAGCGTGTGTCCTGCATTATGACCGCCCTGAAACCGGATGACGGCTTCCGCCTGCTCCGTTAACAAATCGACCAGTTTACCTTTTCCTTCGTCACCCCATTGGGTACCGATGACAACAACATTTTTTCCCATAATTATTCCAAACTTGATAATGGCCTAACGACCCAATTTTGATGATCTTGCTCTAAGACGGATGTGCACTTAAGTTCTTGTGCAGTCCCGGTTTGCCCCGGCAGTTGTTGAACAACTGCCAGTCCTTCGGCACGTAAATCCCTGATTTTTTCATGTAGCGTTGCATCGTCTCCATAGGGAGCGAAAATCAAGGCTTGCGGTTCTTTTGGGTAGGAGGCTTTGCCTAATACCGACAATACTTTCAAGTCCGCACTAAAACCGGTCGCAGCGCGCGCCCGTCCAAAAATTGCGCCGATATTGTCATAGCGGCCGCCCCTGGCAATTTCCCTGCCTACCGACGGCACGAAAGCCGCAAAAACCACGCCGGTGTGATAATGGTAACCGCGCAACTCGGCCAAATCGAAACTGACCGGTAACGACGGGAAAATGGCCGCCAATTTATCCGCAATCGCTTCCAAATCCGCTAACGCCTGTTTGACTTCGCCATTAGCCGCCGATAGAACGGCTTGGGCTTTAGCAATGGTTTCCTTGCCGCCATTCAGTTCAGGCAATTTCAAGAACATAGCCTTAAGTTCATTATCAATACTGTAACCGGCCATTAACTCCTGCAGTTCCGGCCTGGCCTTGCGCTGCAACACATCAAACAATTCGGTTTCCTGCGCATCATCTAAGCCTGCCTGCTTTGACAACGCCCGATAAATGCCGACATGGCCCAAATCGAGATGCACGTTTTGCAATCCGGATATCGCCAACATTTCCAGCATTAAGCGTATAACTTCAACGTCGCTTTCCTTGCCTGCATGACCATAAAGCTCGGCGCCTATTTGCATCGGGCTTCTGGTTTTTTCAAGCGGATCGCCTTTGGTATGTAAAGTAGTTCCGGTATAACAAAGGCGGGTCGGCCATTCGGCATTAAGATTATGCGCATCGATTCTGGCGACCTGCGGCGTCATGTCAGCCCTCACCCCGAGCATTTCACCGCTGATCTGATCGGTTAGCTTGAAGGTCTGCAATTCCAAGTCATGGCCTGAGCCGGTCAACAAGGAATCCAGATAATCTATGAACGGAGGAATAACTAACTCATATCCCCAGCAAGCAAACGTATCCAGTATCTTACGCCGCAAGCTTTCAAGATGTTGAGCCTCTTCCGGTAAAATCTCTTCTATGCCGTCAGGCAAAAGCCAAGAGTCTTTTTGTTGCATTTTTTATATGTCCACTCAAACAAAACGCCCCGCATGCGGAGCGTTGATTACTGGTACTTAGGGGGCATCCCTTGTGGTTGCCCTTGCCGTGGGTAGGCTCGGACAACTCTGGGCAGGCACAAAGCCAGCCCCTACTTTTGCTGCTTGAAATATCTGAAGAAATCGGAATCAGGATCAAGCACCATCATGCTCGAACTGGTGAATGTCTTCTTATAAGCATTCAAACTGCGATAGAAAGTGAAAAACTCTGCATCGGCGCCATAGGCTTGAGCATAGATTTCAGCGGACTTTGCATCGCCTTCACCGCGCAGCTTTTCTGCATCCCGGAAGGCATTAGCCATAATAACAACCCGTTGTCTATCAGCGTCGGCACGGATTCTTTCCGCTGCTTCCGCGCCTTGCGAACGGAATTCACGGGCAACCCGCTCACGCTCCGCTTCCATTCTATGAAACACCGAACTACTGACCTCGTCCGGCAGATCGATACGCATCACCTGAACGTCAATAATTTCCATACCCAAGTCAGCCGCAAGAGGCTTGGAATTTTTAATCAGTATTTCACGAATGGCCTGACGATCTGTTGAAACCAGTTGTTTGATATTCCGCTTACCGAATTCTCCGCGGAAAGCGTCCTTAATGATTTGGTCCAACCGTAGATTAGCTTGGTCTACATCACCGGCAACAACCGTATAAAAGGTAGTTACATCGCCGATGCGCCATTTAACAAAAGAATCGACAATGACGTTTTTCTTTTCAGCGGTTAAAAAGCGCTCCGGTTTAGCTTCCATCGTTTGAATACGCTTATCGAACTTTTTTACATTGTTGATAAGCGGCCATTTAAAATGCAGGCCTGGCTCGTAATCATTCTTTACGATCTCGCCTAAACGAAATTTAATTGCCTTTTCTGTTTCAGTAACGGTAAAAATGCACATCATGCTGATAAACAACAATGCGCCCAAGCTTACCAATATTTTATTTTGTGTCATTAGCGTCCCCTTGCGTCACGGCCGCGCGTTGATGTTCGCCCAATGGGCTGTGCCGTTTCAACCTTTACCTGAGCCGGTTGTTCTGCTGTGCTTTGAGGAAGAACATTGGGTTGTTGAACCGAAGATTGCTGCTGAATTATTTTATCTAATGGCAAGTAAAGCATGTTGTTACTGCCTTTAACGTCAACCATTATAGTATTCGTTTCAGACAATACGGATTCCATGGACTCTATATAAAGACGCTTTCTGGTAACATCCGGCGCTTTAGTATATTCAGTGAGCAATTTGGAAAACCGGTTGGATTCACCTTCTGCCTGAGCAATAACCTGATCTTTATAACCCTCGGCTTCCTGTATTTTTCTTGCTGCTGCGCCGCGTGCTTTCGGCACAATATCATTGGAGTAGGCTTCCGCCTCATTGATTAAGCGTTGCTCATCTTCACGCGCTTTAATAGCGTCTTCGAATGAGTTTTGCACCTGTTCAGGCGGCTGTGCATCCTGAAGGTTGACGCTGGTAACCTGGATGCCGGACTTATAGCTATCCATAACTTCCTGAATCTCTTTTTTAATCTGGGCCACTATTTCGCTACGGCCCTCAGTCAAAACAAAGTCCATTTTGCTGCTGCCGACCACTCCACGCTGCGTACTTTCTGTGACCTGTTTCAGAGTAGCCGTAGGATTGACTACATTAAAAATAAAATCTTTTGCATTTTTAACCTGATACTGTACCGCTAAACGCACATCAACAATGTTTTCATCTTTGGTTAGCATTAACGCTTCTTTCGGCACAGAGCCAAGGCCCTGTTCAGTACCGCCACTACGGTAACCCACTTCAATATATCGCTGTTGTTTAACATCAACAACATTAACCTGTTCAATAGGCGCCGGAAAATGCCAGTTCAAACCGGACTGGGTTGTCGCAACATATTTACCGAAGCGGGTTTCAACACCATGCGTACCTTCGTTGAT
>NZ_SCTW01000084.1 GCF_004322395.1 Methylobacter sp.
ACCAGTATTGGCCATCCCAGATCCCAGCTTAATGCGTATGCGATTCCGCCGCGCACCCATGTCCGCTGGGAGCTTGAGGTTGCTTTTGGTAACCCCGATGGCCGGAATGACTGGACTTTGACACCGTCCGGAACAAGCCCCGTGCTTTTTTGGCAAATACACAGTATGAACCAGCATTACCCGCCGCTGGCGGCGAACGTCGATACCGATTCCAGCGATCCCACCAAGCTGATGATCACTTTTATGCAAAGAGTCGGAACAGCGGCCAGTTCAACGGAAATTTGCAAGATTAAAGGAATTCCCAGACATAAAATGGTGCCGATCGTTATCGACGCCTTCCTGGATGAACGGTCGAATTCGAACGGTGGCAAGGGCTTTTTGCAAATTTGGGTCGATAATACGCTAGCGGTAGAGAAAGCGGGGCCTAATCTGGCATCGGGACCGAACCCCCATTGGTGGACCTTTGGCGTGTATTTATGGAATCAAAAGCAAGCGTACAATCAAACGCGCGCTGCATTTTGGAAAACAGCCAAGATGATGGTGTTCCCAGTAAGTGCGAGTACTATGGCTGACACAACTCCGCCATTAGTTCCTGGAAATCTTGCGGCAACTTCCGACTCGTCAAAAGCCAATCTGTCATGGAGAGCTTCAACTGATAATGTGGGTATTGCAGGTTATATTATTTACCGGGACGGCACAGAAATTGGCAAGAGCGCTACGACCAGCTATACCGACGCTTCGGTTGCAGCAGGAGCAACGTACAACTATACGGTCAAAGCTTACGATGCGGCTGGTAATATTTCAACATCAAGCAACACCGTTAAAGTTGATAGGGCGAATGCAACCGGCATAAGCTCTTACTAAGTGGCGAGATAATGGCCAACAGCGCCTGGAAATATCAAATCCAACTGATTGTTAAACCTGATATCCCAGTATTGTGCACTATCTTGGCGGCTACTTTGCGAACAGGCAGTGCCGCGACGGGGGCGAATTAGTGTGCTTGAGTTGACAAGCAGGCTAATTCAACCAGCCTAAACTTTGCAATGGATCCTTTTGCGGGCAATACTAACCCGCAACCGACCATTATCGCAGTCCGCCGATTTATAACAGCTCGTTTGCCAACACTTCGACAATTCGCTCCGCCGCTTTACCGTCCCACAAATGAGGACGGCGCCCCTGCTTGCCTTCGCCACGCAGCACCTTCTGCGTCTCTGCAACAATACGTACAGGATCGGTTCCGACAAGAACATTGGAACCTTCCTCCACCGTAATCGGGCGCTCCGTATTTTCGCGAATGGTGATGCACGGCACACCCAAGGTCGTCGTCTCTTCCTGTATTCCCCCGCTATCAGTCAATACGACGGCCGCATCTTTCCATAAATTAAGGAAAGACATATAAGCTTGCGGCCCTACCAGTGAGATATTCGGTCCAAGATCAATGCCGAATTTTTCCAAGTTGCCAAGGGTTCGGGGATGTACAGGAAAAATCAAAGGCAGCTCTTCCGCAATCTCTTTTAGCGCACCGGCAATGCGCGTCATCATCTCGGCATCATCCACATTACTCGGCCGGTGCAGCGTAATCACTCCGTAGCGCCCGCCGTTAAGCATGCTTTCAGTCTTGAATGCGCTGTTTTCAAAGTCGGAAGTATCGGTTTTAGCGAGCTTTTCCACCTGGTATAACAAGTTATCGACCATAACATGACCGACATAATGAATGGCCGAATCCGGCTTACCTTCCCGTTGCAGATGGGTAACACCGCTCGATTCGGTAACGAAAAATATATCCGAAATACTGTCGGTAACAAGGCGGTTAATTTCCTCCGGCATGGCCATGTCGCCGCTACGCAGGCCGGCCTCGACGTGGCTCACCAGGATGTTCAGCTTTTTCGCTACAATCGAGCAGGCCAGCGTTGAATTCACATCGCCTACCACCAATACGGCATCGGGCCGCTCGGCTTGGCAGAGTTCTTCAAATGCGGTCATGATCTTGCCGGTCTGCTGTGCGTGGGTGCCGCCACCTGCAGCCATGAAAACATCGGGTTCAGGGATGCCGAGCTCTTCGAAGAAAACATCATTCATTTCTCGGTCATAATGTTGGCCGGTATGGATGATTTTGAATGCCAGGCCGCCATGCGTCTTCAGCGCACGCACGATCGGCGCAATTTTCATGAAATTGGGCCGCGCTCCGGCAACAAGAAAAACTAAAGGTTGGGTCATACTATATCCTCATACAAAATTATAGAAAGCCGTTCGCTTAACAAAGTTACTATCGACACGTAATTAAACCACAGGAAGCCGATTTAAATCTTCATACCGTCTCGACAACTTGCATTTCATCAATTGAAAACCGCAGTTGGAAATGGACACTGTGGGTGCTAAGCATATGAGCTCATTTGATCAATCAATTGCTTGGTCTGCCGAATATTGCCGCGGCTCGATGCGCCGAATACGATGGACTCTATTTTTTCCTGTTGGCAGACATATTCCAAAGCCTCTTTCGGAGCAATGGCGCCTGAGGCAAAAACAGACATCGCAACCGGGCGGAAATGACGCTTTGCAATAGCATTTTCGTAAGCATCGACTCCTCCGCACATCCGAAAACCTATTTTGTTGATATTCGAACACACGATAGGATTCTCAATTCCCAGTTCTTCCAGCACATCCAGCAGCTTGGGCATATTCATGGTGATGAAGCCGGGTTCTGCATTGTATTTGTTTTTTACATGGTCGGCGAAGATTCGGAACGCTTCTTTAAAATCAAGTCCAAGCAGGAGATCAGTCACCACGTTTTGCAGGAAAATGACCGGGGTTTGCAAATCATGAAACATTTTCATCTCTGCATCAATTAATAACTGCCCGAGACCTTCGACGTCTTTTTGGGCCAACGACATACCGCCTTTGAACATGGCATTGAATGCCCCTTCTTCCGGCAAAAAACTTTTGAGCGCCTCTAAAATACCCATTTCAGTTACCGCGTTGGCATACTTGTGCGCATAAGGCATGCATGGATAGAACTGAAAATCCTTGTAACGTTCCGGATGGGCGCGCATATGGTCGCAGACCTCGCCGATCCGTTCATGAGTAGTGCACATGAATACTTTGATACCCTCGTCATAAGCGGCGTCCAAGACGTCGATAATGGCCTTGATGTCTTGAAATTTCATGGCCTGGGCACGTGCTTTTTCTTCGGACATATGGTTAACGCCAAAAAACTGGTTATCGCCAAATAATATTCTTTCCACTTTCGATTCCTTTAAATAGTAGTTCAAAAATGTTTTAGCAGGCATGGGCCTGATAGGCGCAAAGCCGCAGTGCCTGTAGGTAATGAAAAGTTACTTATCTATTGAGCCTGACTGAAAACAATACCCGCTGTCGCTAATCCAGTAGATTCCTGGCAAATGATGGCCACAATTTGCCTTTTTTCGCAGGCGCGGAGCCGATTCCGGCCGGAAAGGCTGCATCGACATGGCTGTTTTTTGCATCCTGTATCATCATCGCCGCCACAAGGTCAGCTTCCAGAGCGGAACGGAAGGTGCTTCGGGTATCGCGACACCCCGACTTAATACTTTGGATAAAATGATCGATTTGCGCGGAATATTCCTCGCCGCGCAGATAATACCAAACCTCGCCGGTCAACTCCGTCGTGTAGCGGGTATTCCAGCCCTTGCTGAGGTTTAGCTTCTCGTTCGATCCATCGCGGAGGTAAATATGCACTTCCTGCCGATCCGCGGTGATTTTGCCGTTGGCTCCCCAAATCGTAACGCTGGTGGACATCTTGCGATAACTTTCATCGCTCCAGTTCGCGGCGATCTGTCCCGTTTTTCCATCGGGGTAGTAGAAAGTGGAGTACACCTCGTCCTCCACGTCCCGTGAGAAAACTTTGCTCAATACTGTGCCGCCGACCGAATGCGGACGGCCGACTATGTAATTCACCAGATCAATACCGTGACTGGCGTAATCGTAAAGACAGCCGCCGCCCTCGCTCCTGGAAGTACGCCAGGTTGAGCCTTTCGGCTTAAGCACGACAGGACCGTATGCCTCAGCCCGGATATGGTGAATACGGCCGATAGCATTCGCGTCCACCAGCCGTTTCATCTCTTGGAAGGTTGCGACAAAACGGTAGTGATAACCTACCTGGTTTACCAGCCCCTTACTCTCGGCCAGTTCCATCAACCGCTGTCCATCGGTCAAATCGAGGCAAAACGGCTTTTCGCAAAAAACGTGGAGATTCATATCCAAGGCAGCCCGAACCATCTCACCGTGAAAGCGGGAAGGCGTGGCAATAAATACGGCGTCCAACTGTTCTTCGGCCAGCATTTTTTTGTAATCGGTATGGCACTTAATACCTACATATTTGTTCAGTATATCCAACACATAACCGGAGCTATCGCAAACAGCCACAAGTTTGACATCGGGATGGGGATTAATTATGGCGTGATGGGAAAGCCCCATCTTGCCCAAACCAATTAGCGCAACACGAATCATTAAATGACCTCAATTTAGAAATATTGTAAAAATCTGAGCCTCAACCGTTCAGAATAGCCGACTTGATTTTGTCATAGGCGCTTCGGCCTTTTTCCAGCAATTCTCTGTTCGGAGGCCGTCGCGAGGAATGCTCGAGATATTGGAGTGCTTCTTTTGCTGTCAAAAGAGGCTGGTGCAGAAAGGCATCCTGAGTAAGCAGGTAGCGATCCACGTCGAGCAATTCGTCCTGATAAACTGAAATAGTCGGAATTCCTAACACGGCCATTTCTCTTGTCATCGTGCCGCCGGCACCGATGAACAAGTCGCAATCGGGCGCAATATCGGCGATGTCCAACGCCGTCGTTATCACGCGGACACCTTCGAATTTGGCATCGAGATAGTGCTCGCCCTGTACTTTTCCTCTAGGTAACAGAACTACGTCGACATGATCCTTCATGCCGAGGATGAGCGTGTCCATGAAATTCCTGCTGCCTTTATAATACTGTGCAGTCCAAGGCTCGGGCCGGATGTACACGGTGTGCCGCGGCTTGGTTTTGCCAGACTCCGTAGACCGCGCAAGACGTTCGTCTAACTCCCAAAGATAGATACCTTCTTTTACTCCCGGATATTGGTCGACCTTTTTGGGGTTTGCCAATTGTTTCTTCAGCTTCTTGATGCTCAGGAATTCCGGCACCATGATCCGGTTGGCGCATAGAAATGCGGGGATATTCCCCATCGCATGTTCGTTATCGTTCATATAAATGCAGCGGACACCAATCAGCCTGGAAACAAGCGGTGAATTGAAGGTGCTTTGGGAAATCGCGACATCGATGTCTTTATCGCCCAGGAATTTTTGCAAGTGCCGGGCCCTGATAGGGAAACCGAAAATCTTTTTAGACAGCTTCCCGCCGTAATGGTCGCCTACAACCGTGTACTTGAAACCATGCAGCTCAAGAAGATCAATGGTGTTCGCAAGCGGACGGCAGGTAATCACCACGTTATGCTCACGCTCAAGATCGCGAATCATCGCGCCAAATAAATTGATATGGGGGGAATTTGAAAGGTCAAACCAAATATTCATAGGATAGTCCGTAATATAGAAGAGCCAATATAAAAAAACCTAGTTACATCGGTAAGCTAGAATGTTTTCTATCCTGGGACGGAAAATTCCACCCGCAGGCTTTCACTATAATCAAACAGTTGTCCTCACTGACCGGAACGCACACACCTGAAAGTAGAAGACTGCCAACGCAATCAGCGTTAGCTTACATTTGCTCCATGGATCCCAATCCCCGGCAACAAACCGCGATACGCCCCGTAACCTACGTACTCACAGCTCTTACACCCCGTAATGAAACGCTCCAATTGTTGGAGCGAATAGCGCGTAAATGCTTTGGGATGCCCCATCACCACAAAATCGGTCTTGCCCGTCTCCTTATATTGACAGTACGCATCCTTCAAAAAACTTGCCTTGTAGCCATCCATCGACACCATGCTGGTCGTCCGGCGAGTCAGTTTTTCAAAAAGATCAACGCGGGTCATCGGAAGGGCGACCCCGTCGCTAAAAGGCTTATGGATAGCTCCGCCAATTTTTTTCGCTAGGGCAAAACGCCAATAAAAAGCCGGGGATAATTCGTAATTGGCAATAGGGACTTCAAGAAATCTTCCTTCGGGGTCGATCGACAGCGGATCATTATCGAAAAACCAGTGGCTAGCTGAAGGCGCATCGGAAAAATCAATATTATGCGTCTTCCACTCCGATCGCCCTCCTCTAAATACAGTGCTGTCAATACAAATGCCCTCATTGAGCAAAGCGTCCCGAATCCGTTCGAAAGGCTGGATCGTCCAGCCTCCGGCCCGGTATGCAAACACCCCGTCGCCGCCCGTCAATTCCCGTAGAGCGCCGGTATATCGGTGTACAATCTCGTGAATTTCAAGATCGTTAAAATCGCTCAGCCGATAGCGCCGGGTGTCAATATCCCAGGATTCGCCGTTCCAATGCGAATCCTCCCAATGAGGGTGCACATGCAGCTGGATTTCGTGACCGACGGCAACGAATTGCTCCAATTGACGGATGATCCGGTCGTAATCGCGTTTTAGTGCAGGGACTTTACGGCTTTCCTCCCGCAGCTTCAGCAAAAAGCCGACGTCCACAAAAAACACTAGCGGCACTTTATGACGTGCGGCAATTTCGCATATAGCCTGCGACGGTTCCAATAGGGTGTGTTCCACGGAACCGGTGTTGCGTCCGAAAAAAATTTCGTAATCCATAGATAAGATAATTTTCATGCTGATTCCATCACTATTGTTTTGTAGTACAAGCTGTATTTGTATTCTCTTGGTTATTTGTATCTGTATTCTCTTGGTAGAGAGCAGATACGTACTTTTCATACACAGCCGATAATTTAGGCAATATGATTTCTTTAGAATATTGCCCCTGAATTGACAATCTTGCCGCAGAGCCGATAAGATCGCGCATAGCCGGGTCGCTGCCTAATTGTTCCAGCAAGTTTTGCAATGCAGGAATGTCGCCAGGTGAGATCAGAAAACCATTCACATGATCCTTGACCACTTCGGGGATACCCCCTACCGGTGTCGTAATGACTGGAATCCCCAAAGACATCGCCTCAAGGATGCTTACCGGCAGTCCTTCGTTATAAGAGGGCAGAACAAAAATATCCGCTTCTCGCAATAATTCGTTTTTTGCATTACCGCCGACCCAACCCAAGCACTCGACATGAGTTTCCAAACCGAGTTTATGTACAAGCGCTCTGGTCTTCTCAACCTCTCCGTTTCCTCCGATACGGAGAAACAATTGCGGCATATTTTTTACTGCCGCCGCAAAGGCGGGAAGCAGATCGTAAACCCCTTTGCGTTCGCCAAGCACACCTAAAAACAAGACATTGATGTTAGGGCTATGCTTTGTTCTTGATACGGGTTCGGGTATTTCCACATAATTTGGAAGCACAACAACATTTGCTTTCGGTGCCACTTCCAACACAAACGAACGCCACGAGTCCGACAACACCAAAACTGTAGCCGCCGCAGTAAATTGATGAGATGCCAGACGTTTCGTAAACGTGGACAAAGAGTTATAAAACTCTTTGGTCTCCGATCCGTGCAGATGCAGTATGCCGGGGACGCCAAAACACCTGCCGAGCATGAGGAACACCGATTTTCGCCAAAAACTTAGCCCCATGGACACATGGCAATGCAATAAAGCCACCCGGCCTTGTAACAGCAGCATGAAAACATGAAAAAAGGCCTTCACAAATTCCCTTATCTTTTCAGGTATCGGCCCGTACAGGTGCGTGGCTATAAAATCTATATTCCAACGCTCAAAGACACCATCCCGTCGATAGCCTTCCGTCACCGAAAACATGCCGCCAGGCGCCAAGGTAGACAGCATTACAATTTTCTTATCCATGTTCATATTGTCGAAAACCCAGTTGAAAGCATAAAAATTTCAGTTTATGGAAAACAAATTGTTTGTACAATTAGTAGAAATACCTGTTAGATGAACTTAAAAAAACGCAGTTGAACATCTCAAACGGTAGTCATGTCGAATTAGGCCAAGCTGAAAATGCGGCGCGCGGTACGCCCCATATGGCTCGTATTACTTGTTTGCCGAGTGGTGGCTGTTACACAGTCAAACGCCCAGCAATATTATCCAATCGGGCGATTATCATGACCCCGGTGCGGAAACTACGTTGGGCATGGCCGCAACCTTACCGACTTGATCGATGGCGTCGCCTTTGTAACGGCCGCCTTTCATCAGGAAATATCCATTCACCATGAATAGATACACGGCGTAGCGCAGCGGCCGCAACACGACTTTAAAAGTTTTACCGACGTAAAGCTTGCCCCCGAGCCTGTTCTTAAATTCCTGTATTCCAATGAACTTGGAGCCGGGTTCAAGTTGCAGCCTGGCCCCCATCAGGTCGTAGTACGGCACCGATTTGTCTTTCAGGTATTTCATAACCTCAAGGTGCATCAGGGCTATGCTGCCGTCAAGCGGGCGTTCGATGCTGCCTCCGTAGTAATAGTAGCCTTTTAGGTCGTTATAGAGCATCACAACGCCGCCTTGCACCCTGCCTTCATGCCTGCACACAAAGTAAACGGCATTTTCACCGAGGTTTTCTTTGAGCCGGGAAAGATAGTCCATTGACGGATAGTAAAGCTCCTTTTGCCGTATCATTGTGGCTTTGAGAACTTCATATATCTCGCCAATTTCATCCGTACTAGATACCTCGACCCCTGCTCGAACGGCATTGCGCACTTTCGTGCGCATCCTGGCCTGCATGTTCTTGAGAAGGTTTTGTTCGTCGCCATCAAGGGGAACAATGTACGATCCCCAATCTATGCTCACACTCGAGTCCGGTACAACCCTAAAGATCGAGTTACCGTGCCCGCTCAGGAAATCCGCCTTGAGTTCCGTACGCGCAAACCGGCATACCTCGTCAAGATGTTCTTTTTCTTCGTCAAGGGACGCTTCTCGAAATGCGATCGGTTCATTCATAACAACCAGCCGCCGGAATCCTCCTCGCTTGTCTATAATGAAAGGTGTCACGAAGCTGTCGTCGCAAAGCCAGCCGTACTCCTTACTTTTCGACTTGAGAAAGCCCTCCGAGGCAAAGACAGGCAACTTGTCGCAAAATGCATCAGGATTTTTCGTTAGTTGAATCATAAGCTCCTTCTCCCATGAAATGATTGGTTGCTTTGCTATCCGGAACGGGCGCACAAGAGGCGGCAGCGATGAGCCGGTATTGTTCCGCCACCTTAGATGCCAGCACTTCGTAACTGCGAACCGCATTGATATATGCAGGGCCTGAGGCTGCACGCTTACGCGCCGCTTCAGGATCGTCAAGAATTTCACAAAGCGCTTGCGCCAATGCTTCGATAGTGCTGTCTGTCAGCCAGCCGGCGCCACTGGCCGATAACACTTGTGCCTGATCCGGATTATCGTTGCCAACGCAGGGCAGTCCCAGCGCCAGATATTCCAGTAACTTGGTGGGTGAATTGGTGTCAAGAATCTCGCCGCGCGGAAAAAATGAGACGGTTGCGTCCGCTCCGGCGAGTAATGCCCATGCCTGACTGGTAGGCAGCCACCCGGTAACATGGACCGAGTCGTCCAGCCCCAATCGCTTGGCATGTTCCAATAAATTAACGGTATCCGAACGGTCGAGCGAATTGCCGATAAACAACAGACGTGCTTGCGGGTGCCGCGCCTTGACAATGGCCAATGCGTCAATTACTTCGTGCAGGCGGCGCATACGATCCAGTGTGCCAAGGTAAGCGATCAGCGGGACTTCCTCCCAACCGGGTAACCGCTGCTTTCTTACGCTGCCAAATTGCAGGGTCTCAGTATCAACGCCCATGGGCACGGCAGTAAGCTTATTCAGCGGAATGCCTCGCGCCGCTATCAGTTCCTTCATCGCCTCGCTCTGAACGAAGACATGGCGAGCGCCAGGTAACACAAGCCTATAAAGCAGAGCTTTCTCGACCAGCCCTTTCAGTAAGACAAGACGGCTGCGGAATCCGGCTCCTGCATCGATAGACGCACGGCTCCGTTCTATTCGGCCTTCGGTCATAAGGTATGAAATCCAAAAGACAAACGGGATGCCCTTCAATCGTGCAATCAACATAGCGAGCAGCCCAATCGACACCATATCGCGCACCTGAATTAGATCGCAAGACTTTTGCCGTGTTCCGAGCAACGCGCGTAGGCACAATAATAAGTAAGATAGTTCCCGGCTCCAGCGTCCTTTGGCCGGATAAGATCGACGCACCGAGGCGAAATCTTGATTGTTCATGTCCCCGCCGGGCATGCCGACAATATGGCATTGCACGCCGTGACGAGGCAGGTATTTACCGAACAGCACGGATACATCGGCGCGGAAAGTCGGTAGCGGTTCAGGGACTAACTGCAACAAATTTAGTGGAGATAAATGGTTCATGTTATACACCCAACGGCAAATAGTAACCCGCACCTAATTAGGCGTGAGTAAAGTAAATAAAAATGCTCTTGAAAATACAGGCCTATAAAACGGTCTTACAATCAGCCTAATTGCAGTATTAAATGAGTCGTTACATAGAGTTGAAGACTCTGTGCAATAGCAGTTCGAGGAGTACTGCCTTTCTTCCAAAAGCTGAATATTGTCGTTCTGCATTTTAAAAACCTCAGAATTGATAAATACTTCAGCGTGTAAGAGCCTAGTGTTTAGCGTATTGCGAAAGCGCGTCTAGGATTCCACGCAAGGGTGAAAACTATCTAACTGGATTTTTTGCTTGATGAAGAAAACCCATACGATGGAATCACCATATGAAAATATTTCGGTTAAGAAACCGGTTCAATCGCATTCGTTCTTCCACCCGGAAAGGCTTAAAAAAATAAGCTACCAGCAGAAAAAGACTGCAAGCTAGCGTACCCATGGTGGTCAGGCTCAACAAATCAGGCACCGGCGAATCAATATTTTCTGACAGAAACTTAGAAACAATCCCTTGGGCATTGTCTATTAATGCTGCAAAATCATTATTTGGCAGAGACAGTAATGAACCTTCCCATGCCATTTTTACCAGAATGCCCAGCCCATATCCCATCAAAGCCGCCATCGAGAGTTTAAGGAATCCAATCGTATCGGGCCGGTAAGGGGTAGTGAATCTCATAGCGGTAACCAATATGACGTTGAATATAAGTTGGCCCGCGACCATTGCAATAATCGGGCTCCATATACCTTGTCCCGATTCAAGCAGCCAATAAGCCAAAGGCAAGGTCAAGATGCCAAGGAAACTGCCCCATGAACATAAATCACTCCGGCCGGAAGCGATTGCCACGGTCTCCAATATTTGGCGCTGGCTCAAGGGGATCAGCGCCATCAGCAGTCCGCCGAAATAATAGCCTGCTTGGGTAAATTTGCCGCCGCTGATCAGGTTTAATAATTCGCTTCCGGCAAGCCAGACGAATACCAATAGAGGCATCAGCACGAATAGACTCACCTTGCCCACGAGGTTGGCGTTACGCGTTAATTGCGCCGCACCGTCTTCGCCCATGTAAGAAGCTATCAGTTTCGGCCGAATCAGGCCTAACAGCAAAGAGGACGGCAAATAGCGGCGAATCTGTCCGAACAAATTGTACAAAAATCCGAACAGTGCGGTGGTTTCCACACCGAGAAAACGCTGGGTCAGGAATACGAGTACCGATGAGCCATAGGTCAGAGTGACAAGATTGCTGAAATACATGTGACGCGTGGCACGCCACATTTCCGACCAGTTTGGCACTTGCCAGCCGTTCATTCCTTGTAAATTGCGGTGCGTATGTAAGTGCCGGGTCAGGCTAAGTAACGCTGAAGTTGTACCCAGGAATGTTCCCGCCAACTCGGCCAACACCGCATTATACAGGTGAGCCATACCTTGAATCGCCAGGATGCTCAAGCCCGATAAAAAAGCCAGATTGCGCATTATCTGGCTGAGTTGCGCTTGCCTCTGTAGCAATAGGGGTTCTAAAGTACACTCAAGAATATTTCCCCTCAAACCTTCCAACACCAGCACCAGTAGATAAAGCCTTGCCACATCTATTTGATGCATAAGCCCCAGAGGTTCGAGCAGCCATGGCATCGCCATGAAGAGCAGCGAAGCACCCATAATGTTAAACAGGCTGATCAACGCAATGATCCGCCATATGAAATACGCAAGCTGGTCTCCGTTACCGTGTAGACGAAACTCCGGCAAGTAGCGTGCCGCCAGCCACGGCAGTCCGAATGAGGTGATGCTCAACACAAAAATCGATCCTGCTTCCAGCGTTACATATGTTCCGTATTCTTCAGTGGTCAGCAGGCGCACCAACAAAAACAAAATGCTAAAGGTAAGTAGGGCGGAAGCAACTTTGCCGACTAATAAATGTATGGCGCTACGTTTGAGCGCGACGCCGGAATAGGGTGAAACATTCATGGTAAGCTCCCGGCCATTGAAACAGCATGTCTACGATGCAACCAAGCCAGATAACCCAGCACAGAGGCAAATACGATCTGGTAACTTACAGTCTCCAATAAATCCAAACGATAAAAGATGTGGAAGATAAACAGCGACAAAGCCACCTGAATGGCGGTAGCATCGGCTCTTACCGTGGGTTCGTTTGACTCCCTAAACAATTGGCCCGCAGTGCGCCATGCCAAGGTAAAGACGGCGATAAATAAGCTGCAGCCAAACACGCCCGTATCCCAAAGCAGGGTTGAAGCCGCTGTTAACCCGATTCCGTAGCCAGGGTAGAGGATATCTATGTGGCCGCGCGTTTGTTGATGCGAACTGCCAAGACCATTTCCGAACATGAAGGAAACCGGATCATCAGCGCCTTGATGGGCGGCCCAAAAGGTAAGCACGGTCGTACGGTTAAGGTAATTTTCGCCGTAACCCTGCTCGTACAAGTTGTATTTGAGGGTTTCTGCAACCAAGGAATCAAATGTCGTATGCATGATAGCCAGGTAGGCGTAACCCATGCACACTGTGAGCAAGATGCAGAAAGCCAGAGCCATCACTCCGTAATGCGGCCTGGCAAGTAATTCCCGGCGATAGAGCACCAGAAACATAAGCGGCAACATAACGACCACAGCTTTGGTTTCCCCAATGGACAAGGGCCCCAACACCCAGGGTATCAGCAACATAAGGCGCCCGGCCGTTATCGTCTTCTGCATTTTCCGGGCCAGAAGGAAAGCCACTACAATAACAAGGAAGGTGGACATTTCACCACTGGATCCTCCACCGTAGAGAGTCGATCCAAAAGTTCCCGCAACGACATCAATAGGCACCATGCCGGGAATGGAATCGCGTATTGCTTCGCGCAGGGGAACCCAAACGATGCGTTCATAAACCGCGAAAGGCAATTGCAGCAAGGCGGTGAACATGAAAAACATCTGCCAACGGCGGATGTGCCGCTCATCGAAAACCAGCCAACATAGGCTGAACAAAAGCCCCCACATCTGAAAATAACGTTTTAAGCTCCCGACGTATTGTTCTGCTGAATGCCATTGGACGAGGGAGTTAAGCAGTGCGTAAACAAGAAAGCCAAGCAAAAGCCATATAAAAGCAGGAGTGTCTTTTCGTACGCTTTTAGTTGTGGCGACTTTGAATAACGCTAAGGGCATCAAGGCAAAACACATAATAGAAACCGCCCATCCCGCTTTGGTATCCAAACCTATGTTATAAAGAGGAACGATACCTACTACCAGCAAGCCCATCGACATAACAATCCACACGATCCATACAGGCCGGACCAGCAAGAATGCCCCGGCAAAAACCGCTATTGTAATGCTGATGACTATCACGTTAGCTGTGGTCGAAATCAAACCGAACAGGATTGCCATTAACATGCTTGCCGACATGATGGCGAGCGATTTGTTCCGGTCTAATTGGCTGGCTGTTGAATTCATCTTATAGGTAAAACCGCGCGGTATGTTGACATAGGGTTTTCTTGCAGTGGAATCCGTGGATTCGGGGTTTGGCATTTGGGCCTAGCGGCAAGTCTAAAAGCCGCGGTTGGAGTATGCCCAAGCCTTTCTTGATAAGTTCTTCGGCTAGATCCCAGTCGAAGCATGGATACTTTCCTCTCATCCATCCATTTTGTCTTTGAATAAAACGGCGCTTAGTAATCATCGTTGCAACATTTTCAATATAAGGCATCACTCACCGTTAATTGTTTCATCCATACAAGCCATCAATTTTGCAACGAGGACTTTGACATGAGGCTCTTTGCATATATCGAAATGCGTTCCGGGGACGGGCTGAACTTCGAGTCTATCGCCCAAGAGTTTTTTCCATGCGTGTTCCGGAGGGGCATAGCTAAAGAAATTACTTTCCGGTTCCCATCCTTGAAACAGTGTTACGCGGCCTTTATAGCTTTTGGGTTGATAGTTACTTCGACAAGTTGCATCAGGCGCTGATGTATAAATATGAGGCCAAAAATCCTTGCCGTATTCGTTTGGTGTTGACAGATCGGTGATTTTGCTTTTGATCGATGCCAAGAGCTGGTTTGGGCCTTGCCTAAAAAAATTCCGGATAATCCGATGTAGAGGTTGCAAGCGCTTTTCTTCTGTCAGGCATGTATCCAGCAATCCCACTAAATTCACTTGATGTCCATTTGCGAGTAATTGGCCGGCCATCTCATAGGCAATCAAGCCACCAAAGGAAAACCCGATCAAATAATAAGGGCCATGCGGCTGCACCTGCTGCAATTCATTTATATAGTGATTAGCAAGCTCTTCCAATGACGGTAGACGGACAGAACGATTACCAATCTCTGCTGCCATGCCATATCGTAGAAAATATAACGGCTGATCCTTGCCCAGATTCCGGGGCAAGTCCATGAGTGTAATTGTGTGAATCGCAAATAAGGGAGGGCGTGAGCCTTGCATTTGAATTGGAACAAGAGAATACCTTGAAGGTTGCCGGTTGCCGGACGATATTATTATTCCCAATTCTTCAATTGTTGGAGATTGATACATTGCGCCCAAAGGCAGATCAGTCTTGAACAGTTTATTAATTTCGGTAATTGCGTTAAACGCTAACAAGGAGTGTCCGCCTAACGCAAAGAAATTATCGTGAATACCGATATAATTAATACTCAAAGCATTGCTCCATATCTCGGTTAGCTGTTGCTCTATAGGATTGCGCGGGGCGACAAAATCCGCATCAGGAACTTGCCGGTTTTGATCAGGCTCAGGCAGAGCTTTGCGATCCAGCTTACCATTGGGCGTAAGCGGCAGGGCATCGAGGAACACAAACGCCGAAGGCACCATGAACTCCGGTAACTTGGGTTTTAGAAAATCCCGCAGTTCCGAGGCGGTTGGTACTGTAGCGCCTTGGGGCACCAAATACGCCGCCAAGCGTTTGTCTTCAGGGAGGGGCTCGTACACAGCCACAGCTACCTCACGTAGTTGCGGGTGCTGGCGCAGCATCGTCTCAATTTCGCCTATCTCGATGCGAAATCCCCGGATTTTAATCTGAAAGTCATTGCGTCCCAGATATTCGATGGCGCCATCAGCCAGCCAACGAGCCAAGTCGCCGGTCTTGTACATCCGCGCATCGGCTTCCGTTGAGAATGGGTCAGTCACAAACCGCTCCGCTGTCAGCTCCGGCCGATTGAGATAGCCTCTGGTAACGCCCGCACCGCCGATATAAATTTCACCCGAAACACCCTGTGGCACGAGTTGAAGATGAGCATCGAGAATATAAATTTGCGTGTTGTCTATAGGGCGTCCAATAGGTTCGAATGGATACTGTTCACCACGGCTTGCTTTTATATGTTGACCGGTAGACCAAATGGTAGTTTCCGTCGGCCCGTATAAATTCCACAATTCTCCGACCGATTCTGTTAGCTGTGCGGAAAGATCGGTAGCTAATGCTTCACCTCCACATAGCGCCTTAAGTCCGCTTGAGCCTTTCCAGCCGCCGTTTAACAGTAATCTCCAGGTTGCAGGAGTTGCTTGCAGTATAGTGATTCCGGATTGAGCTATGATTTCTTGTAAAAATACCGAATCAGCCGCGTTAGAACGACTGATAAGAACGATTTTGGCGCCATTAATCAGCGGCAGAAACAACTCCAGACCGGCAATATCAAACGATATCGTGGTAACCGCTAATAGCGAATCCGAACATTTAATTCCGGGGGTTTTAGACATCGAGCTTAAAAAATTCACCACATTCATATGCTCGACCATTACCCCTTTGGGTTTTCCGGTTGAGCCGGAGGTGTAGATCACATAAGCTAAGTGTTTGGGAGTAAGCTTTACCGCGTGTGGATCCGGGTTAGTGTCAGGCCGGTTTGCCCAAGAGGGGAATTCGGCCTCCAGATCAATAATCGGCAAGGCTCTGGTCACCCCTGCGAAAAGGCTTTCAAGTCGGCCTTGGGTCAGTAATGCCACCGGCGCGCTGTCTTCGAGCATAAATGCCAGACGATCTTCGGGATAGGCTGGATCCAGCGGCAAATAAGCCCCCCCGGCCTTAAGAATAGCCAGAAGCCCAACCACCATATTCAGGCAGCGCTCGACGCAGATGGCCACCAGTGCATCCGGCTTAACGCCTAATTCACGAAGCTGATGCGCTAGCCGGTTGGCTTGGGCATTCAGTTCTGCATAGGTGAGTCTGCTATCCTCATATACCACCGCCACTGCTTGGGGCGTTGCCGCCGCCTGCGCCTCAAACAATTCGTGGATGCATTTATCTGCCGGGAACGAGGCGGTTGTGTCATTACACTCTAACAGCAGTTGTCGGCTATCAGATTCAGTCAGTAGCGGCAATTCGGACAGACGCGCGTCTGGATGAGCAAGGATGCCTTCGAGAAGGGTCTGAAAATGGCCGATCAGGCGGTTTATGGTTGCAGCCTGGAACAAGTCAGTGGCGTATTCGACCCAGCCCGCCAAGTTATTTGGAATTTCCGTCAGCTCGATTATAAGGTCGCATTTAGCAGTTCCCGTATCGAACTGTAGCAATTCAGGAGTAAGCCCATTTAACAGTAGTTTGTTATCGGGTATGTTCTGAAGCACGAACATGACCTGAAACAGCGAATTTCGGCTGCAGTCGCGTTGCGGATTAAGCACCTCAACCAGTTTTTCAAACGACACATCCTGGTTCGCGTATGCTCCAAGGGCAACTTCCCGCACCTGCGACAGTAATTCACGGAAACTCGGGTTCCCTGAAAGATCCACACGCAACAGTAAAGTGTTGAAGAAAGAGCCAATCAAACCTTCGGTTTCTAAATGACTCCGTTTGGCGGTCGGCGTGCCGATCACAATATCGTCCTGACCGCTGTAGCGGTGCAACAGAACTTGAAAAGCCGCCACCAGGGTAATAAACAAGGTCACGCCTTCGTGCCGGCTTAGTGCTTTTAATCCTTCGACCAAGTCGAGCGACAAGCTGAATTGCCGGCTCTCCGTGCGGAGTGATTGTACCGCCGGGCGAGGCCTATCGGTGGGTAATTCCAGCGTTGGCGCATTAGCCAGTTGCATCCTCCAGTAATCCATCTGCCGTTCTAATTTTTCAATCATTTCCAGTTTTAACTCAGCTGATTCGACAAACTGCTCAATGAGCGGTTCCGGTAAGTCGATAGATTGATCAGATACTCTCATTGTCATATATCCATAAAATAAGAAGTTGTTTGGTATTGCAGTCTGAGTGCATTAACCCGCAAAGATCGGTTGCGTTGGATTGACGTGTAGGATAGAAGTTTCAATTTTTTCTATCAATAAGTGCGATTACTTATCCGCTAACCTCGCCTTTGAGCTGAATGCTTTTGCTGACCGTCATGTATTGTAGGGAGTTGTTAAGACTTTCTGACATGTCCATCTCAGGCGGACAACGGTATGTAGCACAATTTCATTTGGATACATTCGAGCGCAAAATGCTTTCCATAAGTGCTTTAATAGCTAACTGATGTTACGCACTGTCCACGAAAAACACGAAAGGCACGAAAAATATCAGCCATGGATTCGCCGTTGACGGCGTCATATCCGGCATTCTTCACATCCCTTTCGAGGTTCTTGAGACAATTTTATTCCAGACAATATTCGGCCATTCAGTTAAGGAAAAAGCATTAGTCGGGAAACAAGCCGATCGGCAGACCTTCCAGGATTTCAAAACCTGGAAGGTCTAAGCGGCAACATTCTGAACAGGCGGAACGCTTCGAGCGGAGCAACAATCTCCCGTCCGGCTGGATAGGCTTTGCTGATGGCGTTTTTGGGATCGTTTTTTTCGTGCTTTTTGTGCTTTTCGTGGACGACGCTTTTTTATAATGCGACTCTACGTAACATCAGTAGCTAATTAATAAATTAAATTTTAACAATTAAAAATCCGTTAATACGACGCCGAAGCATTGACTGCCAGTGTCTTGCAAAGCTTCTTTTAATAGCTGCAAATCATTCAGCCGGGTTTTGTGTTGCCGCGCCACTAAAAGGGCGCCTCCACAATTTGAAGTGATAATTTGCGCATCGATACCCTGTTCTGCCGATGGTGTGTCAATCAGGATTACGTCAAACTGTGATTGCAATTGTTGTAGACAGTTTTTTAAACCTCGGCTGATCAATTCGGCTGGATTGGGCGGCACTGTACCCGCAGGCAAGACCGATAAATCCCGAAAAGCCGGAATGCGTGTGACAGCCGTTAAATCGGTGCGCCCGGCCAATATGTCCGATAGGCCGTAAGCGCCTAATAGCTTGAATAACCCATGCTGCCGTGGCTGCCGTAGATCGGCATCTATTAACAGGGTGCGTTCGCCAAGTTGGGAAAAAATAATCGCCAGATTAGCCGCCATGCAGCTGCGCCCTTCGCCTCGGCTGGGACTGACCAACGCCAAGGTTTTATGAACGTTGATAAACCAGCGTAGCATCAATTGCCCACGCACAGCTCGAAGCGCTTCGACTTGCGCACTAAAGGGCTGGTACGCCGCGACCAGTTCCCGACTGAAACTGTCTTCATTTGCCATCAGGCATGGAAAATCAAACTGCTGCGATAAGACTTTTTGTATGTCGTCATCGTTGATTAGCCCCAGTGCTTTGGCTGCTTCGCCAAAGCGCATACCATTCTGTTTTTGGAAGATGACGATACGTTCAGCATCGCTGACGCTGATTTTTCCAGCATCCAGTAATAAAGCGCCCATGGAAGCGAGGGCTTCAGTTGTGGCTATCTTGCTGATTATACTTTCTACTGCATGCATTTAACTACCTCGATTGTTAGAACCGCCATGGATATCGTCAAGATTAAACAGTCGGGCTATTTGTTTTGGTTTAGAAGGCGGAATGGAAGCGACAGTGAAAACAGGAACGGCCAGCAACTCCGAAATATCAAAAGCAGATCGCACTCGACGATCCGACAGTTCTGCAAATATCGCCGAGCCCACACCTAACATGCCGCCCAGAAAAACCGAAAGAATCAAGTTCAGAAATACTTTAGGCTTGGCGTGTTTGGGTGGCGGAAGAGCGGGGTTAAGAACAGCAGTATTGGTTTGGTGCATCTCGCTTTCCATGCGGCTTTGTACAGCTCGTTGCATGGCGGCATCGTATACACGCTGTGCATTTTCTACCTCACGATTAAGTACTCTTATTGCATCATGCTGTTGTTTCAGTTTTAGCACCTGTTGTTTTTGTTCAGCCAAAGCAGTGGCGATCATTTTGTCCCGTTCAATGGAAGAAGCAACCCCGCTGCCGATGCTATTTAATACCATTTTGATTTCAGACTGAATTTTCTGTTGCAGGGTATCCACTTCGGCTTTTGCTTGCTTGTAATATGGATGGTTTCTATCAACCCGTTTGGACAATTCGGCAAACTTAGATTCTGCCAGCGCCAATTGTGACTTGAGCGATTGAATCGAAGGACTACTCAATACCTCCTGTAACGATTCGGATGATCCGCCCTGTTTGAGGGTTGCTTTCAGCAAATCTTTTCTGGATTGCAATTCGCTGGTATGGGCTTGATTGTCCACCAACTGCTTTGATAGATCTGCCAAGCGAGCACTTTCCAGATCAAGACGATCATCGGTTGCGACGATACCGTGTTGTTGTTGATAAGTAGACAGCACCGATTGCGCATGTTCAAGATTATCTCGGAATAAAGCCATTTGCGAATCAAACCAGTCTGCACTTAATTTAGCCGGTTGGGCCTGCAATTCGATGCTGGTTTGTATGTAGGCATTGGCAAAGGCGTTAGCAATACTCGCGGCAAATTGCGGCTCGCCAAAAGTAAAGTCAACCTGCATCACGCTACTTTCGCGTGAAGGCCTGATTTCCAGTTTTTTTAGTAATAAGTCAGCAATCCAGTCTTTGATGTCACCAGTGCTCTTGGCTTTTGCAAAATCTGTCTGCATTTGCGGATTCTCACTGAGCTTCAGTTTTTCCACTACTTTGTGCGCTACATTACGGCTGGCAATCACATCGACCTGCGTCGCCATATACGTCGGAAGCAGCTGTGCCGGCGGCAAAGTCGCGCCGGTCACCGGGTCAACACTGCGTTGGTCAACCACTATGGTAGTTGTGGCGACGTATTGCTTGGGTAACAATAGACTCACGATTAAGGTCGTGATTATCGTCATCATCAATACCGACAGGATAATCAATCTGTGCGATAGAAGAATGTTAATAAATTGTTGAAAATTCATATTATCCCGTTGCGTTAGTGACTCATTCTAAGAAATTGATAGAAATAGGTACGCTGGTTTGCAATAGGCTAAAACCAACGTTCGCTAACATAAATCACATCATCTTTTAATACCGCATCGCTCAATTCCACATCGGTTTCCTGTAGCTCGCCGTTTTCGCTCTTGCGCTTGATGACTATGCCGTTTTCAGTGCCGCGTGGGGTCAGACCGCCACCGATCGACAAAGCTTTTACCACCGAAATCTCCGGTTCAATGCGATAACCGCCCGGACGCTGCACTTCGCCATAAATATAAAACATAGGCGCTTTAGGCACATATACTTCATCACCTTGCTGCATCTTAAATGGTACGGTGCTTTCGGTGTTTCCCAGGTAAGTTAGTAAATCCAGTTCCCACTTTTGGGGCTTGCCGTCAATAATGCGAGTTACTACAACCTTATGGTCGCCCATCTCGTTAATGCCTTCGGCCATAGCAATCATATCGACTATTGAACTATTGGAGTTCAAGGGGTAACGTCCTGGCTTATTGACATAGCCTAGTACCGAAATTCTTTGACTGACTTGCTCCACTACTGTGACACTGACTTGGGCATCGTGAACAAAACCGCCATTGATTAGACTCACAGCAATGGCTTCCTCCAGCTCGATGGTGGATTTTCCGCTCGCTGCAACTTCGCCGATTAGCGGAAAGGTAATTTTGCCATCTGCTGAAACGCGGGATTCGGTTCTTAAATCCTCATGCCCATAGACAGAGATACGCAGGACATCGTCGGGGCCGATATTGTAGGCTGCGGCACTTTGCTGAACGGGTAATATCAGCAGTAAAACCATTAGCAACAGGTAGCGTTTATCAATCCACAGTAATCTATTATTAATATGCATTTTTAGCCTCTAAAACTACGCCGATTGTTTTAAATATAATCAATAAGTCTAGGAATAACGACCAGTTACGCAGGTAATCGAGATCATAGTCAATTCGTGCCTGCATTTTTTCAAGAGTTTCGGTTTCACCCCGAAAACCGTTGATCTGAGCCCAGCCGGTAATGCCGGGTTTTACTTTATGCCTGATCATGTATCCCTTGATCAGATTGCGATACATTTCATTATGACTGATAGCATGCGGTCTCGGACCGACAATGCTCATGCGCCCCTGCAGTACATTGAAAAATTGCGGTAACTCATCCAAAGATGTTTTGCGTAAGAAACTGCCAAGCCGTGTGATTCTTGGATCGTTTCGAGTTGCTTGGCTGACCTGTTCATCGTCTTCCATCACAGTCATGCTGCGAAATTTATAGATCACAATTTCCTTGCCGTCTAAGCCGTAACGGCGTTGTTTGAATAATACCGGTCCAGGTGAACTGAGTTTTACTCCAACAGCAATTGTCAGCATCAATGGGGCAATCAATAACAAAATCGACAGCGATAACACTACATCGCTGACCCGTTTAATTATGCTGTTGATACCAACAAACGGACTTTCGCACACGGCTACTATGGGAATGCCGTTTATGGTGCTGATGCTGGCCTGAATTAAATCAAATGAAAGTATATCCGGTACAAAGTAAATCGATGCGGTGGTATCGCGTAACTCATCGAGTAATGTCAGAATCCGCGGCTGAGCGGACAACGGTAAAGCAATGTAAATATGCTGAACATCATAGGCTTTAACATATTCTGCTGCCGATGCAATGCTACCCAGCAGCTTTTCCGGTTGTTGCTTATTTTCTGACAAGCGTCCGGGCCAGCGATCATCAAAAAAGCCCAAACAGCCCACTCCCAACAGTGGGTTTTGCTTAAATTGATTGGTCAGTTTACGGCTTAAATCGCTAAGTCCGATGATGACTGCCCTGGACATTTTGTTTTCAGCAAATGGCCATCGATGCAGAAAAAGGCCGGCCATAGTTTTTTTCCAGAGGGTTTTGTTGTTCTCAAAACTCATGCCATCACTTAGATAATCTAAATTCCATGTCGCACTTTCACTACCTGTGTGGTACTGATTAATATTAGCCGGTACGAGTGAGCTTACAGATAACAAACTCGTTTTGATAAACTTC
>NZ_SCTW01000085.1 GCF_004322395.1 Methylobacter sp.
CCATGAGATAAATATCCTCATCAGCAATGTTTCCTGTTGCGGCGGCACTGTCCTTATCTGAACGCCTGCACTCAGAAGATCGTCAATTAAATGCCCATCGCCGGGATTAAACGTTTCATAGTTTTGACCTTCTGAAGTCCGCACACTGAGCATCTGACCGGACACTTCCACACGCTCAACCTGTCCGTGCTTTACCTTGCCGATAAAGTCCGAATAGGCCAGGGAATCCTGGATCGGAGGCGTGGTGTGTAGGCGGTCATAAATTAAATATCCCCCAACACCCACAACGCAAAAAATCAAAATATTAAAAAAATATTTGTTCATGTATATCTCCTAATTACAACTGCCATGGATGGCGAAAGTGTCGCAATCGGTAGGGAACCGATGCGACCACTTATATAACAAGCATTAATCATAAAAAACTCATTAATTGCTTACCATAGCTGAGTTTCATTTTATTGAGCGCCTTAACCTGAATCTGCCTAACCCGCTCTCTGGTTAAGTGAAGTTCCGTACCAATTTCCTGCAAAGTCATTTCATTATCGTTATTAATGCCGAAATGATAGCAAATAACCTTTAACTCCCGTGGATCGAGTATTTTAATTGCTCTGCCGATCCAGGCTTTAAGATCCGATTGCTCTATTTTTTTAAAAGGCTGTGCAAAAACCTGCTGCTCTAAAAAATCAATCGGTGCTAATGATTCATCATCGCCATCCAAATTTTCCAGGGACAGCGCTGTTTGTGAAAAGGTTAAAATAGCATTTATTTGATCATCGGGTATTTTTGAATATTCGGTCAATTCCTTAAGGGACGGTTCTCTGCCTATTTTTGAAAGCAGCTCGTTTTTAGCGCGCAGCACTTTGTTAATGTTAGCGACTTGTTCGCAAGGTACGCGCACGACCCTTTCGTGGCGAGACAAAGCACGGGACATAGCCTGTTTGATCCAATAAGCCGCATAAGTTGAAAACTGAAATCCCAGTCGGCAATTGAATTTGTCGATAGCTCTTAATAAACCGGTTTGACCTTCCTGCACCAGATCGTCAAAGTCTAAAAAACCACATCTGTACTGATTGGCTATATATGAAACCAAACCTGAATTTGCTTCGGCTAATTCTCGTCTTGAACTTAACCACAGATTTTCGGCAAGAATCATATCCGTGATATACCGCAGCATTTCTGCATCGGGTAAAAACAGAAATTGTTGATCAAATTGACTGGCGCGCATGGCCTCAATAAGATCGGGCAATTTTAACTTGCCGCATCGACTTGGCCCTCCCAGGCGTTTTGCAACCAGATTGGAATGATCTTGGGGCAATTGATCGCAAATATCCCGGTTATTAAACGCATCAATAATAAGCTCAGTCAGTACGGTCAGGTCTTCAAACGAAAAAGGGAATACTCGCAATGTTTCGGCTAAATACTGTTTTTCATCGCATTCAGACTCACGGTTAAATCCTCTACCTGAAAACGACAGACTTGCCAGCACATAGTGGTGCTTAATTTCGGCCAAAGCAACCGTCAACGCTAAG
>NZ_SCTW01000086.1 GCF_004322395.1 Methylobacter sp.
GGAAGCGCTACCCGCTATTCGATTGTCCAATGAACAGGCAATTTGCATAAAGCACGGCCAGTCGCTCAACCTTTCGCTTGTCGATGATCTCAGCGGAAGCTCGGAAAGGCTGCAAGGAACGGTGCGAATGTATAATGATGCGGTATTTTTAGGCTTGGGAGAAATGCTAAGGGATGGTAAACTAGCGCCGAAAAAGTTGTTCAATATGAGCAACGGGCCGGTCTCGGCAACTGCTCAATGCATCGCCTAGCGCCTTTTTGATACATACTGTTTGAGCTATGCGCTCGGACAGAAAGAATACACCTGTTTCTACACCCTATCGTGGAATCAGTGTACTTAGCAAGTCGCCAATTGACGGCTTTATTTTTAATTTTTAATCTAAATAGGGATTACAAATGCCATTCACAGCAGAACAAAAAAAAGCGGTCGTAGAAGAGTATCGTTTATCAGAAACCGACACAGGTTCACCTGAAGTACAGATTGCTTTATTGACAGCCCATATCACTCACTTAACACCGCACTTTGCAGAACACAAAAAAGACAACCACTCACGTCGTGGACTGTTGCGCATGGTTAATCAGCGTCGTAAGTTGCTGGATTATTTAAAAAACAAGGACGTAACTCGTTACCGTTCATTGATTGATCGTCTGGGATTGCGCAAATAAACAGCGCAAAAAAAAACGGCACATATCTCTTGTGCCGTTTTTGTTTTAACACTTCATGGACCGAACAACAATTAACCAACCTCGCAAAGGAACCTTATAGTGAATCCTATCAGGAAAGAATTTCAGTACGGCGATCGACTCGTTAAATTAGAAACTGGTGAAGTAGCGCGTCAAGCGGACGGCGCTGTAATGATCGATGTAGATGGTACAACATTGTTAGTTACCGTTGTCGGCAAAAAATTGGCAAATGGCGGCGACTTTTTTCCGTTGACTGTTAACTATCAAGAAAAAGCCTACGCAGCCGGTAAAATACCGGGCGGTTTTTTTAAGAGAGAAGGCCGTCCCAGTGAACAAGAAACTTTAACTTCCCGGCTGATTGATCGGCCTATCCGTCCTCTTTTTCCTGAGGGCTATACCGACGAAGTTCAGATTATCGCAACCGTCATATCGTTGAATCCTGAAGTTAATCCCGAAATTCCTGCTTTATTGGGCGCCTCTGCTGCTTTGGCAGTGTCAGGTTTGCCTTTTAACGGCCCGGTAGGCGCAGCGACGGTCGGTTATAAAGACGGCGGCTATTTATTAAATCCAAGCCCTGCCGCATTAAAAGAATCGCAACTGGAGTTGGTTGTTGCCGGAACAGCACATGCCGTATTAATGGTTGAGTCTGAAGCGGACAACTTGTCCGAAGAAGTCATGCTCGGTGCGGTTTTATTCGGTCACCAACAAATGCAAGCCGCGATTAACGCGATTAACGAGTTTGCAGCTGCTGCGGGCAAAGGCGTGGTTGAATGGGTAGCTCCTGAAGTTAATGCGGAACTTAAAAAACTGGTAACGGCAGAAGTTGAAGCGGGCATTAAATCCGCCTATCAAGTTGCGGAAAAACTGGTCAGACAGGAGCTGTTGAAAGACATCAGAAATGCCGTCGTTGAAAAACTGACTGCAGAAGGCGAGTATGCGGAAAGCGCCATACGCGGCATTATCGAACACCTTGAATACCGCATCGTTCGTAACGCTATCCTTAACGAAAGCAAACGTATCGATGGACGCGATTTAGACAAGATCAGACCGATTACGATCAGAACCGGCGTACTGCCTAGAACCCACGGATCGGCATTATTTACCCGTGGCGAAACTCAAGCTTTAGTCGTTGCAACGCTGGGTACCCAACGCGATGCTCAAATCATTGATGCATTAGCCGGCGAGTACAAAGAGCCGTTCATGCTGCATTACAACTTTCCTCCGTACAGCGTTGGCGAAACCGGTTTTGTCGGTTCACCAAAACGCCGTGAAATCGGTCATGGCCGTTTGGCGAAACGCGGCGTTGCCGCCGTATTGCCTAATATGGATGAATTCCCGTACACCATCCGCGTGGTTTCCGAAATCACTGAATCCAACGGCTCAAGCTCCATGGCTTCTGTCTGCGGCAGCAGCTTGGCGTTAATGGATGCCGGTGTGCCGATTAAATCCCCCGTTGCCGGTATCGCGATGGGTTTGATTAAAGAAGGCGACAACTTTGCGGTATTGTCCGATATTATGGGTGATGAAGATCATCTGGGCGATATGGATTTCAAAGTTGCCGGTTCAGTAGATGGCATTACCGCGCTGCAAATGGACATCAAAATAGATGGCATTACTGCAGAAATCATGAAGACAGCTCTGGATCAAGCAAAGGCTGGCCGTCTGCATATTCTGGGCGAAATGAACAAAGCACTGTCCACCACGCGTGAAGAAATGTCCGACTTCGCGCCGCGTATCATCACTTTTAAAATCGATCCGGCCAAAATCCGTGAAGTTATCGGTAAAGGCGGCGCAACTATCCGCAGCATTACCGAACAAACCGGCGCCAGCGTTGATTTGACCGATGACGGCATCGTTAAAGTGGCATCCGTCGATAAAGCGGCTGGCGAAGAAGCGCGCCGTCTAATCGAAGAAATCACCGCCGAAGTTGAAGTCGGCAAAACCTACGAAGGCAAAGTAGTCAGATTAATGGACTTCGGCGCTTTCGTTACCATACTTCCCGGTAAAGACGGTTTAGTTCATATTTCGCAAATTTCAGATGAACGTGTCGATAAAGTCAGCGACAAACTCAATGAAGGCGATGTGGTCAGAGTTAAAGTGCTCGAAATTGACCGTCAAGGCAGAGTTAGATTGAGCATGAAGGAAGTCGAAGCGGAATAACCCAAGCTTTGTTTGCCGCTCTTAACAAAAAGGGTGGCATAAGGGGTAAAAAAGGGATTGCGATTCGTCGCAATCCCTTTTTTCGTTTATCCGTATAGTCCCGTGGTCGAGTAAGTGGAACGTATCCTTATGCATATATTCAATGTAAACAGATTGGTTAATTCACCAAAGATACAAAGGAAAACTAAGGTAAAAACTTCGTGTTCTCGGCAATTGCTCCATGCATTGCTCTACCTCCTGCATCCGTGCAGTCGTTCGTGTCTTCATGGTGTTATTTTTAAATTACCATAGTAAATAGAAATGATTAGCGACAGTCAAAAAATACAAATAGCGAAAAATTTCGCTAAGTTACATCAAACGCCATTTGCTGCATGGACGTCTGATGAGGATTATCCGTCAGATAATGATCGTTATTTAGCTGTTTACGAAAACCTTATTATGGGCGTTTACGGCGATTGCTATGGAGTTAACGCCGAGTATGATGAAGATGACAATTTAATACAGGAAGCGACAGAATTTGAAGTTGCGGTTGAAGGATTTGAATCAAAAGCAGGGCAGCCTGAAGTATTCTGTTTTGAAATAACCAGTGAATTGACAGGGATGAGTAAATTCATTGAAGATCATGGCAGATATGGTGATTGGTAGAGTGGATTAGCGGTAGCCGTCAATTATCTAATCAGTTTTAAGTTCTATGACGGTGGCATAGAGGATGGGCATCCGGTTTGCGGCAAGCCGGATATAAGTGAATATTACGTAAAATTAATAAATCAAGGAGATAATAATGAAAATAGTTAAAGAATTGCCAAAATTAACGAAAATTGAAATAGTGTTGAATGATGACGGGCATCATGTCATCAAAGACGTGAGTAATGGCGACACTCTGGACAAGTCATTTGATACCATTAAAGATGCAGTTGCTTACGCGGTTGGATCTTTCCTGATACCAGTAAATAGTAAATAAAGCTTATACGATACCAGTCAGAGAGCTGATTAACTTGGATAAGTAAGCCTTATACCGCTGCACGGTTTCCTGAAAATCTTCGGCGGTTCTGTCGCTTGTTAAAGTAGCCGTTTTTTCATTACTTAAATTCAGTTCGTAAGGGTAATTGCATAGAATACAAATTACTGCACTAAATCTGCACATCCGCCGCATTAATTTTCCGCATTCTCTTTGCCGTATCTGCATATCAACTGCGTAGATTGTATCGTGACCATAAACCAAAGGAGTCACGAGTCATGAAACAACGTTTTTATATCAAGCTAGGCATTATTTTTTTCCTGATTTTATGTTTGATGCTGCCGCAATCTTTTATGATGGATTTGGTAGGCGAACGCGTAGGTTGGCGGCAGCAAGCCTACCAAAGTATCGAGCAAAGTTGGCCGGGTAGCCAAACTATTGCTGGGCCGGTTCTTTCCATTCCTTACTATTTTACTTACAACGCCAAAGAAAAGATTATCGGCGCAGACAAAAAAGAAACGGAAATCATCAAGGAAATGACGGTGCATGATGTTTTATACATCATTCCCAAGCAGTTGAATATCGATAGCAAACTGGAAAGCTCATTACGTTATCGGGGCATTTATGGCGTACCGGTTTATACCAACGCTTTGCAGGTGACCGGAGAATTCAGTACCCAACCCATACTCGACCTGATTGCCAAGAATAAAGACTATAAAATTCGCTGGGACAAACCGCAAATATCGGTATTGGTGTGTGACCAGCGCGGGATAGCAACACCGCCAGTCCTGAACTGGAATGGAGAAAAGTTCGCTTTTCAACCGGGCGGCAATTTGCCGGGAACGGTTGCGGGAATGCATGTCGCTGTACCGGATCTGTCTCTGGAACAGGAGACCCGAATATCGTTCGCTTTCGATATGGAATTGCACGGCATGCGTTCGATAAACTTTGCATTATTGTCGGATAATACCAGTGTGCAGTTGGCGGCTAACTGGCCTCATCCGAGCTTTACCGGCGACTTGCTTCCTGAACAGCGCGACATCACCGATAAAGGATTTACCGCACAGTGGCGGGCCTCGTCATTTTCTTATGACGTGAGCAACGCGGTGGAGCGGTGCCGCAAGGGCGAGTGTTCAAGTTTAATGGAACGCGCTGTCGGTTTTGACCTGATTCAGCCGGTGGATGTTTATCAGCAATCCGAACGCAGCATCAAGTACGCCGAGCTGTTCATTATTTTGACTTTTGTCGCGTTGATTTTGTTTGAGTTACTGAAGAAAGTGCGCGTTCATCCGATTCAGTACACCCTTGTCGGCATGGCTTTGTTAGTATTTTATTTGTTACTGATTTCGCTCTCGGAACATATTCAATTTCTGCTTGCTTACGGGGTCGCAGCACTCTGTAGTACAGCTTTGCTGACATTTTATTTCGGCGCGATTTTACGCAGCCGCAAGCTGGGATTGATACTTGGAGCCGGCTTATCGATATTATATGTATCGTTGTACGTTATTCTTCAAGCTGAAGAAAGCGCCTTGCTAATGGGAAGTTTATTGCTGTTTATCGTGCTTGCCGGGTTAATGCTGGCGACCCGTCATTTTGATTGGTATGAACTGACAGGGCAGGGGGATGCGCCGGTGGGTGTGCAAAAATGAAATTCAAGACCATGAAAAAAACAGTTTTTTTATTGTTAATCGTTACCGTCGGTTATGTGATTCCGGCGAATCATATAATTCCAGTTGCAGGCGCAAGCACTACGGACTGGAACCCGGCATCCTTTTGGTATTCGCCCTGGGGACGTTCCGGGACACATAAAGGTATCGATATTTTCGCCAAGGAAGGCGCCGCTGTGTTGGCGGCGACCAATGGCGTGGTGGTTTATACTGGTTTTAATGACATGGGCGGTAATATCGTACTGGTGTTGGGACCGAAATGGCGTTTTTATTACTATGCGCACTTGCAGAGAATAGATACCGGCATTTTACGGCAGGTCAGCACGGGTGATATTATCGGGGCAGTTGGCAGTACCGGTAATGCCAAAGGAAAACCTCCGCATTTGCACTTTGCTGTACGGAGTTTGTTGCCATTATTTTGGCAATACGATGCCAGTAAAGCGCAGGCTTGGAATAAAATCTTTTACCTTGATCCCGGTGCGCTTTTAACCTGATAGTTATCCGTCTCGCCTGTTGAGAACATTGCGAGTTAGACCTTCCAGGTTTTAAAAACCTGGAAGGTCTTTGCATAACGCATGTTTGTCGCGAAATGCGAGCATCAGTAAATAACAAAAATAATTGCAGCACCCAGTAATCACTAAACCATGAACAAACATATCCTGATAGTTGATGACGACGCCCACATCCGCGAGGTAATCAGCTTTGCATTGGAAAAAGCGGGTATGCAAGTCACGCTTGCAGAAGACGGGCGGCAGGCATTGCAACAATTTAGCGCATCGGCCGCTGACCTGATCGTATTGGACATCAACATGCCGGAGTTTGACGGATTGGAAGTCTGCCGGGAAATCCGCAAAACCTCCGAAGTGCCGATTTTATTCCTGTCCTCGCGCGACGACGAAATCGACCGGATACTGGGCTTGGAAATCGGCGGTGATGATTATGTCACCAAGCCTTTCAGCCCGCGTGAACTGGTCGCGCGCATCAACGTTATACTCAAACGTATCAATGCCGCGCCCAAAACCGCCATTGAAACCAACAGCCTGCAACACGGCAAACTGTGCATGCAGGTTGAGCAGCACGTTATCAGCTGGAATGACCAAATTATCAGCCTTACGGCCACGGAGTTTGCGATGTTGCTGCTTTTAATGCGCCAGCCCAATCGCGTTTTTAGCCGCGACACAATTATGAACAGCGCCTATTCCAACAATGTCTACGTCAGCGACCGCACCATCGACAGCCATATCCGCCACATTCGCCAGAAACTGGGCGATGCAGGTTGCGAGGCGGTGATAGAAACCGTTCATGGCGTCGGTTACAAGCTCGCCTCATGCCAATAAATGACCAACTGCCGGTTCTAAATCGGCGTCTGTTTCGGCTCAGGAACATATTGCTGATTGTGATGTTAATGGTGTTGGGATTACCGCTGGGCGGACTGTATTTCTTCCGTATTTATGAAAATGAACTGGTGCAGCAAACCGAGCGGGAATTAATCTCACAATCCGCGGTGCTGTCTGCGAGTTTTCGTCAACTTGTGCGTAACCTTCATCATGATAAAAACATCTACGGGAAGATGCTGACCTCGCTGCCGCCGGAAAGCAATACTTACGACCCCGTCGTCCCGACATTGAGTCTGATTAACCCGATTGAACCGTCACGTCCCGAAGCACAGCCTACGCAGATTCCAGCCGATGAACTGGCACAACATATCGGCGTATTGATGCGTCAGGTGATGCTGGATACCCAACACATAACATTGTCCGGTATGCGATTGCTGGATATTAACGGCACGGTGATTGCCGGGCGTGAGGAAGTTGGGCTATCGCTTGCAGACATTCCTGAAGTCCGGCGCGCCTTAGATGGACATTATGCCGGGGCTATCCGGCAACGTATTTCCGATGAACCGCCGCCGCCTTTGCATTCAATGAGCCGGGGAACCTATATTCGGGTGTTTGTCGCCTTTCCGGTGCTTGAAAACCGGCACCTGCAAGGTGTCATTTATCTATCGCGCACGCCGGATAATATTCTCAAGCATTTGTTCGCAGTCAGGAAAAAGGTGTTCATTGCCTTTATCTGTCTGCTGGGCTTGGTCGTGGCGCTGGTACTGTTGGTGTCGGCCACTATTTCGCGTCCCATTCGTGAACTGATTCAACAGACGGAACGCATCAAACAAGGCGAGCAAAAACTGCTCGAACCATTGAAAAACCCAGTCACCTACGAAATCGCCCAGCTCTCGGAAAGCTTTGCCGGCATGTCGCAAGCCTTGGCCGAACGTACCGATTATATTCGGCGTTTTGCGAGTCATGTTTCGCATGAATTCAAAACCCCGCTGACTTCTATGCAAGGCGCGCTGGAATTGTTGCAGGATCATCCGGACACCATGCCCGCAGAACAGCGCCAGCGCTTTATCGACAATATCTTAGCCGATACCCAACGTCTCAGGCAGTTGGTTAATCGCCTGCTGGAACTCGCCCGTGCCGACGCGTTGGAACCGAGCCGCCAGCATAGCAATCTGCATGCTGTGCTTGACGCACTGCAAAACCGTTATTCAGAGCGCGGCTTGCAACTCAGTTACACCGATCTACCCGAAACAATATTGGCGATTGCCCCGGATGCGCTGGAAATGGTGCTTATCAACCTGTTCGAAAACAGCTTGCAACACGCGGCAAGCCAGCTGGAAATAAGCGCCGAATTTTATGAAAACACCTTGCAACTCAGCTTGCATGACAATGGCACCGGGGTTTCACCCGCCAACCGCAACAAGATATTCACCCCGTTTTTTACCACGCGCAGAAATGCCGGCGGTACAGGCTTGGGATTGGAAATCACGCTTTCATTGTTGAAAGCCTACGGAGGCAAGATTGAACTGGCGCAAAGCGAGCAGGGCGCTTTGTTTGTACTGAGTTTGCCGCTAAGTCGGTTGAATAAGCCAGTATTGCTGTAAAGCTGCTAATGGTTTGGATTTTTCATATCTAAAATTTTCAATATGATGTCAATCGTATTAACCGTAAAGTTTCAATCCATCCCCAGCTTAACACCTATCAGTTTAACGAGAATATCCAATACGTCGTTCCGGCAGGGATTGCCGGAATCCAGAAGCCAGGGATGGCAAGGCTCAGATCACATCCATGTGTCCTAGATACCGGCAGTCCATGCCGGTATGACGTGCTATTTAAGAAAAGCGATAGGTGATAAGCCATCCCCGGCGGTTAGGCCGAGAGATTCTATTTTTTGATATACTAATTACAGCTTAAACAAACAGGAGACCGTCCTTATGATTACTCTTGAACCTACTACAGAGCAACGAATCCGTCAGGCCGCTACTGAATCAGGGTTAACCATTCAGACATTCCTTGATCTGCTAATAGAGCGTTATATGTGCGACAAGCTGGATATACAGCAAGCCGACCTTGCCTTATCGCAAGCAGGTGAAATCTCGCTTGATGAGCTCAAAGCCAAATATGACTTATAAAGCCATCCTTAAACCCCATGCTGAAAAGCAATTTGCCAGATTGCCCAAAGACATCCAGAAGCGCTTATTCGCCGCTTTTCTAATTTTGGTTGATAACCCGCGTCCCTATGGCTCGATCAAGCTTCAAGGCAATACCGATTATAATCGTGTTAGGGTAGGGGATTACCGCATTGTTTACGCCATTGATGACCAAGAGCTTAAAGTCTTAGTGTTAAGCCTTGGTCATCGTAGCGACATTTACGATAAACTTTAAACTTCAGCAGGAGGCTAATCGTTTTAATCCACGCCCGACGGTTAGCAAGTAGCCCGGATGAAGTTTACGGAATGCGGGGGATTTGTGCTTAATCAAGTAACCTAGAACCAAACCGTTCCATCAACAGGCGAAGTACATTTGCGCTGGTATAAGCCGCATATTGTTGATAATCGTCATCTTTACCAGAATCGGCAAAATCGCAAACAGCCTTGAGTGCGAACGGCTGAGGCTGGGGTTTTGACGCTCTATGGGCAGCAGCATACATTCCGTAAATTTCCATCTCTACACCCACTAGCCCGCGATGTTGAATTTTGATTTCATTAATAACCTCTCCATCAGCAAGTACCGCAGAACCTGATGCGACTGGACCGATAACGATTTTTGGAACTACTGGCGCATTAGGATAATTGGAGGCGATTTTCGTCAGTGCTTCGCGGTCTCCACATATTTGTTGAACGTGCGTCCGCACCTTCTCAGATGGGTGTAATTGATCTGGTGCAATTGAGAATTGTGAATTTTCTTTATCGCGATTCCTTTTCCCGCTTTGAAAATCCCAAGCTGGATCAGCGAGAAGTACATCGCCGTAATTTACTTTGCCTTTTACTCCTGCACAGATGCCGCACATAGCAATTAAACGAGGTCGAAGCTGGGAAATAAGAGTCGCACTTTGTAAAGCAGTTGAAATCATTCCCATACGTGGTGCGAAGGTAGCGCAGATGGTAATTTTGCGTTGATCTACTTCAAAATAGCCATCCCGAACAAAGGTTATATCATCAAGAGGTCGTGGAGATGACCAATTCCACGGAAGTTTAAGAACCTCTTCCAGCTCTGGCTTTTCGAGTGCGCAAATAATCGCCAGATCAACCCCATAACTAGGCTGTTCTGTAGTGATTTTCTTTTCTTCGTTTAAGATATAGCTGACACAGTTAATTGTTCGGTTTATCCATTCGTCACTGCTTTCTGAGAATTCAACGACAGTCCAAGTCTGCTTTTCAAAGTGTGTCGTTGCGTCCCCCGCAATTTCCTTGTCAGCCGTAATACCAAGAATACGCCCAGGTTTATGGTATTCATTACCTTCGTGTAATTCGAAAAGTAGGTCAAGCGAGGATTGAATTTCTGGCTCGCTCTCTGGTCGAAGTGGCAACAAGATGTCGAGGATAAGTAGGTCATAATAAGTTTCTTGGAGACGATCCCGCGCTCCCTTCGCACTGGATTCAATGTTGACGCTATCACACTCCACACCAATACCTGCGAGTGCATCAATGAAACGCTTATAACGAGATGCCTGATCATCGGCTATCAATATTTTCATTTACTTGTTTCCTTATGAATATCAAAATCAGCCAGTGCTTTTCTTAATTCAGTTTTCCATTCGTCGTAAGTTGAGTTGTAGTGCAGCACTCCCTTGAGACACAGAGGGAATTCTTTTTCCCATTCAGCACGCAGTTGTGAAAGATCAACAGGATTACCCGCTTCTCTCAGGAAGGCTTCATAGCCTGTTATCACTATAGTTGGGCAGATAATTTCGGTCATCGTCATATGGCGCAGTATTTCGATACCTCCGAAGCCTTGGGGTCTACCACCGCTCTCACGTTCCCCAATATCGAAGGTTGGCAATGACATATCGAGTAGGAGCAAGTCAGGTAATTTTTTTTCAAGCGCATCAAGCGCCGAATTGACTGACTGCGCAGTAGTAATGATTAAGCCTGGGCTTAGGCTTGTCAGGAATCGTTCGATATGAGTGCGTTTCGGCGCCTCGTCTTCGACTAATAAAATGTGGATGCTATTCACGATAGTTTTCCTGTTAATCTGGTGTTTGCACGATCATCGAATAAACTACCGACAATTGAAACTGACCTGTGTCAGTGAAACCAAAGTCTATCTGCCCTTTAGAAGACTGACGTAGAACTACTGCGGCTAGTTTTAAAAAGCCGCTTCCCCCCTCTCGGCGTGTGTGCCGCCCGAAGTTGCCTATATCGATAAGTTTTTGGATTCTGCGAAGCTCTTCATCATGCATCGCACGATTCTGCACTTTAGAATCACTTAGTACTTTGATTGTAAGCGTACCGTTTTCGATATTTGCTTGAACATTCACTTTTACCTTCGGCTTTTTAAGCCCCGAATGGGCTCTCACGTTGTCCAAAGCTATAAATAGCACATCATGAACGAAAACAAGGCTACTTGCTTGCATCTCAAGGTCGCCATCGACATAAGGAGGTTCAATGTCAGGCTCAAAAGCTCGTTGGCATTTAAGTGCGGAATCAATGGCGATATTAACTATCTGTTCAAGCTTAAAAAGTCGTTTTTGAGCTTCTAAATCGGCATGTAAAAACCATTTTGCTGCATCATCAAGCTTGTGTTGAACTTCGGTTGAACAATTGCCGATCTGTATGTCAAATTCTAGGGAAGCTGAATCTTGCTCTACATGTCTTCGCACGGTTGCACGAAGTTCATCAAAACCTTCCGTAATTTTTGTCTTCAAGTCATCTGAAATAAAGCACCTAACCTTATTTAGTGATGGTTCGATCGCAGCCCAAATCACTGCAATGGCGGTATCAATAAAGTCTGGCAGTGTGGTGTCGATCTGATCGATTGCACGCACAATGGAAATCAGTTGAGGGGTAAGTTCCAGATTTAATAGACCGCTAGGTCGTTCAAGAGAATTCACATGGAAACTATTTTTTGCATTGGTTAGTGTGTCATCGAAATTAGCCGCAAATTTTGAGAATGCATCGTTTAAAGCTTCTTTTGCTTCTGAATTGCTACAGACAAGCTTTTCTAGCCAGAACTCGTTACGATGATAGCTACCAGATTCCGACTCGCGTGTAGTAATTATATGGGTTGTTTCTAGTGGGCTTCGTATCAGACCTGTAAACGACTGATGCCTAACACGCTTGCTCAGGTAGAAGTCGAAACCGAAACTAGGATTATTCAAGAACTCCTCACTCAAGCGATGTAACATACTGACAAGTACAGCGTCCGCCTCGTTTTCTGGTGTAAAGGTAGAACGCTGAGACGATGCCGCCATCGCAATTTCCTTTAGAACATCGTCAAAATTCTGAATCGTGCCAACATTTACCTCCAAAAGATCACGGTAGCGGGCATAGTCTTCGGATAATTCTCTGGTCGCCCATCGTGATAATGCTTCGGTGTCTACATAAATGCGGGTACGGTCAATAATTCGTTGCCCCTCATCAAGTGCCAACTGGTTTGAAATCCATATCACCTCATTTTGATAGGCGTCGGAGTTGATAGGATCGATATCGCGTAGAGCTGCACAAACAGCTTGTCGCTCCTCCATCACCTCACGCGAGCTTTTTAAAATCCTACAGCTGTCAAGAATGTTAGGGACACACACATCTCTTAAAAAATAAATAAGCTGCTGCTTCTGAAATCCATCAGCTAAATCAACTAACTCTGAAGGGCGTGTTACCCCATGTGTTTTGAAAACTGCCCCAGTAGCGAAGCGGAGGCGTGATGCAATCTCGTTGTCCTCATTTTTACTCCATAAAAGGTGCAATGCTATTGGTGTCGCAAGAGGTGTTGACACGGCTTTATAGTCAGACCAAGTGTAATGTTCAAACGTGGGGAGAATAGGAAGTAATCGGCAGTTAGACTCACTGCAAGCCCCTTCATGAGCAATTAGCGTAATAACGTTTTGTCTATCGCCTAAACAAAAGTAGGCGTGTAGCAACATTGAAGAGGCTATCGATCTGAGCGGCTCTGATTCCAGATTAGGATTTTGAGTACCGATAATATCAACTACCTGTTGATATTGTCCTTCACGTAGTAGACAAGCAACGGTAAATAATATGGGAGCTGTTTGGCTCACGTTGGTGGAAACATATTCAACATGCTGGAATGACTGCCAAGCGGAACCTGTTGGACTCACACTACAACTTTCTGTCTGGATAGTAAGATTTGATAGGGTTGTATTCGGGACTAAATCTTCCACGCCAATTGTCGGGCTGTTCATACTTATCAGCCAAGGTTGCCAAGGGTCATCAGGTCGTGACCGGCGAAGTAGCGGTAGCAAATCGGTAAGTCCTGCTGCGGTAGGAAGTCCATATAGGTTAATAGCAAGCTTCCCCAACAGTCCAAATGAATCATCTGAAATATCACATCGGCACAAAACTCTGCTAATAAGCCACGAAATATCGTTTGGACGATGAAATTCTCTTTCTCGGGGACGGGTGGTGTGAGCGAAGGCTAGTCCTGCGTATATGAACTGCCACAGATCAATGCCGTATGGCGCTCTTAAAGTTCGCCGTGCAATTTGTGCTGCAAGCCGTGCATTACCAATGAACAACGCATCGGATATTTCTGTTCTCCGAGGACTAAACTTTACAGGGAAATCACTTCCACCCAACACCCGTGCGATTTTTGCTAAGCGAAAATCAGTGATATGGGTGAGGTCATGTAAACATTTCGCCAGTACTTTATGAGCTTTATGAAGATTATCGCGGCGGGAGATTTCCTGAGCAACCGCGACGAAAGTCTCGTAAACATCAATACTAGAGTGGCTTTGCTCAACACGGAGAATGTCGGCTAATCCCGATTCAGAGACTGACCATTCACCTGCCAAACGGTAACGAGCATAGGTCTTAACAGATGGATCATAATACTGATGCCTGTCAATTCGAACCTTGATGTCATCGCAAAATTTTGCGAGAGTTGATCTATCTTCGTTTCTCACACTGGTGTGATATGCCACGAAACGGAGTAGGCCATTTTTGTATATACCTCGAACTTCAGCAGTGTATCGTTTTTGTTGTTCAAGACCGCCAGCTTGATGTTCAAGGGCAATGCGAAGCTGGACAGACCAAAGAGAAACACCGAAAACAAGTTCTATGTGCTTTAGAGCTTCAATTGCCGCATTGAATTTACCTGTGAATACAAGACGCTCCAATTCTTCAGCTTTTAGCCGAAAATCTTTATATAGAGCCGCATTAGCCTTGATTCGAGCCGTGATCCAAAGAAGTTCGGACTCTAATGATGCTACAGGTGCTTTAGTATAAATCCCCGCTAACTCATCATAACCAATTGGCACTTGCGAAATGCCTTCTATTTGCACTTCCATCTGATGATTCATCCAACTTAAAAAATCATCAAACTGAGATTGATGTATGGCAATCCGTGTATCAAGCAGCAAGTCGCGTAGTCTCGAACGAAATCGACAAGAAGGAGAGGATTTACGATCTTTCACAAACCCTCGTGATCTATAGTCTGAAACAAGCCCACGAAATTTGTTTTTTTGTTCAATGAAAGCTTTAGAAGGCAAAGGACATCCTCTCAATTTTTTTCAAGCAAGACAGTTTTAGGAACAATTCGGATTGGGCATGCAATACCCTTGCTAGATATATGCATACACCGTATTTCATCGTGTAATACTGCGAGATTATAAAAACGTGGGACAGTGCTGTAGGTTGGGTAGAATGCAATATAGCACAACATAAAAGTCTTGGTTTTTGCATGATTTTGTTCATTCTACCGCACTTCTTACGCCGACAAAAACAGCAACAACGGATTATCAGGAACTTCCTTGAACCCGAAACGTAAGTAATAACCTGCCGCCTGTTCATCTATCGCATCGACGAACAGGCCGATACCGCCCGCCTCAGTATAGATTCGCCGGGCACGGGTCAGGGCATCGACTAATAGCAACTCGCCGAGGCCTTTGCCATGATATTGTTGATCGACAGCCAGACGTCCTAGCCGTACACCCGGAATACGCCGCGGCAGTTTCTTGCGACTGGCCTCGGGCAGGTGGCGGTTTTCGAGCTCGGCGAGCGTTAACGCATAATAGCCGCAGATGCGCTCCGGCGTTTGCTCGCAGGTCGCAACGAAAGTCTTCGATAAGCCCTTTTCCTGGTGTTGGCGTGCGACCCGCAGCAGCCAGTCGTTTAGTTCCTGGCGGCCGCAGTCGAAGTCCTGCCTGTCATGGTTCCCAGTTAAAGGCTGTATCTGCATCGTCTCGCTTCGCCTTATCGTAGCGCTTCATAGCCGCTTCTAATTTGGAATTGGGCTCGGGCGGGTTTTCTATCAGGTCGAGCAGCCAGCTCCAGTCTCGCGGAGACAGCCGGATAACTTCCTCTCTCTCGATAACAACTTGAGCTTCTTTCAGTGCCGACTGCACTAGAAACTGATTGACTGTGGAACCTGTTAGTTCTGCGGCGCGGCACAATGTTTCATAGACTTCATGGGGTACTCGAGCACCGATACGGTCTTGTTTGACAATGGTGGTTCCCATCATCACCTCCTCCTACATGGTATTGAGCGTAAAGTATATCGTTGTTGTCATTTTGGCGCCATCTAATTTCAATGGCAAAGGCGGTACTCACTTAACTTATATAATGCGCGGATTTCGAGTTGTTAACGATTTTGCATCATCACATCATATTAAAATGTGATCGTAGTTATGTGGGGGGCGAGACTGTGAAAGTAGGGCATTATTTATCGAAAGAACCGTAGATGCACTTATCTGAAGCTGCATCTACGGTTTACAGCTTAATGGCTGTGAACTTTATGCATATTCCCAGACTTACCTTTCTTGCCTTGGCTAGAAGGTAATATCTCCACCAATTCCATCATGCCGTTGTCCTCGTGGCTGACATTATGGCAATGCTCTACCAGAGCGCCGGTGTAGTCCAAAGGTTGTTGCAGGAACTGCACTACTTCACCGTAATTGTTTAACGGGGTAGCTCCTGTCAGTCCGCCGGGGAATGAACAACCGCCATTTGTTTCGGCGACGCCGGCGCAATTAACCAGCAGGGTATCGCGCCAAACCGGGAACGGATATTTCAACTGGCCTCGCGATACCAATTGAAATGAGTTGATGTGAATGTGGAACATATGGGTATCGACAGCGCTTTGTATGGCCCATTTATCCACTTGATTCAAGGCAAGGTTGCGCTGGCTTCGGAGAGGGTTGAACACTCTGCCGTTGACTACCGAAGCGCCGCCGTCTTTGTCCGCATAGGTATTGGTGGTAAAGCCGTAGGTTACGCCCTGGGTCGGTAACTGCGGACTTTGCTCTTCGGTGATAGTCGCCGGTGCAGTCAGTTTGTTAAGCTCCGCTTGGCTGGGAACTGCCATGTTATAGACTATTTCGCTCGCGGACTCGGTTACCGATACGGTAAGAATCGGCGTTGCATTGGTATATGCCGACGCTTGGCATAATTGCCCGATTGGAAGGCCTGCGCCTGCAACTGAGGAATCATACAAACCGTAAGTGCCTGGTTTGGTGGGCGCCTTGACCATCAGGTCCAAGCGCTGTCCTGCGGCCAGAAACAGCAACTCGTTGTTCAATATGTCATTGCCGTTAACAGGATTAGCCACAGGCGTGTTACCGATGAGTACCGGCAAGTCGGTAGTGTTTGTTGTCGGGCGTTGCAAGGCTACGCCGTCGGTCGCCAATACATAGGAGGCCGGTGAAGGCGCGGTTGTGCCGTTCAGGGGCAGAAAACACATCGGCACTACATTGCCGATGGTGCCGTTGATGACCCGCCATAGCTGAGCCTCATTGGTGCGCATCGAAATGGAAGGCTGGAATTGCCCGTTGACCGATATGGCGTTGTTGGTGACTGTTGGGGTAGGCAAATTCGAGCCGCCGAAAGCGCAGCCTGTATTATTGCCATAAACGCTCATACAGGTAATTTGATAGGGATCTGTGGAATCGCCTTTGTGGTCTCCATCATATTGAACTTCCTGGAGCATTAAGATTTGCTCTTGGGCCGCCTTTACTGGCGGTAAGCTTTCCAATCCGTGTTTGGGGTCTTCGACAATCAACGCCCCGGCAAAGCCGTCGGCTAAATGCATGGATACCGCGCCGTGTTTGTGGGCGTGGTACCAGTAGGTGCCGGATGGGTGATTGGCGGGGATGGCGTATGAATACTTGTAATGTCCGGTTACGCAGTTTGCCTTGCCGCTTTCCTGGCGGCATTGGCCAAGCGGGGTGAACGGGGTGTCTTGCGGGTAAATGCTGATCAATACATTGTCGCTAGGGCTGTTGGGGGATACATGCAAACCGTGCGTGTGCAGGTTGATGACATCGAAACCGTGCGGATTGGTCATGCTATGGCTGCCGTCTCCTTCGGATTCGCTGTAACTGAGGCTGTTGATCAGTTTGGCATCGAATTTGTCGCCGGGGCGGATGCGCAATGTGGGGCCAACCAGCAATCCGTTGGGCTGAGATGCAGTGGGTTTGCTGTCGGTCAGCTTAATGCCTCGTGCTTTTACTACCGGATTGGTTAAGTCCTTCGATGTCGGCGAGGGGCCGGTCAAAGTATATGCCTCGGATTTAACTTCCAGCTCAACCTTTAAAGATTTGCTTTGCGGGTCGGAGCTAACCGACTGCGGTAGCTGTAATGGTGCGCCATCGGCTAAAACGGCGAGAGGAGCAGTCATTGCTCCCATAATAGCTAAGCCCGCCAGTTTCCTTGTTGTTTTCTTTCGCATTTTTATTCTCTCATAGTTGTTTTTGTATTCAACCCAGCCACTAATTATTAAGGTTATCGTTATAGCTGGACGCCGTAGCGGCTAAGGTTTTTAATGAGGCATAACCACGGCGCAGGTAAGTTACCATACTTCATTAGGAATCAAAAATGCATAAAACCGCAGCTATTGCGTTATGTTATGCAGCTTTTTTGTCGGCGATTGCAAGAAAAAACAGGTGAAAATGTTAGAGCAATAACTTTGCAGCGGGAATATGTTGGGTTACGGCGCAAAAAGACGCGCCTTAGCAACTGTGTTAAAAATCAAACTGTCTTTGCAAAATCAGGGTTCCATTCGCTCTCTGTTTTCGCCATGGAATTTAGGAGAGTTAATAGTTTTCTCATGCAGGCGATAAGAGCCACCTTTTTGAGCTTACCATTGCCAAGTAGGCGCTGATAAAATTCCCTGATGGGCTTATTAAAACTCATCGTCGCCATATAAAGCGTTGACCGGATTAGCTCCCGCCCACCAAATATGACTCTGCGTCCTGTTTTTTTTGCCACTATCCTGACAATAAGGCGCTAAACCTACCAAAGCGACAACTTCCTTATTGGACAGATTGCCCAGTTCAGGTAACTGAGTCACTAATGTTAATGCCGTTACTTCGCCAACACCTTGCACTTGCATCAATTGTTCCTTATGTCTCCCTAAGCTGTCATCGTCTTCAATATAAGTCTTGATCCCAGGGTAATCGCGCTTAAATTTTAATTATTTAAAATCAATATGATATGAACTTCTATTTCGTGATTTTTTTACATTAAATCACGAAATTTGAAAGAGCCGCATCTCCAACTAATTGATTATAAAGGTCAAGATAATTTAAGCGCGATTGCCCTGCGTAACATCAGTTAATAATTGTAAAAATAGATTTTAAAGTATATTATCCTGACTGTTTTACTATGGATCTTAATATTTTAGCTATACTTGGGCTGAGGGGTCTGAGACTGGAGCACCGGATATGTTGGTCATATTGGAGCCGGTAAATTCTGAAAATGAGTCAGCGTTGGAGTCTGGCTAGAGTTGTATTTTGCCGTTTATTAGGATTATGAATATGGGTAAAATAGCTCGTTAGGCGGCGGAGTTTATTGAAAGGTGTGGCCTTTGAATGCCGATTATGGCTTTAGCATAGGAATTCACCCAGTCATTGCCGATCTGTTTGGGAATCCGAATTTGTTGCATCACTAAAAGAATGTGGCAACGCATTATCAAACTCTCTTGGGAACAGATGCTTTCCGTCTTTCTTAAAACCCTTAGGGTCAATAACAAATACTAATAAATGCAAAGAGAGAATCTTTATGCCTTCGCAAACGTCGAATTGCCAAGCGCGCTATGATGAGCGCATTATCCCTTTTATTACCGATGATGGCGTAGAACTAAACCTGATTAATGTCCAAGGACGGAAAGCGCCGGAAAAAGGCCCGGTCATATTGGTGCATGGTGCTGGTGTGCGCGCCTCTATATACCGGGCGCCGGTGGCGACAACCATAGTCGATGCGCTGATCGAACAGGGCTATGATGTGTGGCTGGAAAATTGGCGGGGCAGCATCGCTTTTCCCCCGAATTTATGGACGCTGGATCAGGCGGCCCTTTACGATCATCCCAAGGCTGTAAAGACCATTATTGCCGAAACCGGTGCGGACAAGGTCAAGGCCATCATCCATTGTCAGGGTTCGACCAGTTTTACGATGTCGGCCCTCGCGGGGCTTGTACCCGAAGTCACTACTATCGTCAGCAATGCCGTTTCCCTGCATCCGGTTGTGCCGGGCTGGTCTTCGTTCAAGCTTCAATACCTGTTACCGCTCGTCAAACTGTTTACGCAATACCTGAACCCACACTGGGGCGTTGAAGCGCCCGATCTGGCTGCAAAGCTGATTACCCTGCTGGTCAATATGACGCATCATGAATGCCATAACGCCGTTTGCAAACAGGTCAGTTTTACCTACGGCAGCGGTTTTCCCGCTTTGTGGAGCCATGAAAATCTGAATGAAGAAACCCATGAGTGGCTGAAAGAAGAATTCGGCGCCGTGCCGCTGCGTTTTTTCGAGCAGATCACCCGCTGCACTCGGCAGGGTCATCTTGTTTCCGTGGAGGGCTTCAGCGAATTGCCCGAGGATTTCATAAAGGCCGCGCCAAAAACTGACGCCAGGTTTGCGTTCTTTGCCGGGGAGAATAACCGTTGTTTCCTGCCGGTTAGTCAGGTCAATACGTACAACTATTTTTCCGGGTTGCGCCCCAATTATCATTCGCTCCATGTGCTGCCCGGCTACGGTCATCTGGATGTGTTCATGGGCAAGAATGCGGCTCGGGATACTTTTCCTTTGATCATCGAAGAACTCAATAAAGATTAATTCATAACAACAATAAACACTGCGCTAAAAATCAACGGCGCCAAGGGAGATAAGATCATGTTTTGCATGCCAAAACGAATTAAACAATATGCGGGTCGCTTTTCACTGGTCGATGGCATTCCATTCAAGCTGCCCGTCGCCGCCACCAATTCACCGGCCTTGATGGCGGTATTCCCGATCAATCCGGAAAAAGCCAAGGCGTTTCTACCCAAAGGCATCCATCCCTTCCGTTTGTGGAACACCGGGTTGCTGATAGTGACCGTTATCGATTACCGCGAGACGCCTATCGGAAAATACGTCGAATACAGCATCGCCATAGCCTGCACACATGGCGAGAAACCGGCGCCAAGATTACTGCCGGGTCTGTTCATGAATTTCTTCAAGACCGGCCAATACGTCGTCGACTTACCGGTATCGTCCGAAATATCCGTTAAAGGCGGCAAAGGCATTTGGGGCATGCCGAAGCACCAAGGGCATCTGGATTTCAAAATCACCGATGACAAGATCAGCAGCCAGTATGACCTGGACGGCAAACTGGTGACTTATGTCGAAATAGAGCCACCGAAAACGACCTGCATACCGGTCAAGATGCGCGCCTCCAATTACTGTTCATTCCGCGGGATGCTGATGAAGTCGGACATTCTGCTCGATACTAAATGCGGCGTCCGCCTGTTAAAAAATGCCAAAGCCCGCTTTGTCATTGGCGATCATCCCCGCTTGCAGGCCATGAAGGAGCTGGAAATCGGCGACTCTATTGCCACGGTTTTCCTGCCTTCCATTACCGGCACGCTCGATGATCATATCGAAAGCTGGTTTCTCGATTTAGATCAGTTGCCCGAAAAAGCCCCGGAAGGCTTTGAATCCGTGATCAATCTGGGATTGAGCGAAGAATGGCTATCCCCGCCCGATGCGCCGGTTCCACCGGTATAATTTTTATGGCAATAATCAATAGGCAGGAGTAATAGTTATGGCGGCACAAGCCCACATTCCTCAAGGCGCGGCGGCAGATGACAGCCGATTGCCTAAAAGGGCGCTCATTCTACCGGGAGGCGGTATGCGTTTGTCATACGCAGCCGGCGCGTTAGCCGAAATTTTTGCGCATGACCTTAAATTTCAGCATATGGACGGTACTTCCGGAGGTTCGCTCAATCTGGCCATGCTACTTTCCGGCTTGAAGATAGATGACATCTGCGAACGCTGGCGCACCTTGAACATGCGTAAGACGATCTCTTTCCTGCCATTGGGCAATTATATCTGGCCGCCAAGATTTGTCGCCGCAGGTTCCGCAGCCGCTTTTCGTGAAAAAGTCTATCCGCATCTGGGCATCGATTTTGAAAAAATCCGCGCCGCGGAGGGCGTGCAGGGCACGTTTAACGTCTGCAACTTCGGCCAGAAAATGAATGAAGTCATCCTACACCAGGATATGATGGAGGATTTTCTGGTGGCTGGCATGTCGTTGCCCGGTACGCTGCCGCCCGTCACGATCAAGGATGCGGTTTATCTGGATTCAGGATTTATCCAGGATGCCAATTTGCTGGAGGCCGTCAAGCGCGGTGCCAATGAATTGTGGCTAGTCTGGGTTATGGGCAATATCCCAAGCTACCGAAGCGGCCCGCTGAATGCCTATGTGCAACTGCTGGAAATGAGCGCAAACGGTGCTTTGATTAAAGAACTTCAACAAATCAAGGATATTAATGCCCGCATAGCCAATGGCGAACAACTCTATGGACATCAACAACCCATCACTCTTCATCTGATTAAACCCGCGCACCCGCTACCACTGGACTCGGCGTTGTATACGGGGGCAATCAGCCATAACGATCTGATCGAAATGGGGCGAACCGATGCGAGAGCTTATTTTAACAGCATGAAACCGGAGGGGGTTCCGTTTGAACCTTATATACTAAAAATGACAACACAAAAAACAGGTCTTCAATTTAAAGAAACAATGAAGGGCGGTTTTTCGCTCGATGCAGTTGACCCTCGGGACGGCCAAACAAAAGGCAAGCAGGCGAATACCCAATTAGCCATGCACGCTACTGTTAGCATCGACGATATGGATGCTTTTGTTAAGGATGCCAATCATCCTGGCCACTTAACCGGCACAATCGATTTTGCGCCATTGGGTATGGGCATGGTCGCCAATACCGGTGTATTCAACCTGTTCAAGCCTACGGACGACCCGAAATTGACCTTGATGGTTTATGAGCTGGGTTTTGAACATCAGGGCGAAGCCTATTACCTGGCCGGCAGAAAGGAAGTGCGCGATGGCTCGGTATTCAAACTGTGGCCGGAGACCACCACCTTGTATACCCAATTGCACAAGGGCGCCGATAAATCAGGGGCAATTATCGGCGCAGGCATTCTGACCTTAGGCGCGGTTGATCTGACGAAGCTGGTGTCGACTCTGACTGTCACGCATGCCGATAGCTTCCAGGAAAAAATAAAGACACTAGGCGTTTTCAGCGGCTTCTTTATGCGGGAACTTTGGGATACGTACGTTAAGCAGGCACATAAAACCAGCGCAAAAGCCTAAATTCAGTCCTGAATTTTTAAAATAATTTAATAAAAACAAAAAAAGTATCTGGGAGAATACGATGGATATCAAATACGATTACGAAGCAATTGTCATCGGCAGTGGTTTTGGCGGGTCAATCAATACCTGCCGTTTAGCAAAAAAATGGCCTGGCAAAGTTATGCTGTTGGAACGCGGCAAGCGCTACCCCATGGGGTCTTTCCCGCGCTCTCCGCGTGGCATGGCCAACAATTTCTGGAATCTTCTGCCGGAAAAGCGCAACAGGCCGAAAAATATCGCCGACAAGGAAACGCACGGCATGTTCGATATACGCAACTTTGAACACATCGATGCCTTGGTCGGTGCAGGCTTGGGCGGCGGCTCACTGATCTATGCCAATGTCTTTCTTCAGCCCCCCGATGAAGTGTTTGACCAAAGCTGGCCGGAGACTAGCAAAAAAGAAGCTTTGCAACCATATTACGCGGTCAGCAAGAAAGTCCTGGGTGCCAGGCCTGTGCCGCAAGGTGACGATCCGCGTAGACAAGTTATACGCACGGGCTTGTTTCAGGAATTCGCTAAGGCGGACGGCCGCGAGTCGCAATTGCTCGATATCAACGTATTCTTCGGCAATGACTTCGACAATCCGACAGATATAGGCGTACAGGAGAAAAATCGTTACGGCGCGCTGCAAACTTCCTGCGTCTATTGCGCCGAATGCGACCTGGGCTGTAACACGCAATCGAAAAATTCGCTGGATTTGAATTATCTGCATGTTGCTGAAACGCGTTATAACGCCGCGATTAAAACCGAAGTCCTCGGTGAAAAAATAGTGCCCCTGGATGCGCAAGGCAATGAAAATTTCGCCGCCAGCGGCGAGTTCGGTTACCGGGTTTATTGGCAGGATTTGAATGATGGCCATGCGCAGCACAGCGCAGTAACCCGCCGAGTGGTGGTTTCGGCCGGCACGCTAGGCTCAAACGAGCTGCTGATGCGCTGCCGTGATGTTTACAAAACACTGCCCAATATCAGCCAAAAGCTGGGCCAGCATTTTTCAGGCAATGGGGATTTTCTCTCTTTTGTTATCGATGGCGACAAACCCGCCGACCCCAATTACGGGCCGGTCATTACCCAGGGCACCGATTATAATCTGTTCAAAAATTTCAATCGGGATCATGCCTTTATATTGGAGGATGCCAGCTACCCCAATTTTGCCGCCTGGTATACAGAAGGGCTTAAGCCCGGCTTTTCGCATTTCAGCGCCTTTATCCGAACCGCTAAAATGGCAATTGCCCGCTTCATGCAGGGCATCACCAACGGGCAGATCGGCTATGCCTTCAATGAATTGCTGAAAGGCGATCTTTCCTATACCAGCAGCGTTTTGTTGTGTATGGGCATAGATAAAAGCAACGGGGTCATGGAATTGAACGATGACGGTTTTCTGCATGTGAAATGGCCTTATAAAGACAGCATGTCCCTGTATCAGACCATCCTCGATATGGGCAACCGATTCAAGGAGTGGAGCGGGGGGAAAGCATTCATCCCCCTGCCGAATTGGTTATGGCCTATGAAAAGCAATATTACTGTCCATTCCTTGGGCGGTTGCCGTTTAGCGAATGACCCCGCGGAAGGCGTCACCAGCGCGGCAGTCGATACCTTTGGCCAGGTGTTCGGTTATACCGGCTTATATGTTGCGGATGGGGCGTTATTGCCGACGGCAGTGGGAGCCAATCCGGTTGCGACGATCTGTGCATTGTCGGAGCGCGTCGCGGAAGGTATTACCGGCATCAAACCGGATGCGGATTTATAACCCTCGTTTTTCTCATTTATGCTGGTCGTCTGTTGATTGAGCCTTTTGCACAGATCAACAGACGATAAAAATTATGAATACCGAGGAACAAATGTCGGCACTCCAAATTGGCTCAGCATTTATCCCGCGGTTTTATTTCAATTTAAAGGTAGAAGTATGAGCGATTTTCCTGCTTATGATGAGATTCATGTGATCTCGGACATTCATATGGGCGGCAATAAGCCCAATTTTCAGATATTGAAAGAGACCCAAAGGCTGGCCGGTTATATAGGCTGGGTCAGCAAGCAATGCCCGGCAGGCAATGTGGCGCTGGTACTGAACGGGGATGTCTTCGATACTCTGGCCGAGGAATTGCCGGGCTATATCGTTGTTGAACAGGCCGTCGCTACCGTTGACCGGATCATGAAAGACGCGTCATTTGTCGGCGTCTGGGATGCTCTTGCCGCTTTCGTGGCAACCGAGCGGCGCACGCTGATCTTTATCATCGGCAACCACGATATCGAAATGTCTTTCCCGACGGTTCAGCGCTTTATCATGACGCGGCTGGCGGACGATGATCTGATTAAACGCGCCCGGATTGAATTCTCGACCATCGGCGCCGGCTATACCTGCACGGTCGGTAATGCCCGCGTTTACTGCACGCACGGCAATGAAGTCGATGCCTGGAACTACAATCGTTACGAAGATCTGGCCAAAGTCGGGCGGCGCCTGAATGCCGGCCGTACGCTTGATCCCAAGGAATGGTATCCGAACGCCGGCACGCGGATGGTTAAGGAGGTTATGAACGAGGTCAAGAAAAAATATAAATGGATCGATTTGCTAAAACCCGAAACCCAGGCGGCGGTTGGCACGTTGGTCGTTCTCGACCCATCCCAAGCCACAAAAATTACCGATCTGGTGTCTATCGTTGGTGAAAAAGTACGTGATGGCAAGGAGGTCAACCAGCGCTTGTCTGCGGAAGGGTTTCTGCCGCGTGAGCAGGTGAATGCTTCTAGCGTGACTGTCGACCAATTGCTGGGCCCCAATCTCAGCGAAGGCATCAGGGGTTACTCGCAACAGAATTCACAGGATGTTGACCAGATGCTGGAAATGGCCGAGGCCAATCTTGGCCGCCCCAATGCCCAGATTGTGGAACCGGAAGCGCCGTTGGGTACCTGGCAATTGATCTTTGACCGGTTGACGGGCTGGCTGAGGAATGTTCCCAAGGATGAGGCATTACGCCGAGCCCTGAAAGACTGGTTGGCTGACGACAAAACTTTCGATCATACAGATCAAGACGACACGTTCAAAGATGTAACAGCGGCAGTAGGGTCTTCGATTGATTTTATCATTACCGGGCACACGCATCTCGAGCGCGCCATCGACATGGGCGGCGGGCGGTTTTACTTCAATTGCGGCACTTGGATCCGGTTGCTGCGTTTTACCGATGCGATGCTGAAGGACAGGGACGCATTCAAGCCGGTTTATGATGTATTGATCGATGGCCGCATGGAGTTGATCGATGGCGCGAAATTCGGTGGACAGAGCTTCGTTATGAACCAGACCAGCGCCGTCTCGGTTAAGGTTGAAGATGGCGGCGTCATAGGCCGTTTAAACCATATCATCAATGACGGAACCGGCGCGCCCCAGATTATTCAGCAATTTATGAGGAAGTGATATGACCGAAAATCACACGTCAGAAATCCGTAATGTCAAACTTGAACTTTTGCGGTCCGGCCCTGCCCACAATCAATTGTTATCTCCGCTGACCAATTATATTGCCTTATGCGGCTCCGACGGACCTGTGACGCTGCAAATGCCGTTCGAGCATCGCCAACTTCTGATGAGGCTGCGGCGGCTCAGATACCCTTTGGATAAAGACCCCGCCACCGATGATCAGCGGCAATCGGAAGTCCGTGACATAGGCGAAGCCATTGGACGCGTGCTCGGCCAGGTGCCCGCCCTGCTTTCAGAGCTCGGCAATGCCGGCGCTGAGAACGGCAAACTCGTTCATCTGCGGTTGGCGATGTCAGCGTTTGAACTGGGCCTGGTTCCCTTCGAAGCGGCGGTGGCGCCGGACGGTTTTCCAGGATCGGGATCGCCGCTGTTCCTGCAAATGCGCACCCCGATTTCGATCACGCGGGAAATCCGCCGAGGCCGCCCGCTGCCGGTCGACTGGATACGCCCGCCACGCATTCTGTTCGCCTTCGCGGCTCCGGCCGGGCTTTACGTGCCCGCGCAAACCCATTTGCAAGCCCTGCGCGAGGCCATCGAGCCCTGGGTCAAGATCAAGGACGAGAATCGTATCGAGGAAGTCAAAAAGTTGCTGACCGTATTACCCAACGCCACGCTTGAGCAAATTCGTTCGCTTTGCGCTTCAACCGAATTTACCCATGTTCACATTCTGGCGCATGGCGCGCCGTTCAAATATTCCGGTGATGAGCGCTACGGCGTGGCCTTGTGCAGCGAGACCGGTGACAACGCCGATATCGTCGACGGCGAACGCCTCGCCATCGCTCTGACCTCGCGGGACTCGGCCGGCAATACGCGATTTCGCCCGACGCTTGTCACGTTGGCGACCTGTGACTCCGGCAACATCGAATCGGTACTGACGCCCGGCGGCAGCATCGCCCACGAACTAAACGCGGCGGGTATTCCATGGGTCATCGCTTCCCAGTTTCCGTTATGGATGAAGGCATCGGCCATCGCGGCCAAAGTGCTCTACAGCGGGTTGCTGAACGGCGCCGATCCGCGCTGGGTGCTCTACGAACTGCGGCAACGACTGCGCACGGATTCGCCGGAAACGCATGACTGGGCTAGCATCGTCGCGTATTCAACGGTGCCGTGGAATTTTGAACGGCAGGTCAACCTGTTCCGCGACAAGCAGACACAGCGAAAAATCGAAGTGAAGTTTGATCGCATCGACGAACTGGTGGGGGCGAATGAGGAAGGGAGCGGCAGCGCCGGAAAGACCCTTAACGAGGCCCAAAACAAGGAATTGGCAGCGCTGTGCGAATCGGTCCGCGAGGATCTGAAAAACTGGCGCGAGGAGTCACACGCTATCATATCAACCAAGGACAAAGCGCAGCGCCTGGGTATCAGCGCCGCCAGCGAGAAACGCATCGGTATTGCCTATACCCTGGCGGAAGAGCAACCGATGGCCCAGAAAGCTTATGAAGCCTGCCGCGATTTTTACCGTGACGCCTGGGAAATCGATCCCTGCAACCACTGGGTGATTACGCAGTACCTGTCGATTATCGCAATACTGAATCGGGACGACGATGGCCCCGTGCTCAAGGAACTGGCACATAAATACGGCATATTATGGAACGCGGCCCGGCAGATCGTGGAATGGCAGATACGCAAATCATCAGGCGATGAGCGGGCTTATGCGTTCAGCACGCACGCGGAACTCAGTTTACTGGGCTCGGTTTACGGCGGGCAAACCATCGATCCTGAATCGCTGGAAGCCGATATCACGTATTACTGCAAAGAGATGTTGAACGAATTGTGTTCCGATGCGTTTCCGATAATTTCAACGCGGCGCCAGTTCAGACGTTATCTGAAGCATTGGAGCACTCCTCTATGGGCAAGTTTAGCGCAGGCAGCGCTGGATGCGTTGGGGGATACTTATTAAGCGCTCGGTTATCTTTGTAGTATTGTACATCCACTTGATATTGGGACGATGATGAGGGAGCAGGTAAAGCCATGAAAAATAATCTCAATGGGGTCAGCATTGTTGATTTTGAAAAGCATGAGGCTCGTAATTATACATTTGGCCGCTAACATCGCGCTCAACTGGAGCGTGTCCATCTTTTTAGCTGGTCCAGTTCCATGTTCGATTGCTCGTGGCATTCAACCGGTCAGGATCTCTCCGTGCATTGATCGTTTTCGTGTTCTTGATCGATTCCAGCGCAACCTTGACTCTTTTCGCCTCTGTAAAAATCTTCCATTTGCTTTGCTTATTTTCCTACAGAGCGTAACTGAAATTAATGTCCGGATTCGGGATCAACTTTATTCTTCTTATCCGCGCAAAAGGTGTTGCCGATCCATCTGGTGGCCCATCCTCATTCTTCGAAAAACGAGCATAGTCGAAGGCTCAGTACGCACAGTTAAGCTTTAATTAATGTTATTGAGCTTAAGTTAATAACATTAAATTTATAGCCGATAGCCAAAAACGCCTTTTAATCACGCTCTTCCCAAGCTTCCTGCTTGGGAACCGGCAAAAACAGTTTACAATATCACCGTGTATTCATTCTTAGCAGTATCTTAAATAATCTATGAAAATCATTTACTTCTCTGCCGCTCAATCGAGGATTTATTCCCTGCTGTTTTTATTTCTTATCATCGCCTTGGGTTCAACCGGGGCATGGGCTAAAAATTCCGAGTCGGACTCAGCACAAAAAAGCGCAATATTTGAAATCAACAAAGACACGCTGAAGACCAAAATCGAGGCTATCAATACTCGCGAAGGTATTGATGAGGCGACGAAATCCAAGTTGCTTTCTATTTATCAGGCGGCGGAAGATAATTTAAGCAATATCGAAAAGTTTACAGCTCAGACCGCCGACTTTAAGGCTGCTATCAAGCAAGCGCCGGAGCAAACCAAAAAGCTGCAAAAGGAACTTGAGCAGGCTTTGCTGAAAGTATCCAAGCAAAAACTGGAAGATTTTAATCAGATACCGGTAGAGGAGCTTGAGCAGCGGCTTATTCTTGAAAAGGGAAAAATCAGTAATTTGGACGAGCAGATCAAAAAAATCGAAAGCGATCTGACTCTGCAAAACAGCCGTCCGCAGTTGATACGCGAAGAAACGGTAGCGGCACGACAAGATCTTGAAGCGGCGCAGAAAAAGCTGGAAGTTCCTGCCGGTAAAGCGGATAAAAAATTGGAAGTTGAAGCCAGACAGGCGCAGTTGAAAACATTGATCGATTCGCGCACTGCCGAGTTGAAGATGCTCGATGTCGAAGCGATCAGCAATCCGGCCAGAGTCGAGTTGCTTAAAACCCAGTTTCAGTTATTGGATATACAAAAGGCGACGTTAAACCCGATTGTTACGGCAATTGAGAGCCTGACTTTAGATATGCGCCAGCAGGAAGCGAAGCAAATGCAGGATGCATTGAGTCAAGCGGAAAAAGCGGTTTCCGGCAAGCATGTGCTGATTCAGGAAAGTACGCGGGAGAATATTCAATACAGCCGTGATTTGCAGGAGATTACCGCAAAAACTGAACAATACACCGAACAAAAAACCAAAGTTGAAGCTCAAGCCGGTGAAATTGAAACCGACTTTAAAAGCGCCGAAAAGAAAATCAGTTTGGCGGGTTTAAGTCCGGCGCTGGGCAAAATCCTGCGTGAGCAGCGGCGCGATTTATCGATTCAGGATGAGTTTAAGCAGCAGTCTCAGACCATTCAGAACGAAACTGCGGTGACCAGCCTTGCGCAATTCAAGGTTGAAGACAAGCTGAAACAACTGATGGATGTTGATTCCCGGCTAAGGGACATGATGAGTCAACAGGTCGATCAGGCCTTGCCAGCCGACCAGCGTATGATGATACAAGCTGAGTTGCGGGTGTTGCTGAACAATCAAAAAGAGTTGCTGAACAAGCTCAACGTCGCTTATACAACCTATCTGCGCACCTTGGGCGACTTTGATTTTGCCAGACAACAAATGAGCACTCAGGCCGTTAAATTCGCCACCTATCTTGACGAACGTTTGCTGTGGGTACCCAGTTCAGAGCCGATCAACCTGGGTTATATAGCCGATTTATATCATTCTACGCAATGGTTGTTGTCGCCATTTAACTGGATGGCGCTAACTAAAGACGCTGTCAGGCTCGCTTTTCATCATTTGTTTTTAACGCTTATTGCGATATTGTGTTTTGTCGGCTTGCAGCGGGGCAGAAATTGGGCAAAATTGGAGTTAACGGTTATTTCCAGCAACACGGATAATTTTTATTGTACCTTACGAGCCTTGGCCTATAACTTAATACTGGTGCTGCCGCTGCCGTTAATTTTCAAATACTTAGGCTGGTTTTTAAGTAGCGGCATTGATGTTGACGATTTCACTAAAGCCATCGGTGCAGGCTTGCAGGATTCTGCATTGCCGCTGTTTATACTGCAATTTTTTTATCGCCTGTTTGCAAGCGATGGCATAGCGCGCAAGCATTTTCAATGGCAAAAAACGTCGGTCAGTCTTTTGCGTGCTCAGGTTGCCTGGATACGTTTTATTGTAGTGCCGGGGGTATTTATTATCGGCAGTACCAGCGCATCGAAATTTTCAGCGCACAGTGACAGCATCGGCCGTTTGGCGTTGATTATCATCATGATTGCAATGGCCGTGTTTACGGGCAGGGTGTTAAGGCCTTCAACCGGATTATTACAAAGTTATATCAACAAAAACCCTGGAAGTTGGATAGCTAAGCTGCGCTATGTCTGGTATTCGGCCGCGATCAGTATACCGTTGGTTATCATCGGTTTTGCCGTTGCAGGCTATTATTTGAGCGCACTGGAATTGCAGCAAAAACTGATTATTACTCTGCGGCTGATATTTTTGATTCTTATCATTCATGCATTGGTGTTCCGCTGGTTAACGCTGGTTAACCGGCAGCTGGCTATCACCAATGCCAGACAAAAACGCAAAACTGCGGCAATTCCCGAGAAGCATTTGGCCGGATCGGAAGACCCGGTGTTGCCGGTTGACGAGCAGCAAATCGATATTCCTAAAATAAACGCGCAAACCATAAAGCTGCTGAATGTCGCTATTGGTTTTACTATGGTAATCGGTTTTTGGATGATTTGGAGAAACATCCTGCCTGCTTTTGCATTTTTGGACCGCATTGTGCTTTGGCAACATTTGGTCAATGTCGATAACCAGGAAAGCTATCAACCGATAACCTTAACCAATCTGTTTCTGGCCGGGCTTTATATTTTTATTGCGGTGGTCGCTATACGCAACTTTTCAGGCGTGATGGAATTATTGGTGTTCAGGCGTTTATCGATAGAGACGGGCAGTAGATATGCGGTTAACCAGCTGGCTAAATATGTTTTATTTTCGATAGGCTTTATCAGTGTCGCAAACGAGTTGGGCGGCAGTTGGTCGCAGGTACAGTGGCTGGTGGCGGCGCTCAGTGTCGGGTTGGGTTTCGGGTTGCAGGAAATTTTTGCTAACCTGGTGTCGGGCATTATCCTTCTGTTTGAGCGTCCGATACGGGTGGGCGATACGGTAACTATCGGCACGATCACCGGAAAAGTCAGCCGTATCCAGATGCGCGCCACCACGCTGATAGACATGGATCAAAAAGACCTGATTGTGCCGAATAAAACCTTCATCACCAGCCAGCTTATCAACTGGACTTTAAGCGATGCGATAACACGCGTGGTGATTCCTGTCGGCATTGCTTACGGTTCCGATGTAGACCTGGCGCATAAAGTCATGATCGATACCGTCAGCTCAATGCCGCTGGTACTGGCAGATCCTGAGCCAAGCGTAGTTCTGGTCGGATTTGGCGATAATGCTTTGAATTTTTCTATTCGTGTCTTCGTCAGCGAGCTGTCAAACCGATTGCCGGTAACGCACGAGTTACACATTCAGCTTGAAAAAGCCCTGCGCGAGCATAATATAGAGATTCCTTTTCCGCAGCGGGATGTTCGCGTTCGATCTGTTGTGCATGAGCATGATGAAGCAAATCATGGCGTGCCGCAAATTCACGCGGGGTAAAGGAAGCTGATTTTACCGACATACAACGTTTCATATATTTCTAAAGCCAGTATTCAAAAGTATTTCGTTGTTATGTGCCAGACATAGACGAGTCCATTAATGCGCATCCTGATTGTTGAGGACGAAAAGAAAACTGCCGCCTATTTGCAAAAAGGGCTGACCGAGCAAGGCTTTATCGTCGATGTCAGTATTGACGGCGAAGACGGCTTGCTGCTTGCTACTACGGTAGAGTACGACCTGATCATTCTCGATGTCATGGTGCCGCTACGCGACGGCTGGTCTGTGCTCAAGGAGCTTCGGCGTAGCGGTAAGCAGACTCCGATATTGTTTCTCACTGCACGCGATTCTATCGACGACCGAGTGAAAGGCTTGGAGCTGGGGGCTGATGATTACCTGGTCAAACCTTTCGCCTTCGTCGAATTACTGGCGCGTATCCGCTCCATCCTCCGGCGAGGCCCCGCACGACAAGCGGAACATCTGACTTTAGCCGATCTTACGCTCGATCCTGTTCGCCACAAGGCATTCCGTAACGGTCAGCGGCTGGACTTATCGCCCAAAGAGTTCGCCTTGCTGTCGCTGTTTTTGCAACGGCCTGAAGAAGTGTTGTCGCGAACGCTGATCGCCGAGCAGGTCTGGGATGTTCATTTCGACAGCGATACCAATATTGTGGACGTGGCGGTGCGCCGCCTGCGTCAGAAGATCGATGACCCGTTTCCGCAAAAACTGTTACACACCGTTCGAGGAGTCGGCTATGTCCTCGAAGAACGCTAAACCCTGGTCGATTAATGCCCGGCTCACGCTGCTTTACATCGTCTCGGCTTCGGTGATTCTGTTGTCGATAGGCTGGTATCTGCATCAGACGCTGGCGGAAACCCTGGCGCAGGACAACAGGCAATTTCTATTAAAAGAGATCCAGTTGTTGCGCACCGTGCTGCTGGAACAGCCGCCCAACCTGGAACGGCTGGCGGACGAACAAAGCGAAGGCATCGACTTGCCCGTCAATCGTTATTACTCGAGAATCCTGGATCAAAGCGGACGCAGCCTGATCGAAACGCCGGGCATGGAAGCTTTGCCGACGGCAATGCAGTTTCCGGAGCTTACTGACGATACGACGGTGCGGAAAATTGCAGATGGCCGAACCTTAATGTTGATGACGGCGTCAAGCAAAACCACGCCGCAGCAAACCATTCAAATTGCGCTCGACGTCTCCAGCGAAGCCGAACTCCTTGGTAAATATCGGCACAATCTTATTGCCGCGCTGTTTTTCGGTCTGTTGTTTTCAACCTTGGCCGCCGTTTTTGTGGCGCGGCGCGGCCTAAGCCCTGTGGCCGAAATGACGCGGCATATAGAAGGCATCACCGCCGCTCAGCTGGATGAACGGCTGGACCCGGCTACCGCTCCTAAAGAGCTTTCCAATCTGGCATCCGCTTTTAATGCGATGGTTTTACGCTTAGCTAAATCCTTCGCCCAGCTCAACCAGTTTTCCGCCGATCTGGCACACGAACTGCGCACGCCGATTAACAACCTGATGGGTGCAACCGAAGTCGCCTTGTCCAGACCGCGAAACGCCGACGAGTACCGTGAGATTCTCGAATCCAATCTGGAAGAATACCGGCGCTTGTCGCGAACGGTCGAAATCCTGCTGTTTTTAGCCAGGGCCGAAAACACCGGGATTCCGTTGCGCACGGTCCGCCTGAACGGCAGGGAAGAATTGGAAGCGGTGTGCAGTTACCATGAAGCCATGGCCGAGGAAAAAGGTATTCGCCTGATCTGCGACGGACAGGGATTTCTTTATGCCGATGCCCAGCTGTTTAAACGCGTGCTCAGTAACCTGTTGCTTAACGCCCTTCAGCATACCCCTAACGGAGGAGAAATCCGCTTGTCATTGGCTTCGGCTGACGACGGCTCGGCAAGCGTCAGTGTGCAAGACACCGGTTGCGGCATTGCGGCGGAATGCCTGCCCAAATTATTCGACCGGTTTTATCGCGTCGACCCCGCACGTTCAGCCGAAGGCACCGGGCTGGGGCTTGCCATCGTCAAATCCATCATGGAACTGCATGGCGGATCGGTGGTTATTCATAGCGAACCCAATCAAGGTATTGTGGTTACGTTGTATTTTTCATCAGATAAAACTTGATTAATAAAAGCTATTTCAGTCGGCTCCGGAGCAATGGGTAACTTTCAAAAACAATTCACCACGAAGACACGAAGACACGAAGAGCACGAAGCTTTGTAGAGGTAAGCAGTAGAGTGTGGACTCGGTCGAGTAATTTCCTGAGGCGCGTTGATGAGCTGTTTGCATGAACTGTCGCCTTGACTTACACTCTACTCATTATAACAATAAGATATTTTAATTTTAATGAAACAGGGTTATACGACATGTTGCTTGGGTTATTAGGCAAATAATGTCGTATATATGTACGTTAGATTCAGGAATACAATATAGTGAAATATATAACAAGTGACGTTTTCGGCGTTAAAAGCAAACTCATAGCATCATATGTGGAACGAGAGTCTGTTGATGCTCGGTTTAAATCCGCCCTTAAAGATGGGAATGAAGTTATAGTTTACGGCTCATCCAAACAAGGAAAAACTTCGCTCATTCTCAAACATCTTGATGAAGAAGAATATGTCAAAGTTGAGTGTTCGCCTCAGACTCAATCAATTGATATATATAAATCAATACTTAGGCAGCTAAAAATCAAATATATAGAATCAGAAACCACAGACAGTAGCTATGAGCATGGTGGAAAAGTAAACGCAGGATTTAAAATAAAAATTCCTTTTGTTGGTGATACAAACGTAGGTGCCGAACTATCAGATAAAAAAACAGATAAGGCAAGCACGAAAGAAAGTTACATAGAATATAACCTAGCGCTTGCTCAAGACGTATCAGAACTCCTAAAGTCTTATGAAACAGAGAAATATATTGTTCTTGAAAACTTTCATTATTTAGAACTTGATGTACAAGAAACACTAGCCTATGACCTAAGGGTTTTTCAAGATCATCATATAATTTTTGTTATTTTAGGAATATGGCGAGAGGCTAATCGCCTAATTCAGTTTAACGGTGATTTGCTAGATAGAATAACTGAGGTACCTGTTGAGCCTTGGGATACCAACGATTTCCAGAAGGTGATTAAGAAAGGCTCTGATATGCTACATGTTGATTTTTCCAATGTGGAGGAACAATTGATTAGTGATTCCTTCGACAGTATTGGCGTTGTGCAAGAAATCTGTAAATATTCCTGTACTGATGCTGGTGTCAATGAAACGCAAAATAATGCTGTACTGATCAGCCAAGATAATCTGAATTCGGCACTTAAGAAAAAAGCAGAAGAATATGGCGTACGCCATATACGTAATTTTGAAGCATTTGTTGACATTGCGCGAAGAACCAGCAATCAAAGTGGCAAGCCATCTCTAGCTTTTCCATATTACTTCATCAAACTATTGCTTACTCAAGACTTTGAGGAAATTGAAAAAGGGCTATCTAGGGCAACTTTGCTTGAAGAGATTAGAAAAATTCATCACAGACCAGAAGACGTAAGATCTGGGGACTTAGGTGCTTTCCTTCATAATCTTACTCAGCATCAAATTAACAAAAAAATTCAACCTCCATTTGTTGATTATGATAGAGGCGGTAAGATATTAAAAATCATTGATTCTTCGCTTTATTTTTTTCTGAAGCACTGTAACCGAGAAGAAATATTAGGTGACATTCCCAATCCACTTGATGATGAAGAATCTAACAATTGCGTCAATTAGGACGCTCGCAAGCCGGGTAGGGCGAGCATCGCGCCCCATTGCCTCTTTTCAATTCTGACAACATTGTAATCTTCCCGTCATTCTACTGTTGGGAACGGCCTGCTAATATTCCCGGCATGCAAAGACTCTTCCACCTGACATTAATTACCCTTTTAAGCCTTACGCTGACCGCTTGCGCCAATTTCGAGGATAAGCCGCTAAACGCTGTAAGGCGGTTTCGCGCTAGCAAACCGCCACTTCGCACAACGCTGATGACAGCCAGTCGAAGTTGTGGCGGATTGCCTGCGGCGAATCCACCCTACAGCTCTAAAACCATATACACTAAGCTTTAGAAAAGGAGAGACCAGATGAGAACTTTTTTGATAGCCGTAATTATTATTTCTTTCGCAGGTTCTGCATTAGCTCAGGATAAAATTGATCGCATGCACGCTGTTACCATGGAATCGTTTACGCCGGATACGGTTAAGTGGAATGACGAACCGATACTACCTAAAGGTGCCCAAAGTGTAGTTTTAGTTGGTGACCCAAACAAAGCAGGTGTTTTTATCGCTTGGCTGAAATTTCCGTCCAATTATCCGATTCCACCACACATACACCCATTTACAGAAGTCATTACAGTCCTGCGCGGCAAATTAGGAAATGGCATAGGTGAAATATTCGACACGAAGAAGGGTGAGATGCTTAAAGCAGGTTCCAGTTTTGTGCTACCCGCAGGTCACACTCATTATGTCTGGACAACTGATGAGGAAACAGTTATCGAGCTAATCGCCACAGGGCCATGGGGCATTACTTATACGAATCCTACCGATGATCCCCGTAAGAAGAAATAGCGCGTAGGTAGAGTGAACTTGCGAATCCCAGCAAAATTTAAATCAAGCCTAACCCAACGCTCCAGCCGGGAATGGGGCGCACCGCGCCCCATTCCCTGTTTTCAATTCTGACAACATTGTAATCTTCTCGTCATTCTACTGTTGGGATCGGTCTGCTACTATTTCCGGCATGCAACGACTCTTCTACCTGATATTATTTACCCTTTTAAGCCTTACGCTGACCGCATGCGCTAATTTCCAGGATAAGCCGCTAAACGCCGCCGACTCTGCAACCCGCATCGAAGCACGCACGCTGTCCGATACCGGGCTGCGGGATTTTATTGATAGCGTGATCGGCAACAAAAGCGGGCGGCTGTCCGAAGCATGGGACATTGATCGGCTAACCTTGGCGGCGATTTATTACCATCCTGACCTTGCGCTGGCTCGCGCCCAGGCTGAATCAATGGATGCCGCCGTCATTACCGCAGCTCAACGGCCTAATCCCAATATCAATATTTCACCGACTTGGATTAGCAACTTGGTGACGACGGTAGCCCCTTGGATTGTCGCCAGCTACATTAGCATTCCGATCGAAACCGCCGGTAAACGCGGTTTTCGTATCGACAAATCCGAGCATCTGATCGATGCGGCGCGCTTGCGGATAGCGGATACTGCGTGGCTAATCCGTAGTCGCTTGCGTCTGGCGATGCTGGAAGTTTACGCTGCACGGGAAGCCGAGCAACTGCTGCAACAACAATTGGCCATTCAACAATCGATCAGCGAACGGTTGGAACAACAGCTGGCAATCGGCGAAATTACCCGTCCCGAAGTGATCCGTTCGCATCTCGCCTTAAACCAGCTAAAACTAAACCTGAGTGCGGCGCAAAAAAGAAGCGCCGAAAGCAGGGTGTTGCTTGCCGGCGCTATCGGTGTACCGGTTAGTGCGTTGGCAAAGATCGAGTTCGATTTTACCCGTCTTGCCCAGCCGGCCGATTTGAACCTTGTCCCGATCGCCGAACTAAGGGAAACCGCCCTGCGTAAGCGGCCTGATGTGTTGGCGGCATTGGCCGATTACGCGGCCGCACAATCCGCGTTGCAACTCGAAATTGCCAACCAGTATCCCAACATCCAGGCTAATCCCGGTTATACCTGGGAAGTGGGTGAGCACCGTTGGGCTTTAGGCGCAACGGCGCTGTCCGTACCGATATTGCATCAAAACCAGGGGCCGATTGCCGAGGCTGAGGCTAAACGCCATGAGCTTGCTGCGCGTTTCGAGGCTTTGCAACTGCGTATTCTTGGCGATATCGATCGCGTCCATGCAGGTTTGGCGGCAGTACTCGCCAAGTGGCAGGCTGCCGAACAGCAAATGCGCACTCAGCAACAGAACCTGCATTCAGCCGAAGCTATGTTCCAGGCAGGGGAAACCGACGGTTTGGCCTTGCTCGGCGCAGAACTGGAAAATGCCGCCGCCGAGCGCGCCCGGCTGGATATACTGGTCGAGACCCAACAAGCGCTCAATACGCTGGAAGATACCTTGCGTTATCCGATTGCCTCTAGGCTTACGGCGGCGTTAATTTCCGATTCTGCAATGAGGAATCCGATTCACCACGAAGACACGAAGAGCACGAAGAAATAGAACTTCGTGCTCTTCGTGTCTTCGTGGTGATAATCTTTTAATTTTTTAAACGATTTTTTGTATTAATGAAAAACTACAAAATCGCAATACTGATCGCCTGTATAGCTTGGTATAGCATGGCTGTGTGGGCTGACGAGCAGGAGCTTGTAACCGAAGTGGCCGTACAGACAGGCAAGATCACCAAGACCACTTTACATCGCTACGTGATGGCTTACGGCACGGTTGAACCGGAATCTGCGAGAGACGGCAAACCGGCGGCCAGTTCGAAAATCGCCGCGCCGATGATGGGTATCCTCACGCAAATCCACTGCGAGGAAGGTCAACAATTTAAAAAAGGGGATTTATTGTTCGAACTGGATACGCGTAACGCCGATGCCCTGATCGCCAAAGCCGAAGTAGCCGTCGAATTCGCAAAAAAGAATTTTGCGCGCAAACAGCAACTCAACGCTACCGATAACATCTCGCGTAAGCTCTATGATGAAGCGGAACAGCTGCTGCAAACCGCCCGCAAGGATTTGCTCAACGCTAAGACACAGAAAGATTTGTTGCAGATCAAGGCGCCTTTATCCGGCACCGTGGCGGCTATCCATTTCAAAGTCGGCGAGGCGGTGAGCTTGAATGCTATATTGGCGGACTTGATCGATCTGGATCGTCTGGACATCGCTATTCATGTGCCCAGTCAGGAAGCGGCTTCACTCCGCTTGGGGCAATCGGTAGAAATCAGTACCGGTTCGGCAGCAAGCAGCGTAACGATTCAACCGGGTAAACTTATTTTTATCGGCGCTCAAATCGATCCACTGACCGATACCGTGTTGGTTCGGGCCAGTTTACAAAACGGCTCAGGCTTGCGGCCGGGACAATTCGTTAATGTGCGTATCGTTACCGAAGAACGTTCAGGCCGTTTGGCGGTTCCGGTCGAAAGCGTGGTGACCAGGGCAGGGGCCAGCGTGATTGCTGTGGTTGAGGGCGACAGAGCCAAGCAGAAGGTCATCCAGCCGAGTCTGCGCGACGGCAATTTGATCGAAATATCGGGCGAAGGTTTGCAGGAAGGCATGACTATCGTAACCCAAGGCGTTTACGGCTTGCCGCCGGAAACACGCATCCGGGTAGTAAAATAATGCGTCCTTCCGCGTTCGATTCTTTTCCCCTCGTTCCCACGCAGCGCGTGGGAACGAGAAAAGTCGGATTTTTATTCACTACGAACAACCGGAGTGCAGGCTTCGCTTGCGCTTGCAGGCG
>NZ_SCTW01000087.1 GCF_004322395.1 Methylobacter sp.
TTTAGCAATGATCGAATATGTTCGTTTTCGTCATCTATAAAAATAGTTCCACATGCAGTGTATGTATGCAGCAAGCCATCACTGAGTATTGCAAGGGGTAAGTTGGCTAAAGAATTAAAATTTCCACCTGAACAAAATTTCGCTAACGAATAAATCCACTTTTTATTTCTGAGCATTTGCTTTGGAGCTTCGCCCAGCTCACAGACAATGTCCAACGTACTGTCAACATCTAATAAATAGTCACGTAACAATGCCGGTGTTAAACTTGATATTGTTTCGCCTGCTTCATCAAAACCTTGTTTTACAAAGTCATTTAAAGGGGGAATACAAATTGGCCAACCCTCCGCTATAAATGGCTCTATTAGATGACTATGCCACGTTTGCGACAAATCGTGCACACCGTCGTTAAGTCCGTACCAATGATAGCCGTCAGAATTAAGCCCCCTAATTAGAGGCAATGAAGCAGCAACCCGGTAAAATCCCAGAATGAGCGCTTGATTTATATCGTCTGGAAATTCTTCTGTTGGCCAAAGCTTATACGGTTCAACATTATGCTCTGCATCCCCAGCAACCTGAACCATCAACAACGCCCATGCTTTGGCAACTGCATGTTCCGTTAATGATTTGTTCCACTCATAACGGTCATGGTTTGCCCCGCCTACCTCTGCTGATCGAGTTATACCCCGCCGATTGGAGCTCAGATCAAACCAGCTATGCAACCAAATCGGCCAATCGACCTTTTCAGGCAATGGGAGAAAACACGCTAAACCACCGGAAACTGCATTTGCTCTGGTTCCACTCAGCATCGTTGCCGCCCCTGCCCATGGAATAGCTTTTTCTCGATGCCTGCAAACTTTAAGGGCATCCTCCAACAATTGATCGTTTAGGCCGCGAAATAATCCAGAGGTAACAGCCCACGTTTCATGATGCGCTATGCCGTCAATACCCAACAAAGAAAACGAATGATTGTATTGAACAACCGGTAACTCTTCGTCTGATGCTAACCATTTTTCGAGCAAATCCTCTGACCTTCCATCCACTATATTTCTGAGAATGGAACGATTTTGTTCAACCTCTGACTTGTTTACGGTAGACAGTTGGTATTTAAGCTGTTCTGCGCCGTCCTCACCTATCTCCAAGACTTCAAGCGTATTGACCGACCGTAAGAAAATAATTAATGGCGGTCCGACTTGGTTGAGCTCTTCCAAGATTGAAATAAAATCTTCGTAGGTAAAAGGTTCATCACAAATCTCGCTAATAACAGCATCCCCGCTTGTGCGTAAAGGAAGCCGAAAAGCCGTTCCAGACAAATACCCCGCGCCGGGTTTTAATCCCACCGGTGCAAAGGTTTCTAGCCAATTTGGGAAATATTCTTGTGCGACCGGGACTGACCAAGCGCGAGCATTTTTTCCCTTAGGCAATATACGTTGATGGGGATCGAACCAGGCGATTTTATCGGCAGTTAACAGGCTAGGATGATCAGAAACACTATAACAAGTATTGAATCCCAGACCGAACCGGCCAGTACGATTCGAGTCGCTGACTTTTCCGCCATTACCTATGTTTTGTATTCGCTGAAAATCGGCATCGGTGAATATTTGATCGTTGAAAAATATGAGAGAAGGCGACAAAGCCACCGCCAATGCTGTATTTTCCAAAGCACCTTTATGCTGGCGG
>NZ_SCTW01000088.1 GCF_004322395.1 Methylobacter sp.
GGCGATGACCGGCGAATGGGAAGCCAAGCTCAAAAAAATAGAACACTACGATTACGACCCCGATCAGTTCATGGCCGAAATCATCCGGTTCACCCAAAAAATTAAAGACGAATCGGATCGGCCGCTTTACGACCAAAGCCGTTTGGGCGATTGCCCGTTGTGCGGGCAGCCGATTATCGAAGGCAGAAAAGGTTACGGTTGCAGCGCTTGGAAAGCCGGTTGCCAATTCGTGTTGTGGAAGCAAGTGTATAGCGTAACCGTTACTCACGATATGGCCTGCCAGTTATTGCAAAACAGCCGAACCTTGCACAGTTACGCGATCAAGCTAAACGATGAAGTGTTTAATGCTCAACTAACCCTCAATAAACAGGGCGAAACAGGCTATATCAAAGCCGAGCCGGGGCGGCGGGCTGCGGTAAAAGAAGCCATTGCCGACTGTCCGTTATGCAACGGCAAAATCATTGAAACGCCAAAAGCCTACAGCTGTAGCGAATGGCGCAATGGCTGCAAAATGGCGATCTGGAAAACCGTCGCCCATAAAAAAATCACCGCCGCTATGGCTAAAAAAATGCTCAGTAACGGAGAAACGGGAATATTAAAAGGCTTTAAATCGGCTAAAGGCTCTGAGTTTGAAGCGAGCCTGAAACTGGTTGACGGTAAAGTCGAAATGGATTTTTCTGGGCGTTGAGGTGTTTTTGGTTAAGCGCAAAATAGTTATGGTCTCGTTCCCGAGTAACGCGCTCAACGTAATACACCAGTATGTTAGGTGGGAAATATGCCGATAGGCAGACCTTCCAGGTTTTTAAAACCTGGAAGGTCTAACTGGCAGCGTTCTTAACAGGCGGGACATTTTTAAACCGGAAACGACACATCGGCCCTCAGCAAGGTGGTGAGCTCCTCGGCAAGCATTGGGCAACCAAAATAACAACCTTGCCCTTCATCGCAATGCTGGGCCGCAAGAAATGCAATTTGCTCCGATGTCTCCACACCCTCTGCAATAACGCGTTTCTTCAGACTTTTACTCATGTTAATTATGGTATTGACTATGGCGGCATCGTCCGGGTTGCTGATCATCTTGCTTACGAAAGACTGGTCAATTTTCAAGGTATCGATCGGTAAACGCTTCAGGTAACCGAGGCTGAAATAGCCGGTGCCAAAGTCATCGATAGCAAGTTTTACACCTAAGTTTGCAAGTGCGTGCAATACTGAATCGGTAGAGTCGGAATCCCGCATCAGCATGCTTTCGGTTAGTTCAAGTTCAAAGTATTGCGGTTCCAAGCCTGTATCATCCAGGATCGCATGTATGTTTTTTAGAAAATCCTTGTCACGGAATTCAAGCGCGCAAGCGTTGACTGCGATGACGATAGGCGGCAAGCCTTCCTGTTGCCAAGTCATGGCTTGGAGGCAAGCTTCGCGCTGCACCCAGCGGCTAATCGGCAGGATCAGCCCACAATCTTCGGCGATGTATATGAACTGTTCCGGCGCTAAAAGCCCTAATTCAGGGTGCTGCCAACGGATCAAAGCCTCGACGCCGACTACCGTACCATTGTGAAGATCTATTTTCGGCTGGTAGTACAACACAAATTCCCGCCGTTCCAACGCTTGGTGAAGGCTGGCCTCGATGGATTGTCGCTGGATAGCCGAAGCATGCATATTCTGCTCGAAGAATTTGTAATTGTTACGCCCGCTTTCTTTAGCGTAGTACATCGCAATGTCCGCACTCTTGATCAGGGTTTCCGCATCCCGGCCATCGACGGGGTAAATGCTGATACCAATACTCACGCTGATGTGGAGATCGCGCTGATCGATGCGGTGGGGCAGCGCGAGCGCCGCGAGCATTTTTTGCGCAAAAACCGCAGCGTCTTCCGGGTGCTCAATAGAAGAAAGCAACAGCACGAATTCGTCGCCGCCCTGACGGCTGACAGTGTCCGAATGACGCACACAATTAGCCAGGCGCTGTGCGACCGACAGCAATAGCTGGTCGCCAACCCCATGCCCTAAAGAGTCGTTGATATATTTAAACCGATCCAGATCCATAAACATCACAGCCAGTTGCCTGCCTTGACGATGAGCCAGCTCAATCGCCTGGTTAAGCCGGTCTTGCAGGAGTATTCGATTAGGTAAATCGGTAAGAGCATCGTGATGAGCCAAGTAATCCAGTTGGTCTTTAGCCATTTGGATTTGTTCGGCTTTTTTTTGTGCTTCGATTGTAGCAATAACCAAGTTTTCGTTCGCTTGCTGCAACATGCTTATGTGATCGTCGGGCGCCACCTGTTTTGTTCCTGCCGAGTGATTTTCTTCACGCAAGTCGACTGCACTTTCTCGTGCACTGACCAGTTTCTCTCGGATTAAAACTTTCGTTTCATGGTCAATGACAGCGCTTTCCCGGTTGGCGATTTTCTTTTCCAGGCTCTCTGGCTGCTTGTCTTTGTGCCGGCTATTAGCATCCGGCTGGCCTGAGTCAGCAGGACGAGAAGCGTCGTCATTGCCATTTATGCTCATTGCTCCCCCTTGCCGTTTGGCCGCCCTGGTTACCGTCCGATACTGTAGGCCGCCCCGACATAATTCCGCTATATTCGGATAAGGTCTCGCCAATAATGATGCCTTGATCAGTAACGTCAAACAATCGAATATCCTTGCTATGCTGACTGCCACGGACTTTAACGACCGAAAAGACGCGTTTGAATTGGCTCTCAATTTCGATATAGCGTAGTACGATAATGGCATCAGCGAGAAAAGCACTCCCAAATGGGCTAAAGCGCAAATCGGTATAGCGGTCTTCCAGTTCCGAGGTCATTAATATAGTCACGCCCATACCGGTAAGTTCGGCAACCATCCTGTACAGCGATCCGCGAAAATCTTCGCTAAACTCGGGTGCCAGCGCCAGCTCAAACCCGGACAAGGAGTCAATGACGACGCGCTTTGCCTGCATTCGATTAATCATTTCGATCAAGTTATGCAAAGTTTCATCAATCGACAAATCCAGGGAACGGGTATTGATCACCCCAACTTGTCCGGCCTTGATCAGGGCTGACAGTTTATTACCCAGAAGTTGATTGGGGCTCTTTTCAAATGCCGCAATTACGCCGGGTTCGCCCCGGCGTACACCTTCGGCGAGGAATTCCGTAGCCAAGATGGTTTTGCCTGAACCGGATGGACCTACCACGAGCAGCGAATATCTAACCGGCAAACCTCCGCCCAGCATTTCATCCAGACCTGGTATACCCATCGGAACGCGCTCTTCTCCAGTGGCTACCTTGGTTGCCGATTCAACCGTTGTGCCCTGTTCGATAATTGCACGCGGGAAAACCTGAATGCCTTGATCACTAATGCGGAACGTATGCAAACCTGGCGACTGGGACTGACCACGCATTTTGACCACTTGCATCTTGCGTATCATGGAATTGCGGTGCAAATTTTGCGAAAGCCACAAGATGCTGTCGGCTACTGTAAAGACGGGGCTTGAATCCGATTCCGACATCAAATACTCGCCGATTAAAAATGTTGTTGCCTGCCAGCTGGTCATTTGCATGACCAGTTGCTGGATGAACCGTTGCAGCTCAGCCGCCCCTTGTTCCTTCTGGTTTGCTGATTGCACGACTGATCGAAACGAATCGACAAATACAAGACTGGGGGCATAGTCTTTCACTTCTTCGGCAATGCGAGACAATACGCGGTCAAAATCTCCCTCCAATAGGTCGGCAGCCAGGTTAACGAAGCGGATCGAGTCATTAACTTTATTGATATCAAAAAACGGAAACTGCTGTTGATAACGAAGCATCTTCAAAGCGGGTTCCCCCAGCACCGTGAAGAACAATGCCCGATTATCGAGATTTGCCTGCGAGAACATGATCTGCTGAGCGAGCGTTGTTTTCCCGCTTCCGGGCGTACCCGCGATCAGGTTAAACGATAATTCAGGCAAGCCTCCGCCGAGCAGGTTGTCCAGACCGGGTACGCCTGTTTTTAAACGGCGTATGATTACTTTTTTACTCATTTTTGAACTCCTTGCCGAACCTGTCCAAAGCATCATTGCCCCAAGCCGAGCGTAAAATACGGATTGTTAGATGCTCGCCAATTAACGAGGCCAGGATGTCGGTAAAAGTGATCAATAGCTGACTGTTTGCTTTATTGGCTTGCAACGGGGGTTGTTCTTCAAAGCTGATTTTTAGTTCCGAGAAACGTTGATTGGCTTGTGCCGGCACCGAACCGTTCGGGAGCCAAGGAAATGTTGAGCGGGTAAGGAACAGGCTTCTCGCGTAAAGCGAGTTGAAACCTCCTTCACCCACAATCAAAATAATTTGGGTCGCCATCTGCTCCCATAAGTCAATCGAGGCATCCGCAATTTTATCGGTGTGCTGTGCCATAAGATCGCTAATTATCCGGCGTCGCACCATGTTATCTGTTTCCATACTTAAAGTGCCCAATAAGAGGTCAAAATAACGACGGTGATGGAATCAACCGCTGTTTCCAGCCGCGCCCACTGCCATTAAGTTAAGCGTTAAAGTAATTGCTGTAGGGTGGATAAGCGTTGCGCATCCACCATAACAATCTCGGTATAGGTGGATGCGCTACGCTTATCCACCCTACTTTTAACGCTTAACTTAATGGCAGTGTCCTGCTGCGCGTAATGCTATTAACTTAACCAAAGCCACCGCGTTGGCTGAGCGTAGCCGAAGGCAAGAACCACGCTTCGGCTACGCTCAGCCAACGTCGGCTACGCTCAGTCAACTGCTTAAGTCAACGGTATTGCCTGCTGCGCGGGACCGAGAATACCAAGCCAATTACTATCCCATTACCACCAGCACCCGATGGTTTAGTCCATCATTCAACAGTGGAATACCGTCACTTTCTGCTTGCGCTACTCCGTCCAACTCAATCGATACGATGCCGTTCGATACGCCATCGGGATTATTGACGGTAATTTCATAGGTAGTTTGTTCGTGTTGATAAGTTAAACTGTAACTGCGCCATTCACGCGGAATACAAGGATCGAAATGCATTTTGCCGGCGCGGATATTCAGGCCCAGTATCCATTCCAAACCTGCGCGGTAAAACCATCCCGCAGCGCCTGTGTACCAGGTCCAACCTCCGCGGCGAACATGGGGCGGTACCGCATAAATATCTGCCGCTATAACGTACGGCTCGACTTTGTAGGCATAGACTCCGGTCCGGTTAGCGGTACGGTTGATCGGATTCAGCATATGCAGAAGCTCGGCAGCCTGATCTCCATCTTTCAGCAGTGCGTAAGCGATAACGCACCAGATTGCCGCATGAGTATATTGCCCGCCATTTTCCCTAACGCCCGGCAGGTAGCCTTTGATGTAACCGGGATCTAGCGGCGTTTTATCGAAAGGCGGCGTAAACAGCAGCACCAGGTCGTCTCCGTATTGGATCAGGTATTCCCGAACCGAATTCATCGCCAGCCGCGCCCGCTCGGGGTCGGCGGCGCCGGAAATAACGCTCCAGCTCTGGGCTATCGAGTCGATGCGGCACTCGGTGTTGGAGGCGGATCCCAGCGGTGTGCCGTCATCGAAATAGGCGCGGCGATACCAGGACGAATCCCATCCTTCAGCTTCCACGGCTGCTTGCAGTTTGGCAGCGTGTTCACGCCAGCGTAAGGCATGTTCTGTTTTTCCGATCGTATCTGCGACATTGGCTAATTCCGACAACGTAGCAATCAGAAACCAGGCAAGCCAAACGCTCTCGCCTTTGCCTTCATGCCCAACCCGGTTCATGCCGTCGTTCCAGTCGCCGCATCCCATCAGCGGCAGGCCGTGTACGCCGATTTTTGTTAAACTCAAATCAAGTGTTCGCGCACAGTGCTCGAACAGACTGGCTTGTTGAGCCGATGTAGTCGGCTCGAAATAGGCATCTTCCTGTTCCGGCGTTAGGGTAGGCCCTTCTATAAACGGCAGTATTTCGTCGAGCACAGCTATGTCGCCAGTCACTTTAACGTAGTGAGACACTACATAAGGCAACCAGATAAGGTCGTCCGAGAAATGAGTTCGAACGCCGCGGTTGGAAGGCGGATGCCACCAATGCTGCACATCGCCCTCGGCAAATTGATGCTCCGCCGCGCGGAGCAGATGAGCGCGGACCAGATCGGGCCGGGCTACCGCCAGCGCCATGCTGTCCTGTAATTGATCGCGAAAACCGAAGGCTCCGCCTGCTTGATAAAATGCGGCTCGCGCCCATATCCGGCAGCTCAGGGCTTGATACATCAGCCATCCGTTTAACATCAAGTCCAGTCCTCTATCCGGCGTTTTTACCTGAGTTTTTCTAAGGGTTTGCGACCATGATTGTTTGACGGCGGCAAACATTTCCTGGATGTTTGCGGCTCGATAACGCTTAACCAATTCGACCGCATGGCCGCAGTCATTGCCTTGTCCCAGCAGGAACACAAGCTCGATGCTTTGGCCGGCTGCAAGTTCTATTGGAGCCGACAAGGCTGCGCACGGGTCAAGCCCCGCGCCAACGCGGTTTTTAAGCACTTTGGTTTGACGCAAGGCCATCGGTGCCTCCAGGCTGCCGTTGCGGCCGATAAATTCGGTCCTGTTGCAGGTCCATGCTGTTTGCCGGCCGGAAAAATCGGCAAAAGCAATGCGCCGGCCGAAATCTGCGTCCATGTGATTAAAGGCAAGCAGTGCTCCGGTTGCTTTATCCAGCTCGGTAACAACATAAGGCGTAGTGGTTAGGCGCGAAGCGCCAAGCACCCATTCGACATAGGCCGTGATTGTTAATTTACGGGGGCGGCCGGAATTGTTTGTCAAGGTCAAAGATGAAATTTTGACCGGGTCGTCCGAGCTGACAAATTGCAGCAGCTCGCTATGAATGCCGTGAGAAGCATGCTCGAAACGACTGTAGCCATGACCGTGGCGAATCACATAAACGGCGTTTTCAATGCGAATCGGCAACGCAGTCGGACTCCACAAATCACCGGTTTCGTCGTCCTGCAAATAAAACGCTTCGCCCGGAGGATCGCTGACCGGATCGTTCGACCACGGCGTTAATTGGTTCAGACGGCTGTTAAGGCTCCAAGTATAACCGCTGCCCAACTCGGAGACGGTGAAACCGAATTCGGCATTGGCGATGACGTTAATCCACGGGGCGGGCGTCCATTGGTCCTTGCCCAGCACTATTGCATATTCGCGGCCGTCATCGATAAATCCGCCCAAGCCGTTGAAATATTCGAAATCGGCGGGAGCGATTGCTGGCGGGTTCAAGTCGGGCTCGGGTATAGGCAAGGGTTTGGGCTGGACAAAACTCGGTATAGGCTTGGGATGTCTCATCAGTTGCTCAGCCAAAGTGCCGCGGTTGCTCATCAGCACCGCGCGCGCCGTAGTTTGCAATAGTACCCGCTCCTCATCCGATATTTGGTCTCCGCGCAGTACAAAAATCTCGCCATGGCCCTCGTACTCATGCGCTGCCGAAAACGTCTGATTTTCCCGAACCATATTTTCCAGAAGAGTCTGTAATTCATTGGCATAGGTGACTTCTTTTTCATTCAAGATCACCAAATCGACCGATAACCGTTTCATGCGCCAGTACTCGTGAGCGCGTAACAGTTGATCGGCAATAGCCCGGTCTTCCGTTGAGGCTAAGCGCAACAATACAATCGGACGATCGCCGGAAATACCGAACCGCCATAAACCGGTGACATTTAATCGGTTCAGATGCAAAAGCTTGGTATCGGCTCGCAACGAAAGATCGGCATAAAGCAGCCGGTTAGCCAGGGCCTGAAATAACTGAGCTTCGTCAGGCTTGATGCGCAGATGGCGTAATTGAATGTGCGCATGAGTCCAGGCAAGATCGGAAACCCGGTCGAAAGTAGCCGCGTTGCGATATTTGTCGGCTAAATCTTCAACCGCCTGCCGTGACAAGGCAATCAGGGTAGTCAATGTCAGATGAACGGTTGCGCCCGACTCAATTTTAACTCGCGCGCGCAGGCTGAAAATCGGATCAAGCACCGCGCCGACAGTGTTGCTGAGAGGACGGCCGTCTATCACAGAGGCAGGTGTACGCAAAGTTTGTCCTCGACCGCAAAATCGCATCCGGTCGGTTTCATATTGAATACCTTCTTCGGCATTATTGGATGCCAGCACATGAGCGGCCCAGATATGAGGATCATTGCTTGCCCGAGGCCGGCGATGCGCGATTAGCGCCGAGGCCTGCGGCAGATATTCGGTCTGTATGAACAAATTTGAAAATGCAGGATGAGCACTGTCGGCCATGGGCGGCGCCAGCACAATTTCCGAGTATGAAGTCAATTCGATTTCCTGAGCGTCGGCTCCGTTATTGGTCAAACTCAAATGCCTGATTTCCGCGTCATCCTCAGGCGAGACAATGATTTCCAGGCGGCTGCTGATTGTTTCGTCCTGGCGGGAGATGCGTACCCGGTCTTCGAGAAAAACCACCTCGTACCAATCGGGAACCGCGGCAGTCGGCTGGTATCCGGCCGACCAGACCTTGCCGTCGGCTAAATTGCGCAGGTAGATATAGCTGCCCCAACAATCGCGCGTCACGTCTTCACGCCAGCGAGTGATCGCCAGCTTCTCGCAAACGCTGTAGCCCGATCCGGCGGCAGTGATCATTACCCCGTACCGGCCATTGGAAAGCAAATGCGCTGAGGGTACGGCAGACATCGGCGACGGAACGCGGCGTATTGGCAGTTGCACGACTTCTTTTACTTCGGCTTCAGCCTGGGTGACGTCGGGAATGCCGCTGTCAAAGCCTTGCGGAATCCGTTCCTGCAACAGCAATTCGGCGCCTTGGATCATCGGTGTGCGATGAAAGCGGTGCCGCATAACTTCATCGAGTACGACATTAGCCAAAGACACCAAAGACATGCCTTGATGATGAGCCATATAGCAGCGTACAAACGCCACTTTTTGATTTTCGGTAAGCCGCGTCGGTGTGAAATCAAGCGCTTCGAAAAAGCCGTAACGGCCCAAAGCGCCAATTTTTTCCAGGCGTTCGAAGTTTTCCACTGCGGCATGGGTGTGGTACATAGCCGCCAAGGCTGTGGCATAGGGAGCAATAACCAGATCGTAGGCCAATCCGCGTTTCATACCCAAACCGGGTACGCCAAAAGCGGAATATTGATAGGTGAACCAACGATCGCGACCGTTAAATGCGGATTCGGAAACGCCCCACGGTACATTCCGTTCTTTGCCGTACTCAATCTGGCTTTCTACGATAAGGCGGCAGGTCTGATCGAGCAGGCTGTAGAAAGGCGTATAAGTCACCAGTGACGGCATCAGGTATTCAAACATCGAGCCGGACCAGGACAGTAATACAATGCCGTTTGTGGTGCGTGTTACGCGACGCCCCAAGTGAAACCAGTGAGCACTCGGCACTTCGCGTTTGGCGATAGCGATAAGGCTGGTCAGGCGCGCTTCCGAGGCGAGCAGATCGTAATAGCTGTCGTCGATAACGCCTTTTTCAACGCGATACCCAAGCGAAAACAAGTGCCGGTTAGGATCATACAGAAAACGAAAATCCATCTCGACGAATAATCGATGTGAAAGTTCCGCTATCGCATCGATCCGCCGGGTTATCTGTTTCCAGCGTTGAGCTTCCGGTTTTTGGTCGTCATCAAAGGGCAGCTTAAAATATATCGATGAGCCGAAATCTTCCATGTCGCGCTCGTGAGAGTAGATGTCGTTGTGCAGCAGCGTAGCCCATGCCAGCACTTCGCTGTCATCCATAAGTTCGCCGCGTTCGGCCGCATAAGCGCGCGCCAGATCCAGCATGTTATCGGCGCATGGGATTATTTGCCGCCATAAATGCACCCATTCTTCATGGTTGGCAGGTTTACCCGCCAACAGTTTGCCGAGTTTATCCGATTTTTTTCGCAGTTGTTCCTGGGTAACTATCAGCATGCGCTGATTATCGTTGGTCTTGCCGAGTGCGGATGCAAGCTGCTTGTGAGTATCGGCAATACCGTCCAATACGGTGGAAGACAGATACGGCTGTTGGATCAAATCTCTACATCCTTGAGCAAGCACCAGTAGATGTGCCGCCAAATTGCCGCTATCCACGGTCGATACATACCTGGGTTCCAAAGCATGCAAAGTACGCGTGTCGTACCAGTTATAAAAATGTCCATGCAATCTGGGCATTTTGTTCAGTGTGCTTAAGGTCGCTTCCAGCCGCTCAACGGTGTCTATAAGACCCATCCAGCCGAAATCACGCGCGGCGAGTACGGATAACAGGTAGAGACCGAAATTGGTCGGCGAGCTGCGATGCGCAATATCGGGCTCCGGGTCTTCCTGGAAATTATCCGGCGGCAGGTGATTTTCCTGCTCCGTTACGAAAGTGGTAAAAAATCGCCAAGTACGCCGCGCGACTTGCCGTAACTGCAAAACATCATCGGGAAGTATTGATTCAGCCGGATCGGGTTTCGGCGGCAGGCTCAGGATATAGGCAATAACCGGCGACACTAGCCACAAAAACAGGAACGGCGCTGCAATTTCAAATGAAGCAGGATTGAACAACAGCACTATCGAGCCTGCGCAAACTACCATGATGCTTACGTTGCCTATCGGTTTAAGAAGGTTCTTTACGGAATGTCCTGCCGTTGTTTTTGTTTGCAGCGTAGTGACCCATCTGAGCAATTTTCGTCGGGTGATATACAGCCGCACCAAAGTGCTTACGATAGCATCGATCATCAACCAAGCTTGTTGCGCCAACAGGGTCAACATAATCAGGCTGTTGCTTAATTCCCATACTACTTTTTCCGCTATCGCGCGCAACTTGTTACGCAACGGAGTATCGGTGCGTAGCCTGATTCCGCTTGCGATGGATAGCAAGGCTGGAAGAGCCAATGCGACCAGTACCATGCTCATCAATATCAATTGAGGGGCATCGGGAATAGCCCAAGCCGCCAGTAGGGTAAAAAAGGCGCCCGGCGCTGAAAAAGTCCGGCGTAAGTTATCCAGCATTTTCCAACGGCCAATTAATGGCATGCCTTTGCCGAGCGGGCCGAAAATCCAGGGCAACAACTGCCAGTCGCCGCGCGCCCAACGGTGGGACCGAGATGCGGCAACTTCGGTATGAGAGGGAAACTCTTCAAATAGCTCAATATCGCTGACAAACGCACAGCGGGCGAACACGCTCTCGAACAAATCATGGCTGAGTAAGGCGTTTTCAGGAACGCGGCCGGCCAAAGCGCCCTCAAATGAATCGACTTCATACAAGCCCTTGCCGCTGTATGTTCCGAGTCCGAACAGGTCTTGATACACTTCGGACACCGAAGTCGAATATGCGTCCACGCCGCACGCGCCGGAAAAAATCTGATGAAACAGCGAATGTTCGCGTTTTTTCGGCAAGGTCGGCGTGACTCTAGGCTGAAGGATGCTGTATCCGCTGGTGACGCAGTGCGTGACCGGGTCATGAACAGGCCAATTAAGCGGATGGGCAGCGGTGCCCACCAACTGTTGAGCCGCGCCGATAGGTAATTTCGTGTCGGCATCCAAGGTAATCACATAACTGATGCCCGGCGGAGCAAACGCAGGTTTTCCATGAATCGGTACAAAAGAAGTATCGTCCGCGCCGCGCAGCAGCCGATTTAACTCATGCAGCTTGCCGCGCTTACGTTCCCAGCCCATCCATTTATTTTCAGATGGGTTCCAACCACGTTTGCGGTGAAACAGGAAAAAACGCTGTTTTCCGCCATACTTGGCATTAAGCGCATCCACACTGCTACTGGCGATGCTCAACAGTAAAGCATCTTCAGGCAGGGTCTCCTGATCGGCATCTATCCAATCGGACAGCAGCGCAAAATAAAAATCGTTGTCCGGATTGGATAAATAATGAACTTCCAATTCATCGACTTGTTTTTTTACGTTTTGCTCGTTGATAAATATTGTCGGCACCACAACAAAAGTGCTCAATGCTTCGGTGATGCCGTCTTTCAGATCAAGCCTGGGCAAATGGCGAGGCGGCACAACGGTAATGATGAACCGGTTGACTAAATAGGTAGCAATATCCGACGCAGGAAAAAAGGCAAACAGTGTCAGCAGGGTAATCGGCAAACTGCCCAGTCCGGCCTCGAAAGCGGCGCTCAAAGGCAGGGCCAGCAACAGCAGTGTCAATACAGCCAGGCTGCTAAGATAAGCTAACGCCGCATGAGCGACATAAGCGCGCAGCAGCTTTTTCGTGAGAGCAGGATGAAAATCAACTTCTTGCTCGAATTCTCTCCGGCCCGCGCCGATCAAGTAATAGCCCGGCTCCTGTATTTGTTTGTTGTCGATCGAAGATTCGTCATTGACACGATCGATTTTGTCGATAACTTTACGAGCGATTTCCAGCTCGGAATAGGGCGAATGCTTGGCAAGATCCTCAATCGCGTGACGATACCGGTCACGGGTGAGAAAATCCATCGCGACGTAAATGGAGTTATTGCGCAGACAGGTATCCACCAGACTCGCATCTTCGACAAATTGCGGCCATTCGAATGCCGATATGGCGCGCATACTGGTGATGATATTGCGTACGGTCAGATTGGCGGCAATCTGGGCGGCGTGCTCGCGGTGTACGATTTCATCAAGGGTCACACCTTGTTCGGCCAGCCATTGATTTAAAAAGTCGAGTTCAGGCGCAGGCCCTGGATGCGGCTCGTGTAAGCGTTGTACGATCTGAACCGCAAAAGCCTGACGTAAAGGCGGGGGCGGCAAAAAGGCAGTCTGGGCCGAAAGGTCGAGTTTTTCGGCTTGATCGATAAACTCGTCAGCCATCTGCCGCCCGGCTTGCGAGCGCATAACTTTTAACGCCAGCCGACGTAAATTCTCGATCATCACAATGCGTAGCGTGATCGGTATCGCCCAAAGTTCGCCGATACTAAGCGGCTGAACTTCCTGATACGCATGCATAAAAAGGGCTAGCTGTTCAGCGGAAAACCGGCTATCGGTATGAGCGACCAAAGCCCAGGCAATGCCATAAACCCGAGGATAGCCGGCCAGGAAACCATCGGTTAACTTGGGCAACTGCTTGTAATATTTTTCCGGCAGATAGACGTTGATATCATTGATCTGTTCTTCAATGACATGAAAATTGTCGAGCAGCCATTCCGCGGCCGGTGTAATGGCTCTGTGTTCACGCGCCGCCCTGCCTATCGATTTGTAAGCCTCAAGCAATACGCGGGAGTTTTCGCGTACTCTGGGCATTAATTTGAGCCCGTCCGGACTAATTTTGGCTTTTTGCGCTTTCGCTAAACTCGCAGCATGTTGCTCCAGCCGTTCATTGCTAAACAGTTCAAACCTGATCGGGCTGTCCTCGCCACCTGGATCTTCTAGTCTGGTATTCCGTCTATGCTCCTGTAATTTCATCATTGATGTTCCCTCCGTTTGGGCTGATGCTGGGCTAATTCAACAAATCAAATACTTGTATTCCATCCTGACAAAAGAAATTTGGTTCTAGTGAATTCAATCAACTCAGCCTTTTATAGAGTTGAAAATGCGGCTTTTAACTTTCAACAGCTTAGAGAAGACAATGTTTTGAAGCAATAAGTAGTATTACCCATTGGCTATGGGCGGGCAGTGTGGATGCGGCTAATCTCGGGCATTTAGCTGGGGTGAAACAGGAAAGTTGGGAAATGCAGCGGTTACAAATTCAATCATTGAAAGTCTGTATCGTCATTATCGCTGGAGTGCAGGCTTCGCCTGCGCCGGCAAGCGAAGCCTGCACTCCTGCTCACGCTCCTTACCTACATCCCTGTAGGCAAAGCTTCCGCTCCGGCCATATCATCGTTTTAATAAACATCGTAACTGATGTTACGCATAGCCCACGAATAGGTGTGATTACGTTTTAAGGCATGAAGGATTGAAGTCTTCATGGCCTTCATGGTCATTGCTTAAATTCATTGATGCTGCTTCTTAACTCTCAAGGCAAGCCTTACTGCGAACTATGCGTAACATCGGATCGTAATAAATCGGTATTTAAGACAATGGGACTTATCTGCCGAATGACTAAAAAATAAGTTAACATTGTGTTTATCGTTTTTACTTTTCAGTCATTCTCTTAGATCATGTTTTTTGCCAAGGATTTTATTGAAACCGCCGAAGGGCTTATTTTTGCTGTGGTAGAGCAAGGCCTGGAAGATGGCAAAGCGCTGTGTTTTTTACGCTATGTACTTATGCCTTCCGGCTGGAAAAAGGTTGCGACAGAGCAAGCCAATAGCTTTCTGCAGCAACACTATCCTGATTATCTGCATTATTCTCCGGTCTTAGATGCGCATTTGCATGCGGTCGCTGTAGACCGAATCGTCAGACATCATCAGCCCAGGCAGCGGTTGCAACAACTGATGCAGGCAACCCGGCATGATATCGCCAGGGATGGTGTGTATGCAGCAAGCCTGCCGGGAGCAGGCGCGGCGGCGGTTGAGCAGGATTTGATGCGGCTGTGTGAGTTGTTTGGTCAACACGGGCTGGATTTAGCGCAAGTAGGGATTACCGGATCAATATTGGTTGGCGTTCAAAACCGGGATTCGGATATTGATTTGGTCTGTTACGGCAGGGACGTTTTCCACCAATGCAGGGCAATTACTCGCAAGCTTATCGAACTTGGACAGTTGCAGTCCTTGAATAAACTGGATTGGGGGCAATCTTACGAGCGCCGTTCATGCGAGTTGAGTTTTGACGATTATGTCTGGCATGAGCGGCGCAAATGCAACAAAGCCGTGATTAACGGACGGAAATTCGACTTGAGTTTTATCGATTGTTGCGCAAGCTCTGAGGTTCTAAGTTATCAAAAATGCGGCGCGGTTACCTTGCAGTGCAAAGTGATTGACGATGCTTTCGGGTTCGATTATCCGGCTGAGTTTAAAATAGATCATGAAGAGATCGGTTCTATCGTCAGTTTCACGGCGACCTATACCGGGCAAGCTGTCAGCGGTGAAGTCGTGGAAGTGTCGGGTGTGCTGGAACAATCGGAACAAGGCGTTAAACGTATCGTGGTCGGCTCCAGCCGTGAGGCGCACGGCGAATATATTAAGGTTATTTCAGGTGAAATTTTATAATGGAATACGGATGGCACGGATTTGACTGATGATCACTGATAAACAAAGAAAAATCCGCGTAAATCCGTACAATCCATTTCATCTGTGTTCTATTTTTAATGCTTAAGTTAACTGATTTTTCCGCGGTTATTTTCGATATGGACGGCTTGGTTTTGGATACCGAGAGTACGTATATTATCGCTTGGCAGCAGGCTGCAAGCGCTATGGGCTATGACTTTTCCGAGGATTTTTGCTTGTCGATGTCAGGGCTGCATTACAAGGATGTAGAGCTGAGATTGATTGAGTTTTGCGGGGCGGAATTTGATCTGCAAGTCTTCAATCGTTTAAGCGGAGATTTTTGGCGCGACCATGTTAATGTTCATGGCATAACAGTAAAGCATGGCTTTAACGAATTGTTGGCATTATTAACCCAACAAAAAATCCCTTATTGCCTGGCTACTAACAGCCGGGAAGTAAATGCGCTGGAATGTCTTGAGCTGGCTGGAATCGAAGAGGTTTTTTCAATTATCGTTAGCCGCGATCACGTTCAGCGCGGCAAGCCGGAGCCGGATGTTTTCTTTAAAGCTTCCGAGTTATTGCAAGTGGACATCAGCCGGTGTCTGGTGATTGAAGATTCCCATGCCGGTATCGTGGCGGCATCCAGAGCGGGAGCTGTTTCGGTGTTTATACCGTCGACAGCGCAAGTCGATCCGCTGACCGTTGAATTATGCGATTTGATGATCAGCGATCTAGCTCAATTAGCAGATGCTATCAAGTAGCTAACTTAATTACCTACCCACTCATGCTTGTGAAAAAATTTAACATGGGGTGAAAGCATGCTGGACTATAAACCACATAAAAATGCTAATTGTAAGGTTTTTTGACATTGATTAACGCGTCATGTGCTCGGTCATTATGGCAAAAATGATCCATAGTTAACGGTAAACCTAAGCTGATGAGGAATGGTGTGGTATTTTCGGTAAAAAATATTAGGAATCTGCTGTAAAAAAATCCAACACTGTAAGGGTCATTCTCCATGCTCCAAGGTAGCACCCATCTGGTAACCGTAAGCCTTGATGAGCTGGAACAAGCTTATCGATGGGTTTGCCGGCAACGCCGTCATTTCCCGCCCAATGCCGATATTTGGGGCCTGCGGCGGATTTGGCCGGCGCGTAGAAGCGCACTGTTAACGGCAATCAAAAGCGGCGACTACCGGTTTTCGTCGCTGTATTGCGTGTGTAAAAAAAATCGACATAGCGTGCATGTTTGGTCATCGGAAGACGCCGTGGTGATCAAAGTGTTGACTGAATTGTTACGGGCGAAGCTGCCGATTGCGCGAGCCTGTACCTATGTCAAAGGCCATGGCGGCTTGAAACGCAGCGTGGCTGATATCCAGGCTAAGCTGGGCGACTACCGCTACGTCGGTAAAACCGACGTCAAAGGCTATTACGAATCGATAGACCAGTATACGCTGCTGAACCTGATTGCCGACCACGTGCCGAATAAGCTGCTGCGGCGTTATTGTTACCAAATCGTGCGCCGCAGCGTGGAATACGGCGGTGTATACCGGGACGTGGAACAAGGCATCTCGCGGGGTTGCGCGCTCAGCTCGTTGCTGGGGGCCTTGTATCTCAAGGCCTTGGACGACAATCTGAGCGGACGGCCGGACGTGTATTACCTGCGCTATATGGACGATATTCTGATCCTGACCCAAACCCGCTGGCAGCTCCGGCGGGCGGTCAAGGCGTTGAATCAAACCTTCAACCGCTTGAATTTAAAGCGACATCCCGACAAAACCTACATCGGCAAAATCGACAAGGGATTTGACTTTCTGGGCTACCGTTTTTCGCGGCAGCCTTTGCAACTGGCGGCCGTCACGGTCAATAAACACGTTGAAAAACTGCACCGGCTTTATGAGCAACAGGCCAATAAAAAAGCCAGTTCCGAGGAGCTGGCTTGGGTACTGGGGCAGTACGTTCAACGTTGGCTGCGGTGGTGTACAGCCGGGTTGAGCGGGATTAGGCTTGAGCTTTCCGACGACGTGCGTAGCCCAAACCAGCGAAGCCTAGGCCCATGAGGACTGTGGTAGTCGGTTCTGGCACGTTGGTGCTTGTTGAGCTGAGACGAAACGAGGTATTTCCAAGTTCAGACGGATTACCGTTAGAATATAATGTGCCTGTTTGATTTGATCGTATCCATTCGAAACGATTGGTTGGGTTGTTATCGTTCGAATATATTCCTAGAAAGTATTGTGTGTTCGCTGCTAATTGGATAACGGTGTTGAATGTAATGTTGAATTCAAGGATATTTGCACCAGGTTGTCCATTATGATCAAATCCTGTATCGGTAATAGTTGGTGTTGCTGTGGCACTGAAGATGTTATCGATATTAGATGGGGAGTCGCCAATAGTGATGTCGAAATTAGCGGGGTTTGGGGCGATCCCGTCTATCCAATAGGTGCCCCAAAAAGTGAGGCTATTGACCGAAGCGTTAGTTGTTATGGTGAAGTCATCGTAGAGATGCTGGCCTTGGTCTGCATAGTATGCCCCGAAGATGGTTGGATCATAGTTCTGTTCGTATATCGTTGTTGCATGGGCGCTAGAAAAGCTGAGGGTTAATATTATTGATGATATGTATTTGTTGATTGTCGTCATGGTACCTTTCCGTTGAAGATTAATTTTTTTGGTGTGATAGGTTGTGTGCTTCGGGGATGATACAAACGTTGTATGCCCATCAAATCCCGAGGCTGTCAATTTATAAGCAATAACTATGCCATGTATAAATCGGGAAAAAATAAGCGGGATGTTCAGGTCTTGCAAGACGGCAGCGTTGAGCAAGGGGCTCTTTACATTAGATATTAGAAGTTGGATTTCGTTTGATGTGAGCGTGCGTTGGTTAGGTCGTAGGTATTGCTTTTCCTCATGGTGTCGATTGCATTTATGAGTTGAATCTAAGCAGGATAAAACGTGACGAGGTAGCGGTGATGACGGATATAAATTGGGCAAGTAAAGCCCATGGAATTTAAGATCCTTTTACTAATTAGCACTCTGATAAGATAGTAGAAAGCCCACATACCAATGTGTAAAATTTTTCGTCTCACCCATCTGAGTGACTGTAATCCGTCAACGACTAATCTTTAATGTTAATACTATTAAAATGCTTTAATTATTAATTATTTATTTATAACGAATATGGTTTGGGTTGTTGCCGATTTGTTGTATGGATGGCGCAGAAGATAAACAACTGTAAAAGAACCTGACATCGATTAGGTTCAGTTGACATATGGTTGAGCGTCCCAAGTTCTGTAAATTTTGGGTTTTACTTGCTACCCATGCTGTCGAAAATCATCGGGAACGGTGATCTGTCCTTCCATGAAACCTAGTCTCCGGATCTGTCTCTCTGACGGAGCATCCAATCTGGTTACCTTGACTAGCGGTTTACCTGCATTAGCGATGATAAACGGCTAGCCAGCCAATAAAATTATTAATTCACCACGAAGGCACCAAGGGCATGAAGAAAATCCAAGGTAAAAACTTCGTGCTCTCGGCAACTGCTCCTGCATCCATGTAGTCGTTCGTGCCTTTGTGGCGATATGCCTTAAATTGATGTGTGTCGACGAGTATCAAACTTCCACACCTTAGCTCGCAGCCGATAGGCCGATCATGTATACTTCAAGTAATTTTTGCAGTACAAACACAGTCATAACCCTTGATAGTTCAACATTCTAAAGTCTCAGTCATTGCCCCCGCCCGATTGCACATGGGGTTCATCGATTTAAGCGGATCATTAGGTCGACATTTCGGCAGCATCGGCGTGGCGCTTAATGAAATCGGCACTCGCCTGTCATTGACCGCCGCAGAACAACTTACCGTTACCGGTCCCGCCGCACAGCGCGCAGAGAAATGCGTGTCGATGCTGTGTAACACATTGCAAGTATCCAATAAGCTTAATATCGCCATTGAAACAGCAATCCCGGAACATGTCGGGCTGGGATCCGGCACGCAAATGTCTTTGGCTATCGGTGAGGCGCTTAATGAATTTTACGGCTTGGGCCTTAGCGTGCGTGAAATCGCCTTTGTAACTGACCGAGGTTTGCGTTCAGGCATCGGCATCGGTGTGTTTGAGCAAGGCGGCCTGGTTGTCGATGGTGGCCGTGGCGAGAAGACCATTACTCCGCCGGTATTGGCGCATATGGATGTACCGGGCGAGTGGCGGTTTATTCTGGTGTTCGACCAGCGAGGACAAGGTCTGCACGGGCAACAGGAGGTTCAGGCTTTTAAAGAACTGCCGCCTTTTCCCCGATCCGAAGCCGAGCGGTTATGTTATTTATTGCTGATGCAAGGCCTGCCCGCCGTGGCTGAAAACGATATTAGAAAATTCGGCGATGTGATTAGCCAACTGCAACGCTCGGTTGGAGAGCATTTTTCCTCGGCTCAGGGCGGCGTTTTCACTAGTCCCGAAGTTGCAGCGGCCATGCAATGGCTGGAACGGCAAGGGGCGGTGGCTATCGGCCAAACCTCATGGGGACCGACCGGGTTTTGTGCGATTGATGGAGCCCAGTTTGCTGAATCGATTGCCGAGCAGGCCAAACAGGAGTTTGCGCATTTTGATAAATTGAGTTTTGTTGTGGCCAGTGCGCGGAATAGTGGCGGGGATGTTTTTGCTAGTTAGTCTGTGATTGGCGTGGAAACGATATTGATAGTCGCCGGTTCAGCCCGGATGCTGGTGCAAGCTGCAAAAAATGCAGGCTTGAAGCCCTTGGTCATTGACCTGTTCGCCGATTTGGACACGCAAGGCTATGCGGAAGATTTTCGGCAGATAAATTCATTAGCCGAACAAGACTTGGCGCCGGCTGTAGATTATTTTGTCGAACATTACGCAGTTGAGCATGTCATTTACGGCAGCGGTTTTGAATGCTACTTGGAAAGCTTGCGTTATCTGAACAGCCGGTTAATTATGCTGGGCAACCATCCGGATGTTTTTGCTGGACAGCTGGATAAACAGGCATTTTTCTCTATCCTGGATCAGTTAAATATTCCGCACCCCGGCGTTGTTTTTAGCGCGCCGGATTATGCCGATGATTGGCTGCTTAAGCCTATGCAAGGGCAGGGCGGTTTTGGGATAAAACGCTATCATGTTGGCGACAATGCAAAGACGCCGGTTTATTGGCAGAAGTTTCAAGCCGGTGCGCCGCATTCAGTGCTGTTTCTGGCGAACGGGCAGCAGGCGCAAGTCGTTGGCTTTAACAGCCAATGGTCTGTTCGTTTAAGCGAGACTGAGGAGTTTGTTTTTTCGGGGGTGATTAACAGCACTGATCTGTCGGATGCGCACAAGGCAGTGATAACAGGCTGGCTAAAACAACTGGTTCCGGTGTTTGGGCTAAAAGGCTTAAATTCCCTGGATTTTATTCACGCGGATGATTGCAGTTATGTTCTGGAAATTAATCCCCGGCCTTCCGCCAGTATGCAGTTATATGATCAGGATTTGCTGACTAGGCATATTCAATCATGTTTAGGGACGCAATCGTGCAATAGCGTAACGTATAGCGGCGCATGGAAAGATTACCATTCTATAGGCTATCAAATCGTTTACGCCGAGCGTGATTTAATTATTCCTGACCATTTCGAATGGCCGAATTGGTGTATGGATTTGCCCAAATCCGGCAATATGTGTCGCACAGGACAACCGATTTGCAGTATTATTGCGCACCAAAAAAACTCACGGTCAGTTGCGGAGCAGCTGCTGACTAAACAACAACTTATCATTAATAAATTAGAAAGGTTTGACCCTCATGGAATATACAGCCAGCGTTAATAAATTGACCCAGCCTTTGGTTCAGCATTTACTCGATAACGCAGATAAATTACGTTTAGGCGTGGAAAAGTTAGCTAATGGCTGCACTATTATCGACGCGGGCATTAAAGTGCCAGGCGGCATCGAAGCGGGCCGCATTATTGCTGAAATCTGTCTCGGCGGCATGGGGACAGTAACCATTAGTCACAGTTCGTATACGGATAACTGGCCGTTGTCTGTCAATGTACACACCGGCAATCCTGTCCTGGGCTGTCTGGGTAGTCAATATGCCGGCTGGAGCTTGTCGCATGAAAAATATTACGCATTAGGTTCGGGTCCTGCTCGGGCCATGGCAACCAAGTTGAAAGACGGCAATCAGGAGCCGGTTGAAGAGTTGTATAAAGAATTGGGTTATCAGGACAGCGCCGATGCTACGGTGTTGGTAATTGAAAACGATGCGGTTCCGCCTGTTGAGATTGTCGAAAAAGTCGCCTCCGCCTGCAAGGTCGATCCATCCAAACTGACTATCATTGTTACTCCTACCAGCAGTCTGGCCGGCGGCGTGCAAGTGGTTGCCCGTGTGCTTGAAGTGGCTATGCATAAAGCTCATGCCTTGCATTTTCCGTTGGAGAATATCATTGACGGCAGCGGCAGTGCGCCGATTTGCCCTCCGCATCCGAATTTTGTCAAAGCCATGGGGCGCACCAATGATGCGATCCTGTTCGCAGGCCAAGTGCATATCTTTGTAAAAGGCAGCGACGAACAAGCTGAAAAACTGGCTAAAGAACTGCCCAGTTCAACCTCCAAAGATTACGGCAAACCGTTTGCGGATATCTTCAAACAGTATGAATACGATTTCTTTAAAATCGACGCGATGCTGTTTAGCCCTGCCAGCGTTATTGTGACTGCGGTGGAGTCCGGCAAGAGTTTCCGCGCCGGTAAATTGGATAATTCTCTGTTGGATCAGTCGTTTGGAGCGTAGAGCATAGGCGTGGGTCGTATAGTAATTTTTACCGATGATCCCGGCTGGCATGGCAAACAATTAAGCTTGGCCTTCGCCAGTCGCGGTTATAGCTGCGATTACGTTTCGCTGACAGAGTGCCGGTTTGTAATTGAACTCGGCCGGCTACCGATCTTTATTCCAAGCTTTGAACACGAACTTCCGGATGCGGCTTTTGTTCGCGGCGTGCCAGGCGGCTCGCTTGAGGAAGTCGTTTTGTATCTGGATATTCTGCATGCGTTAAAAGCAATGGGGATTCCTGTTTACAATGACGGTCATGCGGTAGAGCGCAGTGTCGATAAGGCCATGACCAGCTTTTTGCTGCACAATGCCGGGCTGCCTACACCGATGACTTGGGTATTGCGTGATCGGGATGAAGCATTAAAGATTGCGGAAACCGAACTAAAACAGGGTAATTTAATTATCAGCAAGCCTTTGTTTGGCTCGCAAGGCGAGGGCATTCGGCGCATTGAAAAATCGACAGACTTGTTTTGGCTAACCGGCAGTCATGGCGTTTATTATCTGCAACGCTTCGTTCATTGCGAAGGTGCCGGTTTTTCCGATCATCGCGTATTTGTGATTAATGGCCGGGCGGTTGCGGCGATGCGCAGGCGCGGGAAATTCTGGCTCAATAACGTTGCCCGTGGTGCGACCTGCGAACTGATTGATTTGGATCCTGAAATGGTCAATTTGGCTGTTAGAGCGACGGCTGCGCTAGCGATGGATTATGCCGGAGTCGATATTATCCGGGATAGGGAAGGGCGCTGCACAGTCATTGAAGTCAACAGCATACCGGCATGGAAAGGGCTGGAAAGCGTTTGCGATGTCAATATCGCCGGGCTGATGGCGGACGATTTAATCACTCGCAAGATGAACAAAAAAACTGTAGCCGCATGATCATTTCTCCTGAACAACTCGGTGAGCTTTACCGGCAAGCCTGCGAGGTTGACGTGCAGGCATTTAAGCCCGGTAATGTCAGTGTTTATGCGGACGGTCACAATATGACAGTGGCTGATTTCATAACAAGCGCGGAAGTTAGCGCGGAACCTCTTTGCAACCCGGATTATTCCTTGGGCGAGAAGATCTATTATGCGGTTAAGGCAACGCGCGAGGCGGTAGGTTGCAATACCAACCTGGGTATTATCCTGCTTTGTGCGCCGCTGATTCAGGCAGTCGGCCCTAAATATATTAATCTAACGATAAGGCAGGCGGTAAGAAAAGTTATTAATGAGGCGACGATAGAGGATGCGGATTGGGTTTTCAAAGCCATAACACTAGCATCGCCAGGTGGCTTAGGTAGCTCTGATCAGCAGGATGTCAATGAAAAGGCGTCGGTCACGTTGCTTGAGGCGATGAAAATAGCTAGCGAAAAAGATCGCATTGCACTTCAATACCTTACGGATTATAAAGATATTTTTAATTTCTCACTTTTAAGGTATAATTTTAGTCTTAATCGATGGGGTGACCGGAATTGGGCTGCGGCGGCAGTGTATATCGACATGTTGAGTCAATTTCCCGACAGTCATATCGAAAGGAAATACGGAAATCAGTATTCTGAGATGGTAGCTACCAAAATGGCTCAGCTCAGCGAGGAGCTGTCAAAAACTGATAATCCTGAGCAAATAAAGCCGTTGCTTTTTTGCCTGGATCAGGAGTTTAAGCATTGTGGTATAAATCCGGGTACTACAGCTGATATGATCGTAGCGACAGTATTCGCGGCATTTTTAGAGGAACTTAATCAGTAACAATACTGTTACTAATAGGGCTTCAAAAGGAATTTGTTAAAAACAAATAAGGAGACATGAA
>NZ_SCTW01000089.1 GCF_004322395.1 Methylobacter sp.
ACTTATCCTTGATAACTTAGTAAACCTATGATGAATACCACCACTTCTTAGTAAGATTCAATCGATAATTGATTGATTATCTCCACCATAATCGGTAGCTTTACGTTTTGACACAGTCTGAGCCAAAATCAGTCAGTCGATCGACTTTACGCAATTCATCCAAAATGCCTTGCAAAACATAAAGACACCATAGCTCTAAACCTTCCGGCGTTCCCTTATCGGCTTGCGCCAGCATGGAGTAATACTGATCCCGATCATTGCAAAACACCGCCGTTGGATTCAGTACTCTGCCGCCAGTTTTAACGTTAAAGCCAAACTTAATCAACAAAGTGTAAGTTAGCAACCGTACTACACGGCCATTACCGTTACCAAATGGATGTATCCAGCCAAAACGATGGTGTGCCAAAGCCACCTTAATGAGGTCATATTTTGGTGGATGATTTTCATTGATAAACTCTACCAAATTTTGCATATAAGCTGGGACTTGGACAAATTCAGGCGGCAAGTGTTCAGATTGTGCAATTTGCACAGACTTCAGCCGATATGCCCCAGGTGTAGCATCGCCTTCCCTTTCCAGTTCTTTCCTGCCATAGCGTGCAATTCACGGATAAAATGCTCTGTCAGCCCGTCGCCGGGTTTAATACTATCCTCAATGTAAGTCATAGCAACTTCAATGTTTTCCATTTCACGCAATTGATCTAAGGATGCTTGTTGAGTGCCTTCCAGTTTACTTTCCACATAATCGGCCAAGGTAGTGTGATTACCCTCTATACGAGCGGAACCCAAGCTTTCCAACATATGGAATATAGATTTAAGCTGGAAAAACACCTGCGGAGGTGTTGTCCCGCTTAGGTGTAATCGGCGCAAGTGTTCTAACTCCGTCAAAACGTCAACCAACGGAGAATCAAATGCGGGGTTAAGTATCGTCAAATCATAGTGATTAAATGCAGACATGGTAATATTTTTCTGTAATGGCTATTTTATATATCTTTAACTTATTATCATTATCCAATTATATTCAATAAATTAGATAGATAAATAAAAAATATTATCTTGAAATTCATCAAAGAGCATATTGAATAACCCACTATGATGAAATAGAAAAATAAGCCACTCTATGGAAGCTCTGAACAAATCGCTTTCTTAATAAAGCTGCTCCGAATCATACACTTAAAGACTTCAAACTGGGGTTGTTATGATTTTTTAAATTGGCTATGTTATTTTGTTGTCATTCCCAAACATTTAAGCCACCAAATCCCATGAAAACAAAATACCGGCATTTCGGTTTTTTACTGTTGCTACTCATTTTAATAGGCTGTAGCAAAACCATCACCTCGGCGCCGGACGTAACTTTTACCACCATCACCGGCAATAAAATCGCGCTAAAGGATTTGCGCGGCAAACCGGTTATCGTCACTTTCTGGGCAACTGACTGCCCCGCTTGTATCGAAGAAATCCCTGATTTAATCGATCTGTATACCCAGTATCATACCTCAGGCCTTGAAATGATTGCCGTTGCGATGTATTACGACCCGCCGAATCACGTCGTTGATATGACTCAAGCCAAGCAGCTGCCCTACAATGTAGCGCTGGATTTAAAATCGGAACACGCCGAGGCTTTCGGCGGCATTATGTTTACGCCCAGCACATTTTTGATTGCTCCCGATGGTTCAGTTGTTAAAAAAGAAATCGGTCTTTTTGACTTGGCAAAAATGAAAACAAATATCGAATCACTATTAAAAGGCTAGCCCATGCACTGGTTAAAAGCGTTACACCTAATTTTTATGGTCACTTGGTTTGCCGGTCTGTTTTACCTGCCGCGTCTGTATGTTTATCACGCGATGAGCAGTGATGAAATCAGCAATGAACGCTTTAAAGTGATGGAGCGCAAACTGTTCTTCGGCATTATGACGCCGGGCATGATAGCGACCTTGCTATTCGGCATCTGGATGTTGGTTGCTTACGACTGGGGGGTTTATGCTCATGCCGGTTGGCTGCATGCAAAACTGGCGCTGCTGGCGCTGACGCTGGTTTATCACTATTTCTGTTATCTGTGGCTGCTTGATTTTAAACATGACCGCAACCAACGTAGCCATGTTTTTTACCGGTGGATGAATGAAGTGCCGGTTTTGTTTCTGGTTGGTATCGTAATCCTGGCGGTGGTTAAGCCTTTTTGATGCGATACCAGCATCCATATTTTTAGAAAGGCGCAGATGTCCGGCTTGAAAAGCTTACTTAGGTCGGCCTAGCAGTTTTTACACCCTTACGTTTGGATAACCGTCGGCTTCGACTACGCTCAGCCAACGGTTGTTTTGGCGGTCATACCGTAACGCTGCCCCTACTTTAGACTCTCAATCAACACATCGGCAAATTCGCTGCATTTAACTTCTGTCGCCCCGTCCATCAGCCGGGCAAAATCATAGGTCACCCGTTTGCTGGAGATGGCGGCATCCATCGCGTTAATAAGCGCATCGGCAGCTTCTGTCCAGCCCATATAGCGCAGCATCATTTCACCGGACAATATCAACGAGCCCGGATTGACTTTATCCAGGTCAGCGTACTTGGGCGCTGTGCCATGCGTGGCCTCAAATACAGCGGTGCCGGATTGATAGTTGATATTGCCGCCGGGAGCAATGCCGATTCCACCGACTTGCGCGGCCAACGCGTCGGATAAATAGTCGCCGTTCAAATTCAAGGTCGCGATCACATCGAAATCGTCGGGACGAGTCAGGACTTGCTGCAAAGTAATATCCGCTATGGCATCTTTAATTAAAATGCGCCCCTTTGCCAGCATATCGGCCTGCAACTTATTTGCTGCTGCTTCGCCAAACTCGGCACGGGTTTTTTCCCAATGTCCCCAAGTAAAAACATGATCGGGATATTCGCGCTCCGCCAGGTTATAAGCCCATTTTCGAAACGCTCCTTCGGTATATTTCATGATATTACCTTTATGGACAATCGTCAGAGATTTGCGCTTATTGGTAATCGCATACTCGATAGCCGAACGGACTAAACGCTCTGTGCCTTCCTGCGACACGGGCTTTATCCCAATACCGGAAGATTCCGGAAAGCGGATTTTGGCGTATTGCTTTGGGAAATTCTCTTTTAGCAGGTTCAGGAAAATCTTTACCTCCTCGCTACCTTGTTCAAACTCGATACCGGCGTAAATGTCCTCGGTGTTTTCCCTGAAAATGACCATATCGACGGCTCCGGGATTTTTTACCGGCGAAGGTACGCCCTGAAACCATCTTACCGGCCGTAAACACACATACATATCCAGCAATTGGCGCAAAGCCACGTTCAAAGAGCTAATACCTCCGCCTACCGGTGTAGTTAACGGGCCTTTAATAGACACCAAATAATTCTTGCAAGCCTCGACGGTCTCATCGGGAAGCCAGGTATTTAGCAATCGATAGGCTTTTTCTCCTGCATACACTTCCATCCAGTGAATTTTCTTTTGCCCGGAATAAGCACTTGCAACAGCGGCATCCAAAACACGAACCGTGGCACGCCAAATATCCGGCCCGGTCCCGTCGCCTTCAATAAAAGGAATAATAGGGTTATCCGGCACGGCAAGCTTGCCGTTTTGCATGGTGATAGCGCTGCCGTTTGGGGGTGGATTGAGGATAAGACTAACCATAACAACTCCTTCAAATAATATTGAGTAATGCTGCTTAAGGTAGCGACGCCGCACCGCACCAAAAGTAGGCGCATTAGGCGACGTCTCCACGGACTCTTTGCATCATAACAAAAGCATAGCGATTTGCACCATTTAACCTGCAAACCGCAGTTGAAGCCTGTGGAAGCTTGATGTGCTACAAGAAAGCGCTAACGCCGCTATGTCGCAAAACCTGATCGAAGCCTTGCTTAAACTGATTCGAAAAAGGAACAACTGTGTTTCAGCAACTCTGTATATCCTGATGCACGCATCACTTACTCATCTAAGCCCAAACGGCATCATGCCGCGAAAAAATAAATCATCCAAATCATCTTGGCCGGCTCTTTTCGGGATCTATCTTGTAGTTTTTTAGCCATGCATTAAACGAAGCAGGGTTTTGAAAAGTTTCAAGCTCGTTTTGGATGAGCAATTATGGTGCGGATTTTGATGAATTTCCGACAAATTGCTCCAAAAAGTGGCAAGCGACACATCTTAAAAGTCTAAATTGTATTAATAATCAGTCTATTAGCCATGAATATAGAGTGGCATTTTATTTGCTAATTAGAAAGATCGAGAGTACCGGTATCCATTTAATGCGTGTACTTGATGTTTTTTCATTAATAGCGAGGTATTGATATGTTCGAAGTTACTCTATTGTTCCTAGTCATGCTTTTAATTGCAGTTTGCGCTTTTTTACCATCGGGTTGCAGCGTGCTGTCTTCCCCCAAATCTCCCCAACAATGCGACGCCTACATTGATTCCGGCTCGAATTCAGAACTAAGAATTCCCCAAGATTCGGCACCTAAGCAGAGTTTTCTCACGCATCTGCAAAATGAAATCGAATCCGCTCTTTTTCCGCGTCCTACCGATTCTGTCTTGCAGCGCCATTACGATTCTTTGGTCAGCGCCGAACTGGAGACCCGTCTGGCCGCAATGCCGGATTCTTAACAAATAACAAGTTAAATCGCTAATGTAAGCTTTCCTACAATAGCCCCTTCTTTTTGTTGCATTTGCTGCATAACAAACATTAGTTGATTTCCCCCACCTCCTTTTGTAATTATTTCTCTCGCAATTACAAAGGTTTCTTGATCGACGCTAATCCGGTATAGATATTACTCCAGCTATGCGGAGCAGCGTCGACTGTCCTCTGGTAAGGCTATGTGTTTTGTTTTTGAAGAACGCTCAAAATCGCCTGTAAACCGTGCATTCTTTATGTAACCAGCGCGCCAGGAGTTCCACCTTCCGATGATGTCATGCGCAGAAAAGGCATCACGCGCAGCAGTTTTAACCTGACCGCTGCCTCATTAGGACTTTCCCCGCTTTCGCTTCTAAAATCGCCTACGCGATAGAGACCGAACCGCACATTCCGGCATTGTGGCTGCATGAGCTGGAATGTACTTCGGAGTTGAATCCGCCAAGCCGAAAACCCAATCGTTCCGCAACGGCAAGCGGAATTGTTGATCAACGCGGTAGACCCTTGCCTGCAATACGCGTTACACTTAACAGACCGTGGTAAAAAGACAGAATCCCATGCATGAAATGTCGTTATGCGAAAGCATCTTGCAAGTATTGGAACAGCAAGCAAAAACCCAGCAATACAGCAAAGTTAAAACGGTTTGGCTGGAAATCGGTGCGTTATCCAATGTCGAGCTTGACGCGTTACGTTTCAGTTTCGACGTTGTCGTACAAGGTTCCCTGGCCGAGCATGCCCAGCTTGAAATCATCGAAGTACCGGGCCAAGCCTGGTGCATGCAATGCAGCCGCAATGTGGTTGTACAGCAGTTATACGATCTATGCCCGCACTGCGGCAGCCATCAATTACAGGTCAACAGCGGAGATCAAATGCGTATCAAAGAACTGGAGGTAGAATAATGTGCGGCGTATGCGGCTGCGGCGAGGGCCACTCGCACGATCATGACCACGAACATACGCATGATCACCACGACCATGACCATGACCATCATCATGACCACGATGCAGCGCACTCTCATGCGCCGGGCTTGAGCCAAAAGCGGATGGTGCAAATCGAGCAGGATATTCTGGCCAAGAATAATCGCTATGCCGCCGAAAACCGCCGCTATTTTGGCGAGCACGGCATGCTGGTGTTGAATCTGGTGTCCAGCCCCGGTTCCGGCAAAACCACGCTGTTGACCGAAACCATCGCCCGGCTGAAAGACGATCTCGACATCGCGGTCATCGAAGGCGACCAACAAACCGCCCGCGACGCCGAACGCATACGCGCTACCGGCGTACCTGCATTGCAAATCAATACCGGCAAAGGCTGTCATCTGGATGCGCACCGCGTCGGCCACGCGCTGGAAACGCTCCAGCCGAAAAATCATAGCCTGTTATTCATCGAAAACGTCGGCAACCTGGTTTGCCCGTCGGCATTCGATCTGGGTGAAGCGCATAAGGTGGTGATTCTGTCAGTCACCGAAGGCGAGGACAAGCCGATTAAATACCCCGACATGTTCCATGCCGCCGACTTAATGATTTTGAATAAGACCGACCTGTTGCCGTATCTGGATTTCGACAGTGAGCAATGCATACAATATGCAAAACAAGTCAATCCGCGTATCAAGATATTGCCGTTGTCGGCCAAAACCGGCGAAGGCATGGACAGCTGGCTGCGCTGGCTGAAAGCCGAATTGGAATTGCAGCGTATTGCTTATGCTTAGTAAAACGGTACGCACAGTGCTCCCCTACAACCAAAAGGTAAGCCAATGACGATTACAGAAATAAAATCCCTGCCGGTTTCCGAACGGATTATGCTGATGGAAGAAATTTGGGATAGTCTTTATCATGAACATGAGCAGATTGAATCTCCGTTATGGCATCGGGACATACTTAACGACAGATTGGAGCAGCTCAATTCAAAACAAGCGACTTTGATTTCCTTACAAGAATTAAAAAACATTAACCGATGACAGCGAAAGAGCTGGTTGTCTTAGAACAAGTGGCTTTTGATTTGCGGCAAGGAAAGCTATTTTATGACGACAATCAGGAAGGGATAGGCGATTATTTTTTTGACAGTATTATTGCCGACATTGAGTCGCTTAGATTATATGCAGGCATCCACAGCAGACAATTCGGACTTTACCGTATGCTGGCTAAAAGATTCCCTTTTGCGATTTATTACGATGTTTCTGAAACCGCCATTATTGTTATTGCCGTACTTGATTTAAGACGTAATCCAACATGGTTACGCAAGCAATTAAACAGGCCGGCTCATCCTCAAAAACCTTAATCAAAACCAAAACTATGTGTCTAGCCCTCCCCGCCAAAATCGTCGCCATTGATCCTGACAGCAACATGGCGACCGCATCGGTCGATAATGTCAAAGTTGAAGTATCGCTGGCTCTGGTCGATGATGTCGCGCTTGGCGATTACGTTCTGGTGCATGTCGGTTATGCGCTGAATAAAATCGACGAGGACGAAGCTTTAAAAACCTTGGCTTTGTTTGCCGAAGCCGGATTAATGTCAAACGTATGAAATACATCAGCGAATTCAGACAGCAAGACCTCGCCCAGCAATTGGCTAAGGGAATTGCAAAAACCGTCGATCCCAATCGCCATTACCGGTTAATGGAATTTTGCGGCGGCCATACCCATGCCATTTTCCGGTACGGCGTTCAGGATTTAATGCCGGACAATGTCGAATTTATCCATGGTCCGGGTTGTCCGGTTTGCGTATTGCCGACAGGCCGTATTGATAATGCGATACAACTGGCCGAACGCAAGGACGTGATTCTCTGCACCTATGCCGACTTAATGCGCGTTCCGGCCACCGGCCGTAACAGCTTGCTGAAAGCCAAGGCGAGCGGCTCTGATATTAGGATGATTTATTCAACGCAAGACGCATTGAAAATCGCCAGGGAAAATCCTGAAAAACAGGTCGTGTTTTTCGCGATCGGTTTTGAAACTACCACGCCACCTACCGCCGTCGCCATCAAGCAAGCGCAGGCCGAACGGCTGACTAATTTTTCGGTATTCTGCAATCATGTACTGACCCCTGCCGCAATGCAGGCAATACTGGATGCGCCGCAACCGGTTTCCATCGATGCTTTTCTCGGCCCTTCCCACGTCAGCACGGTTATCGGCAGTCAGCCCTATGAAATATTTACCGAACGCTATGTCAAACCGATAGTCATCGCCGGTTTCGAACCGTTGGACGTGATGCAGTCGTCGCTGATGCTGATACGCCAGCTCAACGAAGGCCGCCACGAGGTCGAAAACGAATACAGCCGTGCCGTCACCCGGCAAGGCAACCTGAAAGCGCAAGAGCTGGTAAAGGAAGTGTTCGAGTTGCGGCCGCAATTCGAATGGCGCGGCTTAGGCTTAATTCCCGACAGTGCGTTAAAACTTAAAGCCGGTTATGCAGACTTCGATGCCGAGCAACGCTTTAATATGCCCGCCATTCAGGCATCCGATATCAAAGGCTGCGAATGTCCGTCCATTCTACGTGGCGCGAAAAAACCGCAGGATTGTAAATTGTTGGGTACGGTTTGTACGCCGGAGAATCCGATGGGATCTTGTATGGTGTCATCGGAAGGGGCTTGCGCGGCGTATTGGTCGTATGGGCGGTTGAGAAAAGCTGGATAATTCGCTATGTATAGCGCGGTTAGGCAAATCACAAAACAGGTACTCTCACTTTGCCAATCGAGCCTCCTGCTCGGCCAAAAGTTTTGAAAATTCGTAAAGGCCTGCCTCCTCCGCCATTTCTCGAGGCGTTTCACAATCGTCGATTCGCGTCCGAAGGCGCGGATCCGCCCCAAATTGCAATAGAAGCTCCAGAGCCGGTAAATTGTATTCGCTGACAGCCATGTGTAACGGCGTGTAATCATTGATACCGCGTTGATTAGGATCGACCTTGTAGATAAGCAGCAACTTCAAAATCTCCAGCACGTCCGGCCTTCGAGGCGATCCAGGCTGAGGCTGGCTGCAAGACAATGCTGCAATCAAGGGTGGAAACCCGCCATGATCTATAGGATTGGGATCAGCGCCGATCTCTAACAATAGACGGATAAACGGCAATGGGCTATGGTAAATCGCATATTCGAGGCATGTCCCGATCGTTAGCGGCATTGGCCCGTTCGGTACGTAGATCGGATCGTCGACCGCAGCTCGCAACGCGATTAAGTCACCCGCTCGAAAGGCAGCGTCAATCTTCTTGAATTTCTCATACTCCGCGCATCGATCAACATCTGGCTTCATCTTACGATGGGTTATTTAAGGCGAGTTTCAATTCTGCTGGCTCCGTTTTGTAAAAATCCAAAGATAGCGATAATGATAAAATGTTTAAGCATAATCTCAACTTGCTGTTTTTATGGGATTTTATAGTTTTAGCATGTTGATATTTAGCGCCAAATTACTAAGATCAGGTCTAACATCTCAAACATGCTGAAAGATCCGATCCTATGCGTTGCTTCGAATGAAGCTCTGCATGGATCAGGTTCAATAATCTGTTCCGGTGGATTCGCTTAAAGCAAATCCACCTCACAGCTTTAGATACTAAGTTGACGGGTAGGAATTTGTAGTCACGTTCAATTTAAGGGAACGCTTCCCTTTATTAAGCACCGTTAACTAAACAAACACTTGTACTATCTAGACGGATCTACCACTTAGTCGCAGAGAAGGCGCGCGACAATACTGCTTTCGCATCGTACATCGAATTTTCCGTTTCTTTGGCAGCTCGGTTAGCATTGGCTTCTGCTTCCTCGGCACCGACGGCATGAACCTTGGCGCGACCTGAAGCCTGTTGAGCGTTGTCTCGCAGTTTTTGCGTATCTTGATATGCCTTTTCGGCCAACTGCTTGGCATTTTGAGCTTCAGAAAGCGCCTGTTGCAATTGGGACACTAGCTGTTCAGCTTGACTATAAAGCTCCTGTAACCGTTCAAAAGAGGCTTGAGCATCACTATGATATTGTTCAATTTCTTGAGAATGATTTGCCGCTCGTCCGGTAAGCTGAGACGCTTGAGCTGCATGATCCAGAGACTGTTGGGCAAAGCGCTGAGCATCATCCACAGATGCGCGTGCCTGGCTTGATGCTTGCTCAATACCACTAAGGGATGACTGCGCACTATTTAATGCATCGCCAGCCTGACTGGCATAACTTTGTGCCGATTCAGCTGAGCGTTGGCCATCTTGAGCATAGTACGCCGCGTTATTTGCATGGTCTCTGGCTTGTGTAGCGGATTGCCCCGTTGCATCAGCATCTGCGCGAGCATCTTGCGCATGTCTGCTCGCCTGTTGAGCATAAGTATTAGCTTGATCGGCATAGCTGGCCGATGCCTGGGCATGTTCCTGAGATTGCCCCGCCGCCCGATCAGCTGAATTAGCGGATGCTTGAGCCTGACTGGAAGATTGTGCTGCTTCGTAAGCTTCATCACGCGCTTGCCTGGCTGCCTGAGCTGCCACTTGGGTGCTGTCTTGAGCATCTCGAGCTGCGCTGCCGGCATTTTCAGCATATTCCTGAGATTGTCCTGCCGCCCGATCGGCTAAACGAGCTGCGCTGCTGGCGTTTTCAGCATATTCCTGAGATTGCCCTGCCGCCCGATCGGCTGAATTAGCGGATGCTTGAGCCTGACTGGAAGATCGATCAGCCTGCTCAACTTCATCACGTGCCTGACTGGCTGCCCGTCCTGCTATCTCGGCGCTGCTTTGAGCATCCCGAGCCGCGCTGTCAGCATTTTCAACATATCGTTGTGCTTGCTCGGTATAATCACGTGCCGTACGTGCAAAAGTCTCGCTTTCATTAGCCGCATGTAAAGCCGATTCAGCATACCTATTCGCCTGCTGGCTTGCTGATTCGGCATTTTGGGCGTGCTGGGCAGCTTGACTGGCATGTTGGGATGCAGCTTGTGCTTGTTCGTCAGCTATTCTCTGAGATCGTTCTGCAGAGTAGGAGGAGTCTTCGCAAAGATTTGCTGCTGCTTTGGCGCGTTCGGCTCCTTGATTGATAATATCGAGTGTTTCGGAAATATTTTCGGTCATGAGAGTTACCTACTGGTCAGGCTAAATTATAGTTATTAAAGGCCGCCGGAATTCTATCAGCAAAAGTATTGTCTGAATAGCATTAACCTGTTTCAACTTAGGGTAGTCGCGATTCAAAAAGAAATTCTTAGGACAAAGTAACATTATTTCCGTATTGCGCAATATTAACAGGCACTTTATCGGACTCTGGCCCTAATAACGTGTTTTATAAAATCCCCCTAAATTAATTGAACGCTCGAAAAAGGCTATGAGGCGGGCAAGAACATCCTTGATAACTTTTAAAACACGTCTTGAGAGAAATTATTGTTCATCGTCCGGTAAAGGCTTGGCTACGTCTTCAGTTTCTTGTCCAATGCTGTTGACTACGCGTCTCGTACCATGACCGATTTCTCTGGCGGCATCCCTAGTGCCATGCCCAATTTCCCTAGTAACATTGCGTGCCGTATGGCCTATTGTTCTTCCCGCCTCTTTAAACTCGGCACAAGACAATAATGACGCTGTAGAAAATATAACGAATAAAACGAATAGTTTTTTTAAGGAAATGACCAAATTAAGCTGCATTATTAAGGCTTCCATGATCTTAAACTGATAGGTTACTGTATTGAATGTCTTGTGTGCCACAAGAAAAAGAAAGCCAATGTTTATAAATAATCGCATGAATTTATTCATCACGTAAACAAGCTTTTATCGCCCCTGCCCTGCTACACTCCCAATAAGTGCAGGTATAGCGCTGCATAATAAATTTGCAACCATATCAACTGTTAAAGGCGTTATGTCGATTGGCAGATTGCTACCGCGAAAGTCTACAATCTATAAAAAAGTCTGAGTCAACAGTAATTTCTCAAATTCTTTTGCCGGTACTGGCGGGCTGGTCAAATAGCCCTGGTATAGATCACAGCCGTGAGCTTGCAAGAAGGCGAGCTGTTCTTTAGTTTCCACGCCTTCGGCCAGTACTTTGAGACGTAAGGTATGCGCCATAGCAACGATGGTAGCGGCGATCTCCATGTCGTCCCGATGATGAGGGATGTCATCGATAAAGCTTTTGTCGATTTTCAGCACATCCAGTGGAAACAACTTGAGGTAAGCTAAGGATGAATAGCCGGTGCCAAAATCATCAATGGCGAGACGCACACCCAGCGCATGTAAGCTATTAAGAACTTGGATGGCTTCATTTTCGCGCTGCATTAAGGCACTCTCAGTTAACTCCAGCTCCAGACGATTGGCAGGGAAGCCGGTTTCGTCCAAAGTTTTGGCCACAATTTCTTCTATATTGCTATGCAGAAACTGATGTGGCGAAACATTCACGGCCATTGTCAGTGGCTGTAGACCTGCATCGATCCAGCGCTTACCTTGAAGACAAGTTTCTTTCAGAATCCAGTTGCCGATAGGTGTAATTAACCCCGTTTCTTCAGCGACCGAGATAAAGCGAAGCGGCGGAATCAGCCCTTCCTCGGGATCTTGCCAGCGAATCAACGCTTCGGCACCGGCAATACGGCCGGTGACCACATTCACTTGCGGTTGATAAAACACCCGCAGCTCGCCTTTATCAATAGCACGGCGCAAACGCACTTCAAGATCCATACGTGCGCGTGCGGAACGGGTGAGATCTTCCGAGAAATATTTGTAGCGGGCTCGCCCTCCGGCCTTAGCCTGATAAAGAGCCGTATCGGCCTGTTGTAACAATTCTACCGGAGTTGCGCCGTGCTCAGGAAACAAACTGATACCGATACTAGCGCCGATACGCACTTCCTTACCGTTGGACAATAGCCAAGGCTCGCTTAACGCCGTGATGATGTCATTGGCCACCCGCGCCGCGTCTTCCGATTGTGCAACGTCCTCCAGTAATACAGTAAATTCGTCGCCGCCCAGACGGCACAACGTGTCAATACCACGCAGGCGGGAGTTAAGCTGCTTGGCTACCTGTTGTAATAGTTCATCACCGGCCAAATGGCCAAAGCTGTCATTCACTTCTTTGAAACGGTCCAGATCGATCATCAATAGCGCCAGCATTTTTCTTTCGCGCAATGCGACTTTGATAGCGTGTTCAATCCGTGAGATCAGCAATAAACGATTAGGTAGACGGGTGAGCGGGTCGTGATGGGCAAGAAAGTCAAGCTGTAACTCGGTGGCCTTGAGTTTGGAAATGTCGGCAAATACCCCGACATAATTGGTCACATCGCCTGAGTTATTGACGACCGCGCTGATACTGAGCAGTTCAGGATACACTTCGCCGTTTTTACGCCGGTTCCAGATTTCGCCCTGCCAATGGCCGGTTGCCGAAATACTTTTCCACATTTCAATGTAGAATTTCGCGCCATGCCGGCCGGAACGCAGCATAGTTGGCATTTGACCGATAATTTCGTCTTCCGTATAATTAGTAATGTCGGTAAATGCACGGTTTATTCTTATGACGCGTTGATTCGCATCGGTCATCATCACACCCTCACGAGTGCTTTCAAAAACCGCAGATGCTTGAAGCAGACGGTCATCACTCAGCTTGCGTTCGGTAATGTCACGCACGCCAATAACATAGGCTTGCCGATTTTCCCATTTAATAGGTGTAGAACGTAATTCTGCCCAGCCTAAGCTGCCGTTGCGGCGAATCAGGTTAATTTCCTGGGGAGCATTGCTTGGACTGACGGGAATGGCAAGCTTTGTTCCCCTCATTGAATCCCGATCAAAAATGCGTTCGGCACTCTGGTTGGTGTATAGAACAAAACCCAGTTCATCCACCACCAATATGCCATCGGTAATAGTTTCAAGAATCAGATCGAGGTTAGTTAAGGCTTCGGTCACTTGTTTAGCCCGTGTGTAGGTTAGGATTAAAATGTGCCACAGGGTTAACGGCTCTTGTACCCCAGAGAGTATTGTTGTCAATTCTACACATCGAAGCCTAGAAAGTTGGGTTATCAAAAAAGCAGTCTAATTCACACAGCTCATCAACTTATCTGTTTATCAAAAGATAAAATGAATTTTATCTAATATAGAATCAATGAGTTATAGTTACCCGCTAAATTCGCCCTTTTATAAAACCGATAGATGATGAGCATACACGTGGCTTAATCCACAGAAACTACATAATAACGGTATCTGATCCATTGCTGTGTTGGGAGGTAATGGAAGCTATTACTTCCGGCATTTTGGACAGGTTGCCCAGTAACTTCAACACCGGCGTCGGCAGGTCGCGCACCAGCATCGGTGTGGCGAATATATTTTGCGATAGCGCTTTTTCGGGCATCTCCAGTACCTCCACCACATCCAGCCTCCAGTATCCCGGTTTATAGGTGGCGGCCAGTACGGTACTGAGTTGCTCGACCAGCATTCTGAATTCGGTATTGAGAGAAACGATATACAACGTTAGCAGCAGTTTGTCGCCTTCCTTGTTTACTTCCCTGGATCGGCTGATTGAACTGGCAACGTGCCTGATCTGTTTGGACGACAGCGGCTTACTGGCTAGTTGGAAGTTCAACCCTTCTTCGTGGGCAACCTTGAGCTGATCCATATATTCATTGGCAAAAGCTGTCACGATGTAAATATTCATTGTGTCATCTATCGTCTTAAGGCGGCGCAACGTTTCGACTCCATCAATGCCCGGCATTCTGAGATCGAGAAAAATCAGATCGGGGCGTTCGGCCTGCGCCATTTCGATACCTTGCAAGCCATTCTCCGCCTCACGCACGAAATAGCCGACCTCACTTAAGATTAGACTGAATGCGCCACGGACAGCTGGATCGTCGTCAATAACCAGTATATTGTTTATCATCAATTCTTTCGCCATAGTAAATTAATCCGCTGCCTTAAATTGTAGTTTCATACAACAACCATTTGTTTTTTTATTATACGCCATTATATTTCCTCCGGCTTCCTCGATTAAACGGTGAGACACCGACAAACCCAGCCCGGTCCCCTTTCCCGGCGATTTGGTAGTAAAGAATGGGTCGAATATCCGGCTGAGGATAGCATCGGGAATGCCAGAACCATTGTCGCATACGCTCAGTTCCACCATCCCGCCATGCTGATGCGCGGTAATATCGATACAAGGCTGGTCGCAGCCCGCTAAGGCATCTCTGGCATTGAGCAGTAGATTAATCAGTATCTGTTGCAGGCTGTCAGCGCCGCACATAATCAACGGCAGGTTGGGCGGCAATTCAATTTGTATCAGGATATTAGATTTTTTAAACTCCCCTTCCAACAACGATAAAGTCTGGTTAATCGTGAGGCTGATTTGGCAAGTGCCTGTAGAATTAGATTTAGTTCGAACATAAATCAACATGTTACGTACGATAGTCTTGATGCGTTCAATCTCATGCATCGCTCTACGAAGCACCTCACGGGTTTTAGGATCGGTCACTTTGTTCTCGGCAAACTCGACAAAGTTCATCACCCCCATTAACGGATTGTTGATCTCATGCGCGACACCACCCACCAACGTGCCCAGGGCGGACAGTTTTTCCATTTGCATCATGTGCTCCTGATTTTCTTGCAGCTTCATATAGGCATGATGCGATTGATTCAGTAGACGGGCATTTTCCAATGAAATGGCGGCGTGCGAAGTCAGCAGCTCGGTCATGACACTCTTTTCCGCAGTGAAGATTCCCTCCGACAACCGGTTTTCCAGGTAGAGCACGCCAATCAGCTCGGCTTGCTTGAGTACAGGGAGACACAGTACCGAGCGCAAGCCCAGCATCTGCACTTCTGGTGCATTTTGAAAGTCGCCTTCCGTGCTGGCATCGCGCAGAACCACTTTTTCGTGGGTGCGATACACGTAATTGACAATGGCTTGGCAAACGCCGACTGCTTTAGTCAGGCTGTAGTGCTGAATGTTGATGGCTTGTTTTTTGCCGACATGGTGTTCCGCCACGACGACCAGTTCGTCCTGTTCTTTGATCAACAGATAGCCGTGTTGTGCGCCGGAACTTTCCAGCTCCACATTCATGATTTTTTGCAGCAGTTGCGCCAAGTCGATTTCGGCCGATAACGCCAGTGCTGATTTCATCAGATAGTTAATATCGAGATTAGGCAGAGTAGACAGCTCCATCATCTCAGTTTCGGTTTCCAAGTTGTATTGCGCTTTGTCCGTTGGGGCAAAGTCGTTATGTTTCTCTAGCTTGGCGGCTTTGCCGTCGGCACAGCAGGCACGATAAAGCCTTAACGCTTCGGCATAGTAGATTGCGGGATCGCCCAGCGCTGTCTTTGTCAGCAAGTCGCCCAAGCTTTCGAACAGGTGCCCGGCAAGTAAATCGTATTCCTGCGTCTGTGCTTCGGCAATGGCGTCCAGGTACAGGTTGCGTGCTTCACGGGATTCGCCTTTGATGCGGGCAATTTCCGCATGAATAAAAGCCAGATAAGGCCGCAGTAACGGGCCGAGCTGCGCCCAAGTTTCTATGCTTTGTAGTAGCGGCGTGATTTCCGGTTCGATATCCGCCCATACCGAATCATCATCAAGTAAGCGAAATTGATTAAGAATGCGGAATACAAACCACAAGCGCTTAAGCACATTGTCGGTCAGGCCATGCAAATAATGTTCGACAGCCGCCAGCGAAGTCGCAGCCATCGAGTAATCGCCCAGATAATGCTGACTGATGCCGAGAAGCACAAAATAGCTGCCGGACGCGGCGACATAATTATCAGCCGCCCAGCGTTTAAGTGTTTCGTCCATCGCTACCGGCTGATAATCCGTCTTCATCGGCGCCACCCAGCCTGCTAGCACGGCCTCTGCCAATGCGAGCGAAAAAGACAGCTGGTTTTTGCGCGAAAAGTTCAAGCATTCCTCGGCGGTTTCTTCGATCAGGCGTAAATCCTTGCCTTGAACTTGCAAATTCCACATCAGCGGGCCGTAGGATAAACCGGCATTGTACAGGTCACCACAGTTCTTGCCGCACTGGATGCCTTTCAAACAGTAGTCGGCGATGGCCGCAGGGTGGCTGCGCGAATGCATATTGCACCAGACAATGCCGTTCATGCCCCGCGTAGCGCCGAAGGTGTTGGGATACTTCGCGCACAGGTCGTGAGCCAAGTCTTCGTAGCGAAAGGCAAGCTCGAATTTTTCCTGTTCGCCGAGATTAAGTCCCATGATGGAGAAAGAATAGATAACCGATTCATCCATGCCGCCTGCCAAGCAAAGCTGGGTGGACTGCGCGGCGGACAGGTAGAGTTGGTCTACCAGACCGGACATGTAAAGGTCTGGAATCAGCTCGCTATAAAAGGCGAGTTCAATCTTGCTCTTGCGATCCTGGGTAAAGGGCATGTGCAGAATGGTGTTCCATACATCATCCTGGGCTTCAATCTGTGCCATCAGGACTTTAGTATGCTGCCGGGCTTGCTCGTGGTCTGCGGGGATGGATTTGCCGAAATAGGCCAGGCCTCGATTGGCGGTTTCGATAGCTTTATTAAAGTTGCCGAAAGAAGAGAGCGAGGTAGTCTGTTCCGCCAGTGCTTCGGCCTTGTCAAAATCGCTGACGGCATGTTCGATGAGCTGATTGAGCAGCGATTCGGAAGCTTCGTAATGACCGCGCATCAAATCGGTTTTGGCTAGGCGCTGATAGATACGGAAGGTCATTTCATAGGCGCTGTCCCAACAATCCGGCGGCAGCATATTGTGCGCGGTGAGGAAGAAGTCGTTGGCGGCATCGCTGGCCAATGCATCCAACGCCTTGTTTCCGGCATGGAAATTAAGATCGACCAAACGATAAATCATTACTTGATCCAAGTCTGCGGGCCTTCCACGTTGAAGATGCATAGCGATACTGAATAAATTCTCCTGTGCCTCCAGATCGGCGTCTGCCGGTATTATGCTCAACAGGCGATTGCCGATGCGCCAGTGGATACCCGGGCGGTCCTTTTCATCGACTTGACGTAGCACCGCTTCCTGCACCCGGTCATGCACAAATTGCAAGTCGGATTTGTTTTCCAGCAGCATTCCCAGAGACAGTACGGATTTTAAATTTTCGAAAAGCCGCTCCAATCCCATATTGAGCACTAACCCCACTTCCGTTGCTGTGAAGCGGTTACCCATGCAAGCACAATAGTTGAGGATATTTAGGGTGGCAGGCGGCAACGTGCGTACCTTCGAGCTGAACAACTCGACCACGGTGGCAGGCATAGGCGTATCGCGGATCTTGTTAATATCCCATTGCCAATGCTGCTGCTCATTGGTATGCAACAGATTCTCGTTATATAGCCAAGCCAAACTCTCGCTGACAAACAGCGGATTACCCTCGGTCAGGCGCGCGATAAACTGAGCCAGATTGGCGGTCGTCTCCAGCGACGAGTCCAGAATATAAGCTACCATCTCGTGACAATCGTCATCCCCAAGCGCCTCCAACCGGATTTCCTGCAATGCTTTGGTGCGATCCTGAATGCTGCGGATCAGTTTGGTCAGCGGATGAGCAGTATCTACCTCGTTGTGACGGTAGGCGCCCATGAAAAACAAATAAGGATGTTCTTTATGATTGGCGAAAATATTCTGCAAAAAGTCGAAGGTAGCAGTATCGCACCATTGCAAATCATCAATGAACAGCACCAAAGGATGCGCCTCGTTAGCCAAGCAGGCGAGAAAGCGCCCGAACAAATTATTAAAGCGATTGCGCGCTTCCACCGGCGGCAAATGCCCCACTTCCGGCTGCGTACTGATGATAAATTCAAGTTCAGGCACCACATCAGTAATCACGCGGCCATAACCACCCACGGCATCGAGAATTTTAGTCTGCCATTGCGCTACCTGCGCATCGCTTTCGGTGAGAAAGGTGCGCATCAAATTGCGTAGCGCCTGGATCAACGAACTGTAGGGAATATTCTTTTGGTACTGGTCGAACTTGCCCGAAGTAAAATAACCGCGATGGCGTACCAGCGGTTTTTGCAGTTCCTGAATCAATCGTGTCTTGCCGATGCCGGAGAGTCCGGAGATGAACACGGAACGGAATGTGCCGCGCATGACCTCATCGTATTCACGCTGGATCAGCTCGCACTCGGAATAGCGACCGACCATTTTGGAAATAAAAATCATCCGCTTGGTACGGTCACGCAAGCCGACTGGGAACTCTGAAATTGCCCCGGTCGCGGCATAATCGTCGCGGCAGCGAATCAGGTCGGCTAACAGCCCGGCAGCACTTTGATAACGCTTTTCAGGTTGCTTGAAGGCCAGTTTGGCGATGATATTGCTGAGTTGATGAGGAACTTCTGCATTGCTCTCATGCACTTTGGTGACTTCTTCAGCTAGGTGCGAGTGAATCAGCTCCAATGGATCGGTGGAAAAAAACGGCAGCTTGCCGGCGAGCAGTTCGTAAAACACGATGCCCATCGAATACAGATCAGTGGAAAAATCTACCCGATAGTTAATGCGCCCGGTTTGCTCGGGTGAGGTATAGGCCAGCGTACAGCGCACAAACTCGGGGTCGTAGATGAAATGACTGACGTCGCGAATGTCCAGCGGCGTGATGAAATCGGTGAGGCGCAGGGTGAGTGTGCCCGGTTGCACCAGAATGTTGTGCGGCTTGATTCCGCCATGGGTGATGCCGGCCTCATGCACTGCCTGCAAAGTATCTGCCAAGGCGCAGGCAATGGCAAAAAAATCCGTCAGCTGAATTGTCGGATGCTGAGCGGTCCAATCGGCCAATGTCTGCCCGGCAAACCACGGCTGCACGATAAAATGCATGCCGTTATCCGAATCCAAAGCCATCGGTGTACAGGCACGCGGATCGTGCAATACCTTAAGCCGCTCGATTTTTTGCTGTAAATGACGGGATTGCTCATCCCAACCGGACAGCAATTTCAGTAGCTTGAGTACCAGCAGCTGCTCAGGCTGGCTCTTGTGATAGCCCTTATATACTTGCGATTGTAAGCTCTCGCCGAGCTTTTCGGTGAGTACGTAAGATTGTAATTTTTGGATATCCGGCGTCTGGTTTTTTTTCATATTATTTTTCAAGCCATGTCGTTTATCAGGTTACGCTATGTTGGTCAACTTAAGCGGGAAGTACATAGCGTAAATACTCATCATTTATGCAGCCACTGTTTGCGCCGGGTCATAATCCAATAAAGCCATGAGCAATAGCATAGCTGAACGCGGCGCTTAATTCACTGTATAATCTCTATGCTGTTTCAAGTTCATTTCTGGCTATGATGGCTTGATAAGGCTAAAAATATCCGGGGATTTGATTTCACTGGTAGACATGCCACCAATAGTCGGGAATAAGCGCCATTCAGAAAGCTTGGTTTTTTTGATGAATGGTGTTTCTAACTTTATGATCGATTGAAACCAGCCAATCACGGGCTAGATGATCAAAGCTTGGAATTATGGTAGATCTGTTTTTCATTTTCAGCCGTTAACCGCTGATCCGCTTCTATTTCTTTTCTGGTGGCGCTGAGGTCGATGCCGTTGGCAACATTGACGCAGGCTTCTTGTGCTTTACGTCCGGCATCGGCTGAGCCGGTAGCAGGTTAGACACCTACTGGTGCCTATCTTTGATGAAGTAATTGAAACACGCCATTTAGCGCTATTGGGTTTGATGAGCATATATAACCCCGCCGCCATCATTAAGCCGTATGTCTTTATCATCGGGCTTGGCATTGCGAAAGATTGTATCTGCCAGTAATTCATCAGTCATCGCGGAACTCCCATGCGGTAACTTTATATTACTGTTTTTTTGTTACTGTAGATGTTACTACTTAAACTGTCGAGTATTACTATATTTCTTCGCATTTCGTTGGACAATAAAAAACCCGCGAAGCCTTATGACTTGCGGGTTTTCAGGGTTCTTTGCACGGCTCTGAACCAATGTTTGGTACGAGGGCCGGTATTGAATTAATAGATAACAATATGAAATAAAAGTAATTATTTTATCAAATTTTCTAAAGGTAACGATAAAGGTAACATTTTTTAGGTTTGCCCAACTTTAAAATCTATTATATTAATTGGTCACATATTATAAAAAGCATTCAAGATTTACCATTAATAGTGTCGGTTTTTCAGTTAACTATATCGACAAGTTTAATAATAAGATAACAAAGGCCACTAGTAAATTTTGACGATTTTTTCTAAAAAAAACCAGCAAATTTTCCAGGCTGTATGATATACATAGAGTGCTCCATGTTTCCTTGAATAAATAGTGATGAAGCAAACATCCGTGTATGCAATCGTCGTTTATACAACCCAGATCCTGCTTACGCTAAATGCTGATGGCCATTCTAGATAAGCTTTTTAATCGCCAGGTGTCGGATCTAAACATCGGGATTGTTTTCGAAATGAGCCTTGTAATTATTTTACAAGTTTCGACACACTTACGCCGATAGGTTACTGTAAAATCAATCAATAGATCATTTCTACATTTCTACATTTCTTAGCATGAGCGGTTGCGTAAATTGGAGGTAGTTATCTGAATTACTGTTGTTAGGAACGGTGATAATCCGGGTAAAATGACTAAGAATCCCTTTTTTATACTTGGGACTCTGCCCCAAGCCCCGCGCACCCTGCACAAGCGTACTTGTTGGTTTATGTGCCAAGGGCAAAGCGCAAAAATAGCTACCATTTTGATGAGACGGCAAACACAACGTACCAGCCAGAGCCGGTACGTTGCTTTGTTATTTCAGTTAGAACATTTCAGGTTGATCTTTTTGAATCTCAAGATGAAAACGATTAAAACGTTCACCGGCTTGCTTTCCAAAAAACTGAATCAGAATCAAATCACCCACTGCGGCTTGTTTACGGTTCATCCCTTCCTGTAACCAGCCACTTAAAAAAGCCGAAACTAACTCGCCAGATTCGGCTAGGCGGACTATCACGGTGTGCTGTTCACCATATACGGGATGCGTAAAGCTATTAAAGCCGGTAATAGTTCCCATGATGTTGCCATCTCTTTCAAAGTTCCAAAATCTAACGTCAGGTGCTGTGGATGCCGTTGCTTGACCGGAGGCAATAGCCCTTAATTTTGCAAATTTATCGTTGTTATCTTGGTACATGGTTTTGTTCTCTTAGCTAAGATCTGAGTGGTAAACGTCCGTTTGTAGAGCTCTAAGGGCATCATGAATTGAGGTGTATACATTCCCCATACCATTAGTGTTATTTTTGCCCATCCCCTTTTTAGCTATTTTCAGCGCTATATACCTAAGTTGACGGTACTCAAACTATCGTCAGTGCTGCGCTACCTCAGTCACTAAAACTCACCCCTACCAGGCCGATCGCTTACGCGATGGGCCGGGTTTTTTCTGCCGCTACTGTTCCTCTTAGCTTTCATTGACTGAATGAGGAAGGCGGCTGCGCGTTTGTTTTTTATAAAGGAGATATTTCATGAGTATTCAATGTCCCATTTGCCGTTCCCATCAGGTCATCATGTTGGATCATGGCAAAAAAATCGGTGGTGTGATTAGGGAGCTGTCGGCGGGGTTGCCAGTAGCTTGGCTGGTGCCGCTTCTGGTGCGGCAACCGGGGCTGAAATCGGCGGTGTCGTAGGTTTTGTAGTAGGACCTGTCGAGTGGCAGCCGGCAGTGTTGCAGGGGCAGTTTTCGGTGCTCTGGTGAGAGCAGCTACGGGGGCGTTACGGGAGCGAAGCTCGGTGAAGTTGTTGATCAGCGCGTGCTGGATAACTGCGTTGCTCGATGATCACCTAGTCACTATTACTCTTTGATCCGCTTTTAAACTATTTCAGTCCTATATACTTTAGCGGTCAATAATGAGGTATCTCGAAATACCGCTAAAACTGCCAAACTCGTCGGGTAAACTCAGTGCCGGATCAGCAAACTGATCAAGCTCTACGCATCTTTGCCCTGTATTAGTCCTCCTGTTAATCTTAAATCGCCCTATTAACGGTTTAAGACACCATTTCCTGTTCTCTATTTTCACTAACGACATAGGCAGCGTTCCAACTTCTCACCACAAGAGTGGCCCTCATCAGCCTGCTGATGTATTGGTCGCTCTATGTATTCAATTTCACACACTAACGTCAATCCAGTTGGGCAAATAAGCTTTTGTCCCCGCGCTGTGCTTTGCCGTGGGAGACGCATTATGACCATTCAACAATGCGGCTACCCGGTCGCAGTCAGCCAGCAGCTAACAATCATCATCGACCAGGAACTAAAAGCCTACGATGACGATACATGGCTAGGCTTTATCATTGTTTTCCAGGACCCTACGTATAGCGCAGACAGTGGCGGCGGCTTCCATCCGGTGGAGATCCATATCGATGCCCAACAACGCATCAAGACTGTCAAAGACTATGCTTATGTCGGCCAGGGGACTTCAGCCGAATTAGCTAAAGAGCTAGATTTTGATTTCTTCTACCAGCAGTTTCAACAAAAAGGCAAGCTTTACCCGATCGAGAACGCAAGCGAGGCATTTACCCTCTGGCAACAGCATTTTTGCACCGGTTACAGCCAGCAGGTTTATGACGTGACTATTCAGGGCTTGTAAAAGACCAACCCAATCGGCAAGGCGATCTGGATAATCGGTGTGGAAACTACAAACGCCGTTTCAGCGTTATTCGCGTGTCGTCCTCATCAAACCATTATTTCCTTCCGATGTGCCACTACGCAGGAGAATCACATGCCCCATCCAAACTTAAAAAAACCACTGTTTGATCTTGGTCAGACCTTGGCGACACCCGGTGCTATCGAAGCACTGCAACAAGCGGGCGTCTCAGCCGCCAGTCTGTTATGCCGCCACCAGTGTGGAGACTGGGGCGACCTGGAGGATGAAGACCTCGCTGAAAACAAGGTGGCGTTAAACCAGGGTTTCAGGATTTTCTCATCCTATCAACTCACCGACACGATCAGAATTTGGGTCATAACCGAGGCGGATCGATCAGTAACCACCTTGCTATTGCCCCAAGATTATTAAACCAACCGAATAATGATGGATAGCAACCAGTTGTACCGCAACTTTTGGGCGCAAATTCACAATTTGAGATTATCCAAAGCACGTTACCGACAATGAGTAGAATGATGAGTGATTGACCGGCAAAAATCGACCCAGGCCGTGTAAAAACGTCGAACAGCTGAAATATCCAGCGGATATCGAGCAGTTCTGATGAACTGGCGCCGCTTTGAGCGGCTAAGGTTTCTGAAGGAGGTTTACTGGTTTATCGATTTAATTCGACCTAAATCACGCTGATGCCCATCAGTAATAAGTAAAAAGAACAACAAATGGCCGTTAGGCCACCATGGCTTCCATCAGGGTTGTGGTTCCTAATAGATTCATCACTCTTTTGAGGTTATAGGCCAGCACATGCAGACTCATTTCCGTACTGACATTGGGTAATTTCTTGGTCAAAAAATGAGTGGCTCCCATCCAGGCTTTGAGAGTACCAAACGGATGTTCCACGGTTTGCCGTC
>NZ_SCTW01000090.1 GCF_004322395.1 Methylobacter sp.
AAACAGGCCGCAAGGCGTTAGTTCCGTTTATTACCGCAGGTGACCCAAGACCTGATTTTACTTTGCCGATGATGCACGCGATGGTTGAGGCAGGCGCCGATGTGATCGAACTGGGTGTGCCGTTTTCCGATCCTATGGCGGATGGGCCGGTCATCCAGCGAGCTAGCGAGCGCGCTTTGGAACACAAAATGAGCTTGAGACGGGTTTTAGCTATCGCGACAGAATTTAGAAGAACCAATCAACACACGCCGGTGGTGTTGATGGGCTATGTGAATCCTATTGAAGCCATGGGGTACGAAGATTTTGCCAATGCTGCGCAACGAGCCGAGATTGATGGTGTTTTAACTGTTGATTTGCCGCCGGAAGAGGCGGAAGAATGCGTTGCCTTGCTTAAGGCACGCGATATCGATCCGATTTTTCTGTTAGCACCGAACAGCAGCGATGAGCGGATTAAAAAAATGGATACCGCCGGTAGCGGTTATATTTATTACGTTTCTCTGAAAGGTGTAACCGGTGCAGGGCATTTGGATATTGCAGATGTCGAAACCAAGCTCAACCAAATCAGGGCAAATACGCGTTTGCCTGTTGCTATAGGTTTTGGCGTTAAAGATGCTCAAACAGCAAAGACTGTTGCGGGATTGGGTAACGGTGTAGTCATCGGCAGTGCCCTGATCAGCAAAATTGAAGCGAATCCGGATGATCCTGAACGTGCCAAAAAAGAAATAGTCGAGTTATTGGTAGCCATGCGCCAGGCAATAGATAGCTAAAGTCTGGTTTGGAACACGATGATGAAACACGATGGGGCATATGAATGAGTTGGTTTGAGAAGTTAATCCCTTTAACAATTAGAACGGAAGGGTCGAATAAAAAAGGCGCTGTGCCTGAAGGATTGTGGAATAAGTGCCCTAGCTGTAATGCGATTCTTTATAACACGGAGCTGGAAAGAAATTTCAGCGTTTGCCCGAAATGCGAGCATCATATGCGTATTTCGGCCAGAACGCGGCTGAATATGTTTTTGGACGAGGGGGGGCATGAAGAGATAGGCAAAAATGTTAAGCCTGTCGATCCGCTAAGATTCAAAGACAGTAAAAAATATAAAGATCGAACTACGCAAGCCCAAAAGCAGACGAAAGAAAATGATGCGCTGGTTGTGATGAAAGGCCAGTTAAAAGGCCGTGATATTGTTGCAGCCGCCTTTGATTTCGGCTTTATGGGCGGATCAATGGGCTCGGTAGTCGGCGAAAAATTTGTTCGCGGCATCAACAAAAGTTTGGAATTGGGTGTGCCATTTATCGTATTTACGGCCAGTGGCGGCGCGCGTATGCAAGAGTCGCTGTTTTCGTTGTTTCAGATGGCGAAAACCAGTGCGGCATTAACCAAGTTGTCCGATGCAGGTCTTCCGTATATTTCGTTTATGACCGACCCAACCATGGGCGGCGTTTCAGCCAGTTTAGCCATGTTGGGCGATATTAATGTAGCCGAGCCCAATGCTTTGATCGGTTTTGCAGGCCCACGTGTTATAGAGCAAACCGTCCGTGAAAAATTGCCGGAAGGATTTCAGCGTAGTGAGTTTTTACAAGAGCACGGCGCTATCGATATGATTATCGACAGACGTGAAATGCGCGATAAAATAGCCGATATTCTGGCTATGCTGATGGCGGCTAGAGACCAAATCCACCTCAGTCCCCCTTTGTCACAGGTGGAAGCCGAAGACACAGGAGGATTTGAAATTGAAACGGATGATGGTTCGTATCCTCTGGATCAGGAAGACTGATTTTAATATCGGTTAATGATACGTTTTGATTCGTTACAAGATTGGCTAAAGTGGCAAGAAAGCTTACATCCTTTAGTGATCGATTTGGGGTTGGAGCGGGCTGCACAGGTTTTCCATGCGCTTAACCCTGATTATGTCAAACCTCCGACTATTACCGTTGCAGGAACCAATGGCAAAGGTTCGTCTATTGCTTATCTTGAGGCCATTTATATGGCGCAAGGCTATCGGGTAGGAGCTTATACCTCGCCGCATATTCTAAAATATAATGAACGGATAAAAATAGGTGGAAAACCGGTATCGGACGAGGAAATTTGCGAAGCATTTGCAAGAATAGAGTCGGTACGGGGCAATACCTCATTAAGTTATTTTGAATTTGGCACATTGGCTGCGTTGGATATATTTCGACGGGCCGATGTCGATGTTCAGTTGCTTGAAGTCGGTTTGGGCGGACGTTTGGATGCGGTCAATATTGTCGATCCCGATGTGGCCATGGTTGCAAGCATCAGTATTGATCATGTTGAGTGGCTGGGCGGTACACGAGAAGCCATAGGACGGGAAAAAGCGGGAATTTTCCGAGCAACAATTCCTGCTATCACGGGGGATCCGGCTCCTCCGGAATCATTAATACAAAGCGCTATCGAACAGCATGCCTCATTGTATTGTATCGGCAAAGATTTTGGTTATAAAAAGCAGGCAACAAGATGGGACTGGTTTTATGGTGACAAGCAAATGTTACAATTGCCGGAACCGGGGTTAAAAGGAGAACATCAGTATCGCAATGCATCGTCAGTTATTTTAGCGGTGACTAAAATGTCCGAAGCATTACCGGTATCAGAAGCTTCGATTAAACAGGGCTTGGAGAATGTCCGGTTAGCCGGTCGATTCCAACTTATTGATAGCGAAATCCCAGTGTTGCTGGATGTGGGGCATAACCCTCAGGCAGTTAGAACATTGGCCGATTACGTGACAGCTGTTTTCCCCGATAGACGTATTCATGCTGTTTTTTCGATGATGAAAGACAAGGACATTGCAGGCGTCCTTGAAATTATGAATCCAGTAGTTTACGACTGGTTTTTTGCCCCTTTGGCAAATCCCAGGACGGCTACTGAATCGGTTATGCGTGAGATTTTTTCACAAAGTCCGGTATCCAGGGTTTCTTTTGGTTTTGCTGGTTTTACTGAGGCATTTTCTGCTGCAAAAAACCAGTCGCAGGAGGGCGATTTGTTATTGGTTTTTGGATCTTTCTTTTTGGTATCTGAGTGCTTGATTGAATTTGAGAATAAGTGAGTAGACGAAATGGATCATGAATTAAAACAACGTTTAATTGGCGCCGTTGTTGTTACGGCTCTATGTGCTATTTTTATCCCGATGCTGTTCGATGATCCTGTCGATAATAGTGGTCAATTAGTGAGTGAGCTGAATATTCCAGCTCCAGTTGATCCGGATACTGATAAGGCCGGTAAATTGCCGAGTAATGCCGAGCGGGTGTTAAAATCGGCGGATCCGGAACCTTTAACTACAGAACCTGTCGGCGATACCCTTGAGAGTACCGGTGCAGTGGAAGAGGTGCCCGAAGAAGCGGAGAAACAGGCTCGTTCCGGAGAATCTTTGTATGCCGAATCCGAAGGCTATACCCGTGAAGATGCAGGTACAGAGGAAGCCGTTGAACAACCCATCGCCGAGCCGGAAGAAAATCAGCCAAAGCCGCATCCAAAGCAGGCTTCCGCAGAGCGCCCTTTACCGGCAGAAACAGGGGACGGCGCCCGCAAAAATATTGTCCCCAAAGCACAGGTCAGGGACATTAAGGTAGAAGCAATGGCTCAAGAATCTGCAAAAGTTAAAAAAGTACCTGAAACGGTAAAACCAATAATAGTTAAAAAGACTGAAAATGAGCCTTTAACCGGCAGCAAAGATGCTGGACCTAAAGTCAGCACTTATGCCGATGCAACAAAACAATCGGCTCTTAAACAGCCTAATACAGCAAAGATTCTGGCTGCTGCTGTTGCGGAAGCAAAAAAGCCGACAGTTGTACCGAAAGAGAGTCCAAAATTGGTGCGTTGGTATATTCAAATTGGTAGCTTCACTAAAAGAGAAAATGCAATGTCTCTTTGGGATAGCCTACGTGAACAAGGTTTGCCGGCTTCACTGGATACCGTTCAAACTGATAAAGGAACTTCATATCGGCTTCGGGTAGGCCCAGAGCTTGACGGAAAAAAAGCAGCGGCAATGAAGTTGAGACTGGACAAACAGAATATAAAAGCAATCCTGATTTCTGAGTAATACGAGATTAAGTTTAGAATAAAAGCATGATCTGGATTGATTTTACCTTCCTAGGGCTGTTTTTTATTTTTTTTGTAATCGGATTGTTGCGCGGATTCATTAAAGAAGTTTTTTCGTTAGCATTCTGGATATTGGCAGTCTGGGTAAGCTTAAACTTTACCCGCGAGTTTTCTTATTTTCTGGAATCGTCCATCAGTCATCCGTCAGCCAGAATGATTGCATCTTTTATGGCTTTATTTGCAATTACATTGTGCTTTGGCGGTCTAATAGGCTTTTTATTGAATATATTGGTTAAAAACACCGGATTAACCATCATGGATCGCTTCGGAGGTATGATTTTCGGGGTGATTCGCGGCATGGTCGTTGTTACTGTTGTTGTCATACTGGCGGGATTGACGCCTTTGACCAATGATTCCTGGTGGACAGAGTCGATCATGATTCCACCTTTTCAATCGTTCGCTGTATGGTTGCGAGATCATATTTCGTCAGGCGTGGCGGAATACATCAGGTATCGTTAACTTCTTCTGCTAGTTCCTATCAAACAATGCAAGGTTAAAAAATAATGTGTGGTATTGCTGCTATCGTTTCACATCAAACTGTCAATCAGGAATTATATGATGCGCTGACAGTATTGCAACATAGGGGACAAGATGCCGCAGGCATTGTGACATGCGAGGCCGGGCGGTTGCATTTACGCAAGGAAAACGGTTTGACGCGCGATGTGTTTACCAATGCGCAAATGTTGAAATTGAAAGGCAATATGGGAATTGCTCATGTTCGTTATCCAACGGCGGGTTGTACCAGTTCTGCAGAAGCGCAGCCTTTCTACGTAAACTCTCCGTTTGGTTTGACGCTTGCGCATAACGGCAATTTGACCAATACCGAGGAGCTGAAAAAGGCCTTGTTCGTTGAAGATCAACGGCATATTAATACCGATTCCGACTCTGAAGTTTTGTTGAATGTTTTTGCTCATGAATTGCAGAGTTTAGGTAAATTGCATTTAACTGTAGACGACGTTTTTCAGGCCGTTTCCGGTGTACATCGCCGTTGCCGCGGGGCTTATGCTGTTGTGATTATGATTGCCGGGTTTGGCATTTTAGGGTTCAGGGATCCTCACGGCATTCGCCCCATAGTGTTTGGGGCGAGAAAAACCGAACACGGTTCGGAATTCATGATCGCCTCTGAAAGTGTTGCATTGGATGTATTGGGCTTTGAGCTTATTAGAGACATAGAACCTGGCGAAGCAGTCTTTATAGAAGAATCAGGCATGCTACACACCAAACAGTGTGCTGAAAAGATAGATCACTGTCCGTGTATTTTCGAATACGTTTATTTTGCCCGGCCGGATTCAATTATTGATCGTATTTCGGTCTATAAGGCACGTCTGCGTATGGGCGAGAAGCTGGCCAAGAAAGTACAAAGAGACTGGCCTGATCACGACATTGATGTAGTTATTCCGATTCCCGACACCAGCCGAACAGCGGCTTTGCAGATGGCAAACCTGCTGGGCGTAAAGTATCGTGAAGGTTTTATAAAAAACCGCTATATCGGCCGGACATTTATCATGCCGGGTCAGAAAATGAGAGAAAAATCGGTCAAGCAAAAGCTAAACGCCATTAGCCTCGAGTTTGAAGGCAAAAATGTATTGCTGGTCGACGACTCAATCGTCAGAGGCACAACGTCCGAGCAGATTATCCAGATGGCCCGGGATGCCGGTGCTAAAAAAGTGTACTTTGCCTCTGCCGCGCCTCCGGTCCGGTATCCCAATGTTTACGGCATTGATATGCCGGCCGCACATGAACTGATTGCCCATAATCGTACTGAAGCCGAGGTATGTTCAGCAATAGGAGCAGACCGGGTGATTTATCAGGAACTGAATGATCTGATTGATGCCGTTCGTAGAGGCAACCAGGATATCAAGCACTTCGATACCTCCTGTTTTAGTAAAGAATATATTACCGGTGATATTGACGATGCGTATCTGGAGCGCACCGAGGCGTTGCGAAATGACAACGCACAAGCACAACGAAATTCGGAAAATTTCATCATCGAAATGCAAAACGGTGATTGAGGGGAGCAATGCGAAAAAAGGCAAAAGGCGAAGGACGAAAGGCAAAGAGCAGTCATCGAAGTCTGTTTTTTGTCTTTCGTCCTTCGCCTTTTGTCTGATCTTTTTAACAAATAAATACGCTTAAAAAAATGAAAGACATTAACTGGAACGACTACACTCTGGAAACACAGGCTATAAGAGCCGGGCATAAACGTACTCATGAAGATGAGCACAGCATACCGATTTTTGCCACATCCAGTTATGTGTTCAGCAGTGCCGAAGAGGCTTCTTTGCGTTTTACCGGGCAGAAACCGGGTAATATCTATTCGCGATTTACCAATCCAACCGTTAACGCCTTTCAGGAACGGCTGGCGTTGATGGAGAAAGGCGAGCGTTGCCTGGCTTTTTCATCAGGCATGGCGGCTATTATGGCGGTCGGTATGGGGCTGCTTAAAGCGGGCGATCATGTGGTGTGTTCGCGCGGCGTATTCGGCAATACCGTATTGATGTTTCAGAATTACTTCAGCAAATTCGGAGTTGAAACCGACTTTGTAGATTTGATCGATACGGCGGCCTGGGAAGCGGCGATCAAACCGAATACCCGGTTTTTGTTTCTGGAAACGCCGTCCAATCCTTTAATCGAAATTGCCGATATTTCCATACTTGCTGACATCGCCCATAAACACGGTTGCTTGCTGATCGTCGACAACTGTTTTTGCACGCCTGTGCTGCAAAAGCCTTTGGAATTAGGCGCGGATATTGTGATTCATTCGGCAACAAAATATATAGACGGGCAGGGGCGTTGTGTCGGCGGCGCCGTCGTTGCCAGTGAAGAGATCATAGAAAAGTATATTTACCCCTATCTTCGCACCGGCGGCGCGACCATGAGCCCTTTTAACGCTTGGGTATTTTTGTCCGGGTTGGAAACGCTGGCGATCAGGATAAAAGCGCATTGCGACAGCGCTTTTGAACTTGCCCTTTGGCTGGAGCAACAGGCCGGTATCGCCAAAGTGCATTATCCTGGCTTGGTATCGCATGCGCAGCACGAACTAGCTAAACGTCAGCAAAGCCATTTCGGAGGCGTAGTCAGTTTTGAACTGACCGGCGGCAAAGAACATGCCTGGAAATTGATCGATGCCACCGAAATGCTGTCCATTACCGCAAACTTGGGCGACGTTAAAACCACGATTACTCATCCGGCAACCACCACGCATGGCCGATTAACGACGGAAGTCAGGGCTGCCGCAGGTATTAAAGACGGCTTGGTGAGAGTTTCGGTAGGCTTGGAAAACCTTGAAGATATTAAAAAGGATATTCTGAGAGGTTTATAAAACCTGCTGGGCTTCTTGTTTAGGTATGATATTTTCCTGCTTTAACAAGATACGAACCGGAATGTTTGGCGCGAAAAGCTGTTGCTCGACTTGACTTAGTCTTTTGCAGCTTGGACAACAGCTTTTCGTTGCTCAACGTTCCGGTAATGATGCGAGATGGACAACCCTGAAATCCATTTCCATATTGAAATTTCTGGCGTAAAAAAGCATGTCCAACCTACTGGGCCTCGCTATCGCCCCCCTACATATTGCGCTTACCGTGTTGCCGGACAAGCAGCAAACTCGCAAGAAGGCGGTACTCGGCTTACAAATGAGCCGTCAGCACACTGTTTTGCATCTAGAGTACATACTACATCGGTGGTGCAACTTTCGGTCGGTATCACCGAATAGGCCGTGGTCTGCGGATTGGGACGAATAGTACGCAGTTGGTTTATAAAAGCATCAAAGTCTTCTATCTGTCCAAAGGTAGTTGCTTCAGCGCAGGCTGAAAATCCTCC
>NZ_SCTW01000091.1 GCF_004322395.1 Methylobacter sp.
GTAGAGTTTTCCTATATCACGCAGCACATCGTTACTACAGCGTTGGCTTTCCGGCTTTTGTAAGGCCTGAGCATAAACCAACGGGCTAAATCCCAGCGCGATCAAGGCGAGGATGCAAATGTTGGTTTTAATTATGCGGGGTATATCCATTTTCTATTCCTAAGTTTAAATATGGGTGAAAAATCAGATTTTCTATGCTGGATAATATGCCAAACAGGCTATTAAGCCTGGACAAGTCATTCATTGCGGCTCACTGAGGGATCAAAATTTTTGACATTCAGGCGCTTTCAGCCGAGCAGATGCAAAAAGCTGCACCAATAAGGAGATTCATTTTGTTATTGAAGATCGGTACCGGCGTTTCCGAGGGTGGCATTACCAAACTAGCCCAGCGCGAACAGGGCATAAGTGAGTATCCGGTACTTTAATGGTATCAATGCTCTTTTGGGATTTAATAACAGATAGTCAGCTACGGCTATTATGTCAAAACACCATCTTGCCGACAATCTGCATGGTAGTATTGGTATCTTTTTTCAGAATTAAGGAACGTGCATGAAATAACTTGAGCAAGTTTTATTTTTAAACCATGAAGAGCATGAAGGCCATGAAGGATTTAGTCTTCATGGCCTTCATGCTCTTCATGGTAATTGCTTAAATTAATTTATGCATGTTCCTAAGTAAACTCTTTTCCCTAGCAAAAATCGGGGCGGCTGTTTGTTAATTTGTGAGGTTAAACAACTGGTTTTACGCTTGTGTCAACTTTGGAAAACACCAAGCCGCAATTCCATATAAAACCACCGCCAGAAAGATCAACACGGTAAAGCCGAACTGCATTGCAATCAGGGTTGCCAGTATCGCGCTGATCACCGAGGCGCAGCCGTTAATGCCCCAGGCCCAGGGTATCAACGCCGGATTAGTTTGGCTGATTTTAGCCAGTGCCATCGGAAACGGCATACCCATGCAAAAACCCAGCGGGGCTATCAAGACTATCGAAAACAGGTAATGACTTAGACTCCCCGTTTTAAGTAAAAATCCGGCGATATACTCAAACCCTAAACTGTAAACGATGCTGAGCAGTGCAATGGTTGCCATAGGCAACATAAACGCCGATTTTTCAGCGCTTTGCGATAGCCTTGTCGAGAAATAACTGCCGGCCCCCGCAGTTAATAAAAATGTACTTAGCACCACGGTAATCGCATAAAGCGGATGATGCAGAATCAGGATGAATTTTTGGATAAAGGCGATTTCGATAAACAAAAATCCCAAGCCCAAGCAGAAAAAATATACCAGCATAGGCAGATGGTTCCCCGATCCGGGTTCGATGCCCAGCTTACTTTTCCATAGCCACAGCGGCAGTGCTATCAACAATAGACTGGCGAGTATCGCCTGTATTAAGGCTGCGATTAATAATAAGTAGCCGCTTTCCAGCAAAAAGCTTCCACCGGTACCCAATAGCGACAAAATTTCGGGCAAGGTTCGCCATTTAAAAAAATGGAACAGGTAAGGCTTATCATCAGTTGCAGCTTCGATATTGAATTTATAAGCATCGATAAACGCTTGGCTCCTATCGCTCAATAAAGCTACTGCGGCCTGGTACAGATAAGGCTGCTGCTGGACATTAAAGCGGTTGACTTCCGATTCCGATATGCCGGGATAGTAAACCGGATCGAAGCCGCGTTCATCGCAGAACTGTTTTAAGCGGCTGATTTCTTCGGCCGATATGATGCCGTTTTTTGCTATTAAAGTGCTGGTTTGCCAGCCGCGTATCATAAGTATCCGTTGGCCGGGCTGCCTGACATTGGCATCTTTAAGCGCATTAATAACGGTAGCCAATAGTTTGGGTTCGTCGCGCGGCGGAATTTTAATCCAGCGGGTAATGCTGAGATAACCGTTCGGTCTTACATGGCGCAAATATTCGCGTATGGACTGCTCGGTGTAAAGGTAGTTTTCAGCCATTGAATAAAGGCCTGCGGCCGATGAGCCAAACGCATCGAGCAATGGGATGTTGATCAGGTCATAGGTTTTATCGGTTGCTGCAAGGTAGCCGCGGGCTTCATCGATATGGATATTAACATGGGCGCTGGAATAAAGATAACCTGCAAAATCGGCATATTTCCGCTGAACCAGGTCGACGATTTGCGGGTTTAGTTCAACAGCATCAATGTCATTAACGGCATGATAGTTTGCCTGCAAAATATCGCTGCCGGTTCCGGCCCCGAGAATCAGGATGCCGGAGAGTTGTTTTAAATGAAAGGGCAGGGCGGATGTAGTTTGATCGAGATAGCCGACCGTTTCAGGCTTGCCGTTATAGCGGGTGATTGCGGTCATATTGTCCGCATCGGTAAATACTGCAAGCTGTTCCGGCGGTTCTGCGATAGCATTAAGGCTTAGGCCGGGCGCATGGCGCAGCGGGGTAATCTCGCTTTTTACTACGTCGATCAAACCCAGCGGACTGGAATATCGATCTATGATTTTTGTACCGGGTACTTGCAGTAATTGGTTCAAGCTTTTATACGGCGAGATTTTCAGCGCTATCGAACCTGACGGCACCAGTATAGCCGCCAACCCGATGATAACGCATAGTACGGCCCAACGTTTTGAATCGTGAAACGCATAAATCGACACCAGCAGCGCCGCGATTACTCCCGATAACATCAGCGCAGTTAATATCTTTTCCGGAAATAGCATGGATAGCAGCAAAATAATGCCGACACTACCTATGCCTGCGCCGGACAAGTCGGCTGCGTAAATCGACGACACTTGGTTTTTATAGTGATAAAGAGACAAACCGACGACGTTGGCCGCGAAAAAGAAAGGTAACGCCAAAATCAGGTAAATACCGCATAAATTCAGCAGTTGTACCGGCGTCCATAACATTTCCGCCGGATTAAAAGGAATGTGCTGGGCCAGCAAAAAACACATCGGGGCTGAGCAGCTGAACAGCAACATATTGGTTATTATCAAAGGCGGGAATAATTGCACTAACCGCTCGCGGTTCAGCGCCAGGATTACGCCGCTAATGCCGTAACCCAATAGCGCCAGACTGATTATCATGTAAGCGAAGTGGTGCCACTGGATAATCGAAAACAGGCGCATCAGTAAAACTTCATAGGCCAAGGCGGAGGCCGAGATAATGGCGACAGCGGCCAATAGCGATAAGCGCGGCTTCATGATTAATACTCCATCAATGCTTGCCGGTAAGCGGGACAAAACTGACCGGCAGGGTTTGGCGAGCGGTGACTTTCCCGTCAACATCTTTAGTCACCAAAACCAGGTACTGCGTCATAAACTGAGCACCGACCGGGATGACCATGCGCCCGCCGGGTTTTAGCTGTTTAATCAGCGGCGGCGGTATATGGCTCGCAACGGCAGTAACGACAATGCCGTCAAAAGGCGCCGCTTCTTCCCAGCCGTAATAACCATCGCCGGTTCTGGTATGAACGGCATTGTAACCGGCTCGTTTAAGGTTGGCTGCCGCGCGTATAGCCAACGGTTCAATAATCTCTATGGTGTATACGCTATCGGCAAGCTCGGCGAGAATGGCCGCCTGATACCCCGAACCGGTGCCGACTTCCAGCACCCGATCGGTTTTTTTCAGCTTAAGCAGATCAGTCATGATCGCAACGATATAGGGCTGGGAAATGGTTTGTCCAAAACCGATAGACAGCGGTCTGTTGAGATATGCATAGGGACGCTCATCGTCCGGTACAAACTCATGCCTAGGCACCTTTTCCAGGGCATCGCTTACCTGCTTATCAAGCGATTCCTGATTCAGGAACTCGCGGGTCTCCCTCACCTCGGCCTTGATAATGTTTACCAATGCATACCGTTGCCGATGAAAATCATCTTCAGCTATGACATGGCTGGAAAACAACAGCAAAACAACGCCGATGACCACAAGCCAAAAAACAAGATGTTTTACTCTTTTCATGATCACAACCTCCTGATTTTATAGAGCAAGAATCGGCTGTAGGGTTTGGAGTTTAAACCAATGAAAAGTTGTTTGTCTGTAGGTCTTTTCTACAATTGTCAGACAGTTTGGATTGGTTTATGGTTTAAAAATAAACACGAATTTGTAGAGTTGGATCGTAGTTAGTTTCCAAGCTCAAGAGACAGTGAAAGTATCGATTTCTAGAAAACAAATTAAAGAATCACCACGAAGGCACGAAGGACACGAAGAAAAATAATTTTTTTAATTCAACGCACTGAAAACTTCGCGTTCTTCGTGCCTTCATAGTGAATAATTTTTTTTAACCTGCTTTTAATAACACTTTCACAGTCTCTGGAGATTGGGAACCGGTAAATCTTATCTTTGAGGTGATCAATGAATTCAATAAAACAGCCAATTTTTACTTGCTTAATTTGTTTAGTTTTCAGCATCTTTTTTACTACAGCCGTCTTAGCTGAAGGAGAACAAAAAATGACCCTGACTCTCCAATCACCGGACTTTGTCCATCAGGGAGAAATCCCCAAAGCTTTTACTTGTGACGGCAAGGACAGTTCGCCTGCTTTAAGCTGGTCAGGACTTCCGCAAGACACCAAAAGCCTGGTGTTGATCGTTGACGACCCCGATGCGCCGGACCCTGCTAAACCCAAAATGACTTGGGTGCACTGGCTGCTCTATAACATTCCGCCGAGTGTTTCAGAATTACCGCGAGCCATTACCGAAAAGGATTTACCGGCAGGCACTCAACAAGGCAAAAACGACTGGAAACAAACGGGTTATCGCGGCTCGTGTCCGCCCATTGGACGGCATAGATATTTTTATAAACTCTACGCATTAAACATTGAACTGCCTGACCTGCATCAGCCGAATAAATCCCAGCTTGAAAGAGCGATGGAGGGGCATATTATTGGACAGGCAGAACTGATTGGAACTTATCAGCACTAGCTAAAGGATGGAGTACAGGCTTCGCCTGCAAGTCATGCGATGTGGCAAGCAAAGCTTTCGCTCCTCGGCAACAGCTCCTGCGTTGCTCTACCTCCTGCTTCCATGCAGTCGTCGGCAACTGCTCCCTGCGTCGCTTAAAGCGCCTACTGTTGGTGCTCTCGATCGCTGTTCCCGACGCGATTCTACCTCCCCCATCCTTGGGGTCGTACCTCCTGCATCCTTGCAGTCGTGCTCACGCCCCTTATCTACATAATCCACAGGGATGTGGTGAATGCAGATATTGCATAAGGCCATGGAAGGCCTGTAGTAGAGCAACGCAGGAGCAGTTGCCGAGGAGCAAATATCTGTCCCTGTAGGCAAAGCTTGCACTCCTGTTAAAGCATCGTACAGTGCTTAGCTTAAGTTGATGCATTTGTTCTGGACTGGTGCGGTAGGGGCATGCCGTGTGTACCTTAGAACCCTTAAGGCGCGCACGGCACGCCCTACGGAAAATGTTTAACAGCCTTTTGTGGAATGCGTAACATCAATTATGAAGAAACACATTTCCCTGTTCCCTTTCTGGACTTTGTTTTCAGAACCTTTGGAAGATTACGGGCGATTGCTTCGATCAGACCATGAATATCTTCAGCCGAGAGATGCCGCGTCAGAGTAAACCGGATGCCCGATTTACGCCGGGAGACTGCCGGATAAACGGCATGGTTAGTATAAAAGCCGTCATCAAGCAGATGTTTGGCCATTTCGCCTGCAACATCGGGAAATCCTAACTTGATGTAAAAAATAGGCGACTGCGAACTGCATGCTACAGGTATATCGTATGTTTTAAGCAAACGATTGCACAGAGCGATGCGATCTTGCAGTTCCTGTTGCAGACTGTCAATTTCGGGTGAGAGATGAATACGAGCCGAAGCAAGGGCTGCGCCAAGCATCGGAGGTTGAATAGGGCCTGAAAAAATCATCGGCCCTCCGCAGTTTTTAACCTGTCGATGCATCTGAGCGTTTGGAAAGATCAGTGCCCCACCGCCGGCAGCGTAAGCCTTGCATAAGGATGTCGCAACAACCATCCTTTCTTGAATAGGCAAGCAATCGAGAACATACCCTCGGCCATGTTTGCCTATCCAGCTCATGCCATGCGCATCGTCAAAATATAGATGCAGTTGCTCGTAGCGGTTTAACAGGTTCCCTAATTCATGTACCGGAGCCAGATCTCCAAACATGCTGTAAACGCCATCGGTCAGGTACCAGACATGGCGAAATTGCTTGCTCAACACGTTGATGCGTTCCTCAAGCAACTCCAGGTTGGCGTGAAGCAGCGTTTCGACAAGAACCCCTTCCGCCTGCACCAGCTTTGCAGCTGTTTGCATACTGTTGTGAGCCATCTGATCGACGATAATCGCATCGCCTTTTTGAATGAGTACCGGCAAAGCGGCGATATGTCCGAGTGTCGTGGTCGGAGTTGCCAGTACGTGTCCCCCGAATAATTCCTCAAATTGCGCTTCCAGTTCCGTATAAGGCGTTGCTGACATGTAGGCTCTCGATATGGCGAACTGGGTGCCGTAGCGGGTCGCTGCATCGATAGTTCCTTGTTTGAGCCGGGAGTCCAGTTCCAAACCCAAGTAACTGCATAGCGCAAAATTCAGCACATGCCTGCCGTTTAAACAGATGGTTCGTCCATTGAAAACTTCGTCTTCAGTTGTGCGCTGTACTAATCCATGGCTTAAGCCCCTATTGACTATCCTATCAATGGTGGTTAACCAGCCCGGTTGAGATTCCATAAGGTATTTCTGATTGAATGATTCAGGTAAAAGTCGAAATGAGTGATAAAAAACAGCAGTAATGTTCAGATAATGTAACTGCCGCAGCTTAACCTTGACTTAATAGTTCATGCTTACAAAACTTATGGGAAGGCGTGCCGGATCAGCACTTATTGAGGCACTACCGTGCGAGACGCGGAATATGGAAACAATAAAATTTAGCAAAACCATACTGCAATCAATTTCCGGCATTCGGCTCTCCATTTACACTTTATTTCTTCGCAAAGCATACTTATTTTAGAACGGAAGCAGGGGGTATGGCCGGCAGCACTCTGGATTGCGCCTACAAGTTCTGTTTTCAACAGTATATCCTCCGGATTTTGAATGCCGATAAACTGCGCCAGCTGTTGCAAACCTAAAACCGTCATTTCTCCGTCTTCTTCCAAAATGGAAATATAAAGATCTATTAACATATTGTAATAGTCAATTTCAGCCTCTAACCAGTCGGTTAATTCTTTGCCGGGTTCAAATTTTCTGGCTAGTGCTTTGTAGTAAGCAGCTTCTGAAATCCATTGATGCCGATTAAGAGACTTTACGGCGTGGCTTAGCATTGATTGAAATCATGTTGCTTACCTCAACTGATATTTTGCAGTGCCGCGATACGATCTTCCAAGGGCGGGTGGCTCATGAACAAGCTTTTTACACCGCCGCCGTTAATGCCGAAAGCCGCCAGCTGTCCTGGCAGGTCTTGCGGTTCGTATTCGCGTTGCAAGGCGCGAAGTGCGCCGATCATTTTTCCGCGTCCGGCCAACTTGGCTCCGCCGGCATCCGCTTTAAATTCCCGGTAACGCGAAAACCACATAACCAGCATAGTGGCTAAAAACCCTAAGGCGATTTGCGCGACCATCTGGGCAAGGAAATAACCCGCACCTTGACCTCGCTCGTTTTGAAGGACAACGCGGTCAACCACATAGCCGATGATACTGGCAAAGAAGTAAACGAACGTATTTACTACGCCCTGCATCAAGGCCATCGTAACCATATCGCCATTCGCGACATGAGTGATTTCATGGCCGATTACGGCTTCAATCTCATCGTTGCTCATGCGTTGCAGCAAACCGGTGCTAACTGCTACCAAGGCGCTGTTTCTGTTCATCCCTGTAGCGAAAGCATTGGCTTCGGGAGCCTCGAAAATCCCCACTTCCGGCATGTCGATGCCGGCTTTTTGAGCATGTCTGGCTACCATAGCATTTAACCATTGTTCGGTCTGGTTTTGCGGTTGGTCGATAACTTGAACGCCCATAGTTTGTTTTGCCGTCCACTTCGACAAGGCCAGCGAAATGACCGAGCCGGTCATGCCGATAATTGCCGACATAATCAGTAACGCGTTAAGGTCGATATTTATGCCCTGCTTATCCAAAGTGCCACTTAAGCCGAGAAGGCTAAACACAATACTGATTACCACCATTATTGCGACATTGGTCGCCAGAAAAAGAAAAATTCGCATCATTGGCTTAAACCTGCTTTATCAAGTGAAGTTATCAGTGTTGGGCAAACGAGATAGCTTGAAGCTATGCTTTTGGAATCGTAATGGTCAACACACCGCTATGGTATTCGGTTATCATTTTGGCCGCGTTGGCAGGCCCCGGTAAAGTTAATGCCCTTTGAAATTGGCCGACGAAACGCTCCCGGTACTGGTATTCGCCTTTATCATCAGCTTCATCCTTTGCCTGTTCTGTTTTAATTGAAATACGCAAGACTTGATCTTCCAACTTTACATCTATTGACGATTCATCGGCGCCGGGCGCATTAACAGTCACAATATAGCGATCGGCTTTTTCCTGTAAATCCACATCCGGCGTTTTGTTTAAACTGCCATTAGGGGTTTTCATATGAAAACGCGAAAACGAATCATCGAACATTTGTTCCATTTCATTTTGCATGTGCCGCATTTCCGCATAAGGATTCCACGGGATCCCCTTAAGAAAGTCATCGCCCTTATTGGATGGAGAAAGATCGGGTTTTGGCGAATGCTGTGTCTTGGTTTGAGAATCGCCTGTCTGACTATAAAATCCACTAAGTTGATTGAGCCGGTCATTCAGCCGAAACATCGTGTAAGTCTGTATTCCCAGAATAATCACTAAGACGGCCGCTATTGCGGCAATGGCTTCATTCTTCATTCACTTTCTCCGGGAGCAAATTACCGGTTGAAATCGGTCGTTTCAATTATGTTTATAAGTATTAATCATAGCGTTCGGTATTTAATATTATGGGCTGCGCATCCTTTGAACTTGGCGGATGCGTGGAGCTTAAATGTGTGTTTTGGAACAGGCATAAGGCCAACCAATTTTAGTGCAGGGCGTTTCCAGCTTGTTGTCCATTGCCCGGAAACGCCGGTTTTCTCTTGCGCTCAATAGACTTCAGCTTACAGACTAACGAATTTCGATATTTCTGCGCTTGCTTTTTTCGGTTTTTGGAATAGTCACTTTCAATATGCCGTCTTTGAACGAAGCGTTTGCTTTTTCGCCATCAACATTGTCGGGCAAAGACACGGTGCGCTGAAATTCGCCTTGAGTTATTTCACGGCGAAAATATTTGCCTTTTTCTTCTTCCTTTTTCTCTTCCTTGGTGGAAGTGCGGATAGTAATAGCTTGGTTGGTAACCGATACCTCCAGATTTTCTTTTTTAACGCCCGGCAACGCAGCTTGAACTTCTATGTCATTGTCGCGGTCAAGGATATCAACTCGTGGAAATCCTGTTTCCGATGATAGCGAAGGCATATTCCAATCCAGTAAACGAGGCCATCTGCGTGAAAGAAAATCATCAAAAAAGTTATCAAACTCATCAAATGACATCAAACCGCCGAGCGGACTTTTGGACATTAATTCAGAACCTTTTCTTGATGTATCTATTTCTTTATTTGGGTCTGCCATAAATTTCTCCAGCAAATTAATTAAAAGTATCAGCCTGACAGCGCATTGAGATTTATATCAGGCTGCATGATTACAGCAAAAACTCCCGTTCCGCCTCAAGCCAGTCTTCAAGCTCGTTACCTGGTGCAAACCCCCTGCTTTCAGCCTTGTAATAAGCCGATTCAGCAATTTTGCAATCACGATCAGGAAGGCATATTGGTGAACTGTCTTTGTCAGGATTTGCCGTTTTTTCCTTAACTTTTTTAACGGTACTAGGCTTTTTCGTCTCACTTTTAATAGTTGTCGCCATTTTTTACCTCATTCAAGTATCGCTTTTTTGAGCCATATATAAAAAAATAACCACCCATTATTCTAAAGAGAAAAATAACAAAGACTATTGGTGTAAACACCTAATGGTTAATCTATCTAACGTTATAACTTTATTGATAACCCTAAAAAATCAGCTGTGCATCAAGCTGGCATGTTCTTGCAAATGTGGTTCAATAGAACAAATTAAGCTGATCGGAGAGGACAATGTTAAAAAATATTGTGCGGTATTTCTGCTATCGGCAGTTTTTGGAATCTCAGCGGTTTATGCCGATGGAACCAAGGCTGCAATTGCCGGTGCGCATCCTTTGGCGACAGCGGCCGGTTTTGAAATATTAGATAAAGGCGGGAATGTTTTCGATGCGGCCGTCGCTGTCAGCGCGACGTTGGCGGTTGTTGAACCTTTGTCAGAAATACATCGCGACAAGCACATGTTTGACAATACGGCCAGTTCAATTTCCGCACTATTCAACTAGCTGCCGTGCTTGGGGATATAGTGAAATTTCAGTCTTCGCGCCAAGTTGCGCGCCGGTTCGGCTGGAAAAGCCTTACCTCATTGATCGCAAGCCGATAGTCTTACCATAGATTGAACCCTATTCTATCGTTTCGGTTCAACATGACTAATTACTAGGACTTCCCCGACATTTTCTTCTTCAGTTTCACGATACACCCAAGCCATAAACAATTGGTATCCCAAAGCCAACATCACCGAACCCAGAAACAAACCGATAATTCCACCGGTAGCCATGCCGCCTAACGCACCCAATAAAATCACCGGCATTGGGGCGTCCACGCCACGGCCTAACACCAAGGGTTTGAGGATATTGTCAGCCATACCGGCAACCAGAGTATAAACAGCATACATCACCGCCACTGCGGTGGAATCATTAGTGGAAAACACATAAATGATGGTCGGCAGTGCAATAAGGATGGCAGGGATTTGCATTATGCCAAGCAACAAGACCAACAAAGCCCAAATACCCGCGGCGGGAATGCCCACCAAGATAAACCCGGCCCCCAATAAAAGGGATTGAACGCAGGCAATGCCGATGACGCCCTGCGCCACGGCCCGGATGGTCGCCGTCGAAAGCGCGACCAAGACTTCCCCTTCCTCGGGCCCTGCCATCCGCTTGGCAATGTCCTTGGCCGCCGCATGGCCGGATAAGCCATAGGCCATCCATATCCCGGAAAGCACTAAGGCGGCCAAAAACATCAAAATAGCTTTTCCGGCGCTGGCGGTATAGCCCAGAATTTGTTTGGTGATTACGCTAATTTTGGGTTCGTATTTCGCTATCACGCCGCCAAGGTCGGTATGCGCAGACGACCATAGCGTATATAGATTCTTGCCCACGACCGGCCATTGGGCGACAGATTCAGGGGGCGCAGGCACTTGCAAGGTTCCGCTTTGGACTTGTTTCACTAACTCAGTGGATGAATCCGCGAAGGAAAAAACCAATAAGGTGGTGGGGGTGAATACGATCAACACTATCACCAGCACCAAGAACGTTGCGGCATAGCCATCCCTATTACGCATCTTGCGGGCGATCAAGGTATGAAGGGGATACAAGGCCACGGCCAATATCAGCGACCATAACATCAAGCCGATAAAAGGTTGGAATATTTGATAGCAATAAACTACCAAAAAAACGATCAATCCGGCGCGTATGAATAAATCGAGCACTCTGCGCGAGATAAGCTTTTCCTGCGCCTTATCGGGTAACGAATTTTTTTCGTTGTTCATAACTGATGCTCCAATTTCTCATT
>NZ_SCTW01000092.1 GCF_004322395.1 Methylobacter sp.
CTTCATCTGCGTGTGCTACGGACAAGGTCAGGCCAAGCATTGATAAGATAGTAATAGTGATAATTTTTTTCATAATGTTCCTTGTATGAGTTTATGAGGCGTAGGATCGAATATCGACCTGTCGTAGGGGCGATCCCGCACGACTCCATGGATGGCAGAGGTAGAACACCAACAGTAGGCGCTTTAGGCGACGCAGGAGCAGTTACCGAGGTCGCCCTAAGGGCACAAACATGACATGTCAAAATAAGGCGACCAACCGGCCGCCCCTATAATATTCCTGAATTATTAAAATAAACGGTCAATATCCAAAAACATTGCCAACGCCATCAATGAGACGAGTAATGCAATACCGATTTGTTGAAAGAAAATCTGTACTCTTTCCGATACCGGGCTGCCTTTTATGCCTTCTATCGCAAAAAACAGTAAATGACCGCCATCCAGCACCGGTATCGGCAATAAATTCAATACGCCCAAGCTGACGCTAACCAAAGCCAAATATTTGAGGAAGGGCGCTAAGCCCATAGTGGCAGACTGTCCCGCATATTGGGCAATACTGATAGGGCCGCTTAAATTCTCTACGGAAGCTTTGCCGACCAGCATTTTACCCATCATTTTTAAACTGGTAACGGAATAATAGTAAGTGGTTTCCAGTGCAACCGGCACCGCTGCCAATGGCGACAACGAATACTCCACACTTATCGACTTCATCAATTCTTCAGGTATGAAAACCGATGCACCGACTTTACCTTCTGTTTTCTGTTCGGTTTCCACTTTTTTGGGTGTAATGGTTGCGGGCAAACGTACGCCATCGCGTTCAATCACCAGTTTTATTGCGACACCGCCGTGACTTTTTACGTAATCTACCCATTGCATCCAATCGTTTATGAGCGTGTCGTCAGCACTCACAATCAGGTCTCCTGATTTCAAACCGGCAGCAAGTGCCGCGCTATCGGGAAGCACTTTTCCTATGATGGGCTGCAATTTAGGTGACCAAGGCTTAAAGCCTAAATGTTGGTATAACACATCGGGATTTTCTGTGTCTTTATCGGTAAGCTGAAGCGTCCTGACGTTTTGAAAACCATCAAAGTTTTTCACCTCAACCTTGATAGTCTGCTGACCATCCAATGCCGAAGATACTAAGACAGTCATGGCCTCAGTCCAGGTTGGTGTCGACTTGTCGTTAACTGAGATAATCTCGTCGCCTTCAACAAAGCCCGCGGCTGCGGCTAAGGTGCCCTGCTCTACCGAACCAAGTATCGGCTTTATGCCGGTTTCGCCAATAACCAGTACGCTCCAGAACAGCGCGACGGCAAGCATCAGATTAAACACGGGACCTGCGGCGACTATTGCGATTCTGGCAAATAAAGATTGGCGATTAAAGGCATACGGCAAATCCGCTTCCTTAACTTCGCCTTCCCGCTCATCGACCATCTTGACATAGCCGCCTAGCGGAACCGCCGATATTACATACTCTGTTGTATCTGGATTTTTCTGGTATGACCATAAAATCTTGCCAAAGCCGAGGGAAAACCGAAGTACTTTTACCCCGGCTTTACGAGCGACCCAAAAATGTCCGAATTCATGAAATGAAACCAGAACACTTATCGCAACTATGAAATAAAACAGTGTATGCAAAAAATCCATCAATTATTAAGCTCTCCAATAATCTGTGTAGATACTAGCCTTGCCTGTTGATCGGCATCTAAAATAATCTCCAGGGTATCGGCTGCCTTGGCCTCGAATTTTCTCATGCAGCGTTCAATAATAACCGGAATATCAGTAAACCTAACTTGTTCATTTAAAAACGCCTCGACTGCAATTTCATTGGCCGCATTTAAAACGGTCGGCATCGTGCCGCCTGAAGCAATAGCTTCGTAAGCCAGACGTAAACAGGGAAAACGCTCCAGATTTGGTTCCTGAAAATCCATCCGCCCAACGTCAAAAATATTCAAGGGGTCAACACCCGAATCAAAACGCTCAGGCCAAGCCATCGAATAAGCGATAGGTATGCGCATATCGGGGTTACCCATTTGCGCCAATACCGTTCCATCCACATAATCGACCATTGAATGAATTACGCTTTGTGGGTGTATGACTACTTGAATCTGACATGGGGACATATCAAACAAAATACAAGCCTCTATCATCTCAAGGCCTTTATTCATCATTGTGGCTGAATCGACGGAAATTTTTCTGCCCATATCCCAGTTAGGATGCGCCACTGCTTGATCCGGCGTGACATTGATCAATTGATCAACAGGCATTTCTCGAAAAGGGCCGCCCGAAGCTGTTAATAAAATACGTCTGGCCTGTTTTGCTTGCATACCGGTTTTATAACCGGCGGGCATGCACTGGAATATCGCATTATGCTCGCTATCAATCGGCAATAATTGCGCTCCCGAATCGCTAACGGCTTGCATAAAAATCGAACCGGACATGACCAAAGCTTCCTTATTAGCCAGCAATACCGTTTTACCGGCCTTTGCTGCTGCCAGACTTGGCAACAAACCTGCCGCGCCTACAATTGCCGCCATGACCGAATCAACACTGTCCAACGTTGCAACATGCTCTAACGCTTTAGTGCCGGACAGCACTTTTATATCCGAAATCGTTGTATTTTTAAGTTTTTCCGCAAAAATTTGAGCCTTATGCTCATCCACAACAACAACAACTTCGGGATGATGCTCTAGGCATTGTTCGTAGAGGGCATCAATATTGGTGTTGGCCGTTAATGCAACTACTTTATACTGACTGGGGTGTCTCGCCACCACGTCTAACGTGCTGACGCCAATTGAGCCTGTCGCTCCGAGTATGCAAATGCCTTTCATGACATAAGCCCAATCGCGACTATGCCGGCATAAAAAAACGGAATAGCGGCAATCAGGCTGTCAATTCTATCCAAAATACCGCCGTGGCCGGGCAGTATTGAGCCGGTATCTTTAACGCCAAGCTGGCGTTTGACCACACTGAAAAACAAATCGCCATAAATAGAAATTAACACAGTCAGTACAGATAACAGTATAAAATCGGTTACCCTCATCCAGACAAAACCATCACGATAGCCGTAATAGCCAATAAAAGCTGAGGCCCAAATAGCACCGGCTATTAAAGCCCCGTACATACCTTGAACTGTCTTACCTGGGCTGATTTCAGGCACCAACTTGGTTTTACCGAATTTCTTGCCAGCAAAATAAGCGGCAATATCTGCGACCCAAATTAAAACCAGAAAAAACAAGGTCATTTCCGGACCGTAAAAAGCTCTCAATCGACTCAAAAACATCCACGTTGCAAATAGAATCATCCAGCCTATCAATGCCTTATAACAGACTTTCATTTTCAGATTTAATACGCCCGAAGGAGAATTTCTAATTATGATCATGGATAATATCCAAAACAAAACCGGAGGTATAACCAACCATTCCAGAATACCTGAATAAGTCCTAATATCGGGCCAGTCCAATATTTGAGCGGCCAGTTCTAAAAATTGCGTCCAAAACTGCAGCCATAACATGGGCAAAATCAACGCAAATAAAAATAATATGCGTTTAAACAGTGAATTAATGCCGATAAGATGAGTCCATTCCCACGCCGCCAAAAGCGTAACTAACCCTGCAAGCAATGAAAAATACTCCAAAGGCAGCTGAAAAACAGCAAGCACAACCAGAGGAACCAGAATTAATGCGGTAATAATTCGCTGTAGTAACATTTTGATTATTATTGTGATGAAGTTATTGTTAGAAGTTAAGTGTTAATTTCGTAGCGGTGACCAGACGGCCATCCTTATTTTATTGAAGGGTAGCCGGCAAGTCGCCCTTTGATTTATCAAGCAATTGATCTCCGGTATGACCAAAACGCCTTTGCCGACTTTTAAAACTCTTAATAGCTTCTTCAAGTGAGCTCTGGTCAAAATCCGGCCACAGCGTTGGAGTAAAGTAGAGCTCTGTATAGGCCAGTTGCCATAACAAAAAATTACTAACCCGCTGCTCTCCGCCGGTCCTGATAAACAAGTCGGGCTCGGGCAGATCCGATGTCGACAAATACTGATTGATTAGTTGCTCACTGATATCCTGATTTTTCAATTCACCGGTAGCTATTTTTTCGGTCACTGTCCGGACAGCCTGACATAGATCCCAGCGTCCTCCATAATTTGCTGCGATAACCAACGTTAAGGCACTGTTATCTTTAGTTTGCGCCTCTCCTTCTGCCATTTTAGCCTGTAATTTATCAGAGAATGCTGTCCTGTCGCCAATAAATCGCAAACGGATATTATTGCGATCGAGCTTGTTGATTTCTCTTTGCAAAGTCGCCATAAACAGCCCCATCAGCAATGATACTTCTTCTTCCGGGCGACGCCAGTTTTCACTGCTAAAAGCGAATAAAGTCAGAACTTCAACCTCTTGTTTAGCGCAATACTCTACAATCTTACGAACCGCTTTAACTCCGGCCTGATGACCAACGGCACGAGGCATAAACCTTTTCTGAGCCCAGCGACCATTGCCATCCATGATAATGGCAATATGACGCGGATTGTTATTTGTACCGTTATTTGTACCTATAAGAGTGTTTACCGACTCTACACTATTACAATCATCCGTAGACATTATTTAAATTCCGGTCACTACCCAATTGTTAGAAAAACAGAACACAGATGCCAAAAGTAGGCGTCTCCTGGAGGCACGGATCGACAGAAAATGCCGATTTCCCGCTCCCATCCCTCTTCCCTGCTTAGCGTCCTTTGTATTCTATTATTAATAATCAGCATTTGGTGAGTAGTTACAGTTACATTGACAGTAAGTCAGCTTCTTTTGCTTCCAGCAATTTCTCAACGTCTTTTACATACTGATCGGTCAACTTTTGAATTTTTTCTTCAGCCGCTCGTGCCTCATCTTCGGAAATCATTTTTTCCTTTAAAGCTTCTTTTATGGCTGAATTTGCATCACGACGGATATTTCTGATCGCAACACGACCATTCTCCGCTTCATTTTTGACGACTTTAACCAAAGTGCGACGACGCTCTTCCGTCAGTGGGGGCAATGGAATCCGAATAGTCATTCCATTGGTAGCCGGATTTAAGCCCAAATCCGATTTCATGATGGCTTTTTCAATAGCCTGTACCATGCCTTTTTCCCAAGGTGTAATCGTTAAAGTACGCGCGTCTTCAACAGCAATATTGGCAACCTGAGATAGCGATGACTCGGTACCGTAGTATGAAACGCTAATTTGATCTAATAAGCTGGGGTGAGCTCTGCCCGTTCTTATTTTTGAGAATTCATGTTTTAAGGCTTCAATACTTTTGCCCATACGCGTTGAAGCGTCCTGTTGAATATCATTAATCATTATCTGTTCCTCGTTGAATAAGAGATCCTATCTCTTCGCCCATCATCAGTTTCATTACCGCGCCTTTCTCAAAAACATTCATTACCCGCATTGGTACATTATTATCTCTGCATAATACCAACGCAGTTGTGTCCATTACATTAAGACGCTGATCCAAAGCCTCATCGTAAGTTAACCGAGGATAGAATTTAGCATTCTTGTCCTTTAGAGGATCGGCTGAGTATACGCCTTTAACTTTAGTGGCCTTAATCATCAATTCGGCATTGATTTCAATCGCGCGAAGACTAGCCGCCGAATCGGTGGTAAAAAAAGGATTTCCGGTTCCGGCTGCAAAAATAACAACCCGGCCTTTTTCCAAATGCCTGACCGCCCTGCGACGAATATAATCTTCGCAAACCTGGTTGATTTTCAGTGCGGACATCACCCTGACCTGCTGTCCGTGCGCTTCCAACGCATCTTGCATAGCCAGGGCGTTTATTACGGTAGCCAGCATACCCATCTGGTCGCTGGTCACCCTATCCAATCCTTCGGAAGCTTTTTCGGCCCCACGCAGAATATTACCGCCACCGATAACCAAACCAATCTGAATACCAACATCGCACAACTCTTTAATTTCAATTGCAAGACGTTTAACAATATCCGCATCAATACTACCACCTGTTTCGCTCATTAAAGCTTCACCACTTAACTTAAGCAAAATTCTCTGGCAAATTGTTTTAGTCATTTTAATTATCGGGGGCTGGTAGTTATTATTGATACACGATCCACGGCGATTAGCCGAAGAGCGGCTTAGTTTCCTCTAACTTGTGCCATAACTTCTTCGGCAAAATTCTCTTCTTTTTTCTCAATTCCTTCACCCACTTCCAAACGGGCAAAACGGATAACGCTATTACCTTTTGAAGCAAGTAATTTGCCGACGGTGACTTTGTCGTCCTTAATGAAAGGCTGGCCCAACAAGGTGATTTCCGCCAAAAATTTGCTGATTCGGCCTACCACCATTTTCTCGATGATGTCAGCAGGTTTTCCGCTTTCTGCTGCCTGAACCGAGAAAATTTCTTTTTCTTTCTCAATAAGTTCTGCCGGCACTTGTTCATCGGAAACGCAAGTCGGTTTGCTTGCGGCGATATGCATAGCAATATCTTTTCCTAATTCGCTATCAGCCTTAGCTAATTCAACAATTACGCCGATTTTTTTGCCATGTAAATAACAGGCTGTACCGCCCGTAGCAGTGTGGTATTTTTGGAAGCGTCTGACAGTAATATTTTCGCCCAACTTGGCAATCAAGCCGCGACGAACTTCGTCCACAATCGTGCCGTCAGCCAGCTTCATTACCAACAGTTGTTCTTCTGTTTCAATATCGGAATTCAACAAAGCTTCTGTGACATTATTAACGAAATTTACAAAATCATCCGCCTTGGCAACAAAATCAGTTTCGCAATTAATATCGACAATCGCCACAGTTTTTCCGTCACCACTGACTTTAGCGCCAATGATGCCCTCAGCAGCAATGCGGTCTGATTTTTTATCAGCCTTGGCCAGACCGGACTTGCGCATATTTTCAATAGCTAACTCCATGTCGCCATTTGCTTCAACCAATGCTTTTTTGCATTCCATCATGCCTGAAGCAGTTCTTTCACGCAGTTCCTTAACCATTGCCGCACTTATATTAATACTCATTCTTTGTCTTTCCTCATTGTTCATCACTGTAAAAACGCCCCTGTGAGGGGCGCTTTTTGCCTAACTTCAAGCGTTTAAGGAACGCTTGTAAAACAAGATCGTAGCTTATTCTGCTGCTTCTTCAACAAAATCATCGGCTTTTGCCGACATTCCCAAATTTGCCGATTTAGCTTCCATGACTGCTGCAGAAACGCTCTCGCAATAAAGCTTAACTGCACGAATTGAGTCGTCGTTGCCAGGAATAATGTAATCAATTTTTTCCGGTGAATTGTTGGAATCGACGATACCTACAACAGGAATGCCTAATTTTTTCGCTTCACTGATTGCATTCTTTTCATAACCGACATCCAATATGAAAATCACATCAGGAACACCTTTCATGTCTTTAATTCCACCCAGACTGCGCTCCAGCTTTTCAAGTTCACGTTCCATACCTAACGCTTCTTTCTTGCCAAAACGTTGATAAAGTGTGCCGTCAGCTTTCATCGCTTCCAGTTCTTTAAGACGATTAATCGATTTCTTGATAGTTTTGAAATTTGTCAGCATACCGCCTAACCAGCGATGGTTGACATAAGGCATACCGCAGCGTGCTGCTTCTTCAGCAACTACTTTACGCGCTGCTTTCTTGGTACCAACAAACAGGACAGTGCCTTTGTTTGCTGTCATTTGACCCAGATAATTCATTGCGTCATTAAACATTGGAAGCGTTTTTTCCAAATCGATAATATGGATTTTGTTACGTGCACCGAACAGGTAGTTAGCCATTTTCGGGTTCCAATAACGGGTTTGATGTCCAAAATGGACACCCGCTTCAAGCATTTGACGCATAGATACTGCTGCCATGTGTTCTCCTAAAGATAAAAAATTCGGAATATCTGTTCCGAGTTGGGTTACGCCTCCACCTATCCCGATTGGAAACCAGTTACAATCATTACTTGAAATGAAAGTGTAAACCGGCACCCTTCCAAACGTGACGATAGGCGTGAGTATTAGTTCAAAAACGAACTTCCCTTTATACCATAATTACTTTTTCACAACAAGCCGATCTCTGGTAAAATACCCGCATTACATAGGCGCAAGATGAAAGACACAAGGCTAAAAACCAGTCGCTTGCGCCTTTTGCCTTTTGCCTTGTACCTTGTTTTTATGAGCATAATTATTAAAACCGAAAGTGAAATTGAAAAAATGCGTATTGCCGGAAAATTGGCGGCCGAAGTTTTAGAAATGATTGAACCTTATGTTGTCCCCGGCGTTACGACTGACGAACTCAATCAGATTTGCCACGACTATATCGTCGATGTACAACAAGCCATCCCTGCGCCACTCAATTATCGCGGTTTCCCAAAATCAATTTGTACTTCGGTTAACCAACAAATCTGCCACGGCATTCCCAGTGATAAAAAACTTAAATCCGGCGATATTGTCAATATTGACATTACTGTCATCAAAGACGGCTACCACGGCGATACCAGTAAAATGTTTTGCGTCGGCGAAGTTAGCCAACACGCAAAACGCTTGATAAAAATAACTCAAGAAGCCATGTTTTTGGGTATCAAGCAAATCAAGCCTGGAGCCACGTTAGGAGATATCGGCCATGCCATACAAAAACATGCTGAATCCAATCGTTATTCCGTAGTCAGAGAGTTTTGCGGGCACGGAATCGGCAAAAAATTCCATGAAGAGCCGCAAGTGCTGCATTACGGCAAAGCCGGGGAAGGAGAAGTCCTTGAGGCGGGCATGATTTTAACCGTTGAGCCCATGATTAACCTCGGCAAGCGGCATATGAAAGTATTACCTGACGGATGGACGGCAGTAACCAAAGATCGAAGCCTATCCGCACAATGGGAACATACCGTGCTGGTCACCGAAAGCGGCTATGAGATCCTGACCTTGCGCCAAGAAGAAAAGCTTCCGCTCCTGCTCACGCCCCTTACCTACGTCCTGTAGACAATGTGACAATTTTGACCACAAATATTAACCCTATGGTTTTCGCCGAAAAGGACAGCCTGCAACAATTTAAGCAACTGCTAAAACAAAAAGACGCCGAGCTGCGGCAAAAATTCAATCCGCATAAATCGGTCGCCGCGCTGCTTAACGAAAAGTCCGATTTTATTGATGAAATCTTAAGCTGCTGTTGGCAGCATTTTCTCGGCGGCTACGCAAGCCGGCTTACGCTATGTGCCGTTGGGGGTTACGGCAGAAGAGAACTATTCCCCTATTCCGACATCGACTTGGTTGTCCTGCTGGATTCCGAGGACACCAGCCCTTACCAGGAGGGCTTATCAAGTTTTTTTACCTTTCTCTGGGATATCGGCTTAAAACTGGGACAAAGCACTCGCACCATCAAGCAATGCGTTGAAGCTGCGGTAGAAGACCAAACCATCATGACCAGCCTTATGGAAATTCGACTGATTTCCGGTAATGCCGCACTATATGAAATATTAAAACAACAAACCACCTCGGATAAAATCTGGCCTTCAGACCGATTTTTCGCTGCAAAAATGGAAGAGCAGCGGCTGCGTTACGCTAAATTCCATGATACCGCTTACAACCTTGAACCCAACATCAAAGAAGGGCCGGGAGGGCTGCGCGACAGACAAGTCATCGCCTGGGTATTTAAACGCCATTACAACTCATCAACGCTCAAGGAATTGATTAAATATGGTTTTCTGCCCGAATCCGAATATTTGGAATTGGTTGCCGCTCTTGAAGTGCTCTGGCGAATTCGTTACGCACTGCATCTTTTAACCAACCGTTGCGAAGACCGGCTGATTTTTGATTATCAACGCGACCTCGCCCAGCAATTCGGCTTCAGCACCGAGCACCAGGAATACAATCAAGATGTCGAGCAGTTCATGCAGTTTTATTTCAAAACAGTACTTGGACTTGAGCGACTCAATGAAATGCTATTGCAACTATTTAACGAACGTTTCGTTTCCGGGGAAATCGATCACAAACCCATCCCGCTTAACGACAAATTCGTTGTCATCAACGGCTATCTTGAAGCCAGCGATGACACTCTTTTCGAGCGACACCCACTGGCTTTGCTGGAACTCTTTTTGGTTCTGGAACAGAATTCATCTATCAAGGGCGTCAGGGCAACAACCATACGCCTGATTCGTAAGAATCTGCATTTAATCGATGACACATTCCGAGCCAACAAAGCCGCGAACCGTCTTTTTATAGAAGCGTTCCGCCAACCACGAGGCATTACCGATCAGTTAAGGCGCATGAATCGCTATGGGGTGTTGGCCGCCTATATTCCGTGCTTTGCCAACATTGTCGCCCGTATGCAATATGATTTGTTCCACATTTACACGGTAGACGAGCACACTCTTTTTGTTATCCGTAACTTACGCCGCTTTGCTTTAGAAAAACACCTTGATGAACTGCCTTTCTGCAATGATGTTTTCCTGATGATCTCAAAACCGGAACTGCTGTATCTTGCCGGCCTGTTTCACGACATAGCCAAAGGCAGAAGCGGTGACCACTCTGCGATAGGCGAAGAAATCGCCAGAGCATTCTGCGTTCAACACGATCTTTCGCCACATGATACCAATCTGATCTGCTGGCTGGTACGCAATCATCTGGTCATGTCGATGACAGCGCAACGAAAAGACATCAGCGACCCGGATGTGATTCATCAATTCGCACAAACCGTTGGCAGTATCGAATACTTGAATTATTTATATCTTTTGACTGTGGCCGATATTCGCGCCACCAACCCTGAACTCTGGAATGCATGGAAAGATGCCCTACTGAAAGAGCTTTATTCGGTCACCCATAGCACTTTGCACAAAGGCTTACAAAACCCTGTAACCATGGCAGATCGCTTGCTTGAAAACAAAAAAGAAGCAAAAGACGAACTGATTAAATTAGGCATATCCGAGCCGGTTATTCTTAGATCCTGGCAACACGCCAGCGATGATTATTTTTTAAGATATTCAGCCGATGAAATAGCTTGGCATACCATTGCTATAGCTTCATCCAAAGAAGATGAGCTGCCCTTGGTACTGCTGCGCCCGCAGACTCAACGAGGCAGTGCGGAGGTTTTTGTTTACACGAAAAATGAAGAGGCTATTTTTTCGTTAAGCACCGCCACCCTTGACCAACTGGGACTTACCATTCTTGACGCCCGAATCATAACCACAACCGATGACTATGTACTTAATAGTTTCCTGGTTCTTGAGCAGTCGGGAGAACCTATTGACGAACTGTTCAGAGAAGTGCACATCTGCGCTGTGCTTCGTAATAATCTGCTGCACCGCGAAGTAAAAAAATACAAAAACATTCATCGTCAATCAAGGCAGGCTAAACATTTCCCTATTCCTACCAGCATTCAATTTCATGCAGATCCTTTAAACAGGCACACGATTATTGAACTTATCACCACTGATCATGCCGGGCTTTTATCAAAAATAGGCCGGGCATTTGTAAAAAAAGATATACATCTGCACAACGCAAAAATTACCACCATAGGCAGCCGGGCGGAAGACATGTTTTATATTACAGATAACCGGTCACAGCCCATCACAGACCCGGTTAGGCAGGAACAAATACGCGAAGAAATATTGAAAATGCTGGGCAGTACAGGTTAGTCCAAGAGCAACTACTCAGCCTACTCGGTTCTTATTGCTGCCGAATCAAATTCAGCGTTTTTTCCGGCAGATTTTCCGTAGTCGCGCCTTCAAGATATGAGCGCGCATCCTCATGCACCGTCGTCATAAACCGGATTAACTGCATTTCTTGTTGCATTTTTTGTTCAAAATCTTCCGCTTCCCACATTCTATTCAGCAAATATTTTGCATGATGATGAATGGTAAAAGCGATCGCCTCGGGCAGGTGTGTATAGCTGGTCTGGATTGAGGATTTAAGCTGATCCAGCGCATCCAGATATTGTTTATAATCTTTAATATCCTGCTTGCACTTGGTTTTAAACATTGACAGTTCAGCATCGTGTTTAGTCTTCAACAAGCTAATGTCGTGCTCCAACTGTGCGCTCCTCTTTTTTAACTCGGCTTCCAGAGCTTTCTCGGCCAGGATGCGATCATGTTTGAGCTTTATCAGACCGTGCTGATTAGCTTGCTGCCATCTCAGGTTTTCATCCTTAACAGAATGAAACAAACTGATAATACTAATAACCCAGCGTTTTAAGATAGTCATGCGCTAAACAATGTTGGAGATTTTTTGCTGCAATTTTAGCAGCGCCTCAACATCCAGCTGATTTCGATAGCGGACATTGTCTTTTTGTAGTTGCAGATAAATCGTTTCAGGTAACTTTGTTTTAATCGACAGCAAGTCTTTACCGATGGATGCGGACAACAACCTAACATGTTTACGATTATTACGCTTCAACAGACGTTTTCTGTTCAGTTCATTAACATACTTTATTTGCACCCTTTTAAAAAAAAACAAACGCTCAATTTGTTCCTGTTTGGCTAACGCAAACCACAACCGCCTCTTTACTCGCTGTTCAACCGAAAAATAATCTAAAGCAGACCTGACCATGCTTTTAAAAACACCTAATAATCCGGCGATAATTAACATACCAAATGCAGTTAACAGCATTGTCGTTCCCAGCGTTATTAACGCTTTAGGCAAACCGTGCACAGTTAACCACGACAACAGTTCCGCCGATAAAAACACCGGCAATGAAGTTAGAATCAACAGCAGCGAAATTCTAATAATCAAAACGAAAACCGGAAAGTCAAAAAAACGACTCTTGCTAGCCATATTCAGGGCGTATTTGATATTGTGCTCAACCTTTTGTCCAAAGTTTAATCAGAACGCTTATAGCTGACTGACCACTGTAGCCAACTGTTCATCATAAAGTGCGGCGATTAAATTAGCTTGATAAACCATGCCCACCAAGCGATTCTCATTGTTCACTATCGGGATCTGCCTAAAGCCTTGAGTAGACATCAGTGAAATAAGCTCAACGATATGAGTGCTTTCAGACAGCACACTCACCGAGGTAGTCATTATATGCCCGACGGACTCCGGTTTATCGGTAGATATATCGGGTGTACGACGAATAAATGTCCGAAACTTGTCCTGAAAACTATCGTAAGCGCTAAGATTAATAAATTTAAAAAAATCATTCCAGGTAATAATACCAATCACTCTCCTAGCTCTATCGACAACCGGCATGGATTTAAGTTTTTGCTTGTGCATGATGTTCCAAGCTTCTTCAACTTCCGTCCCGTATTCAACGGCAGGAACATCCCTGACCATGATATCCGCACAAGTAATATTACCCTTAAAGCGTTTAAAGCTCCGGGCCTCCGCATCGACCAGCAGCTTACGCAAGTCTCCGGACGAAACATCCATAAACATATCCATGTTTTCCAACGCCAGTTTTAAATCCTGATCCGAAATGCCGGTTTTCTGGTTAGGCTTAACAATGCTGTTTTGTTTGCCGGGAATTATCGGGTAATCATACCGTAAAACCCAGCGATTAATGGCTATCGCTGTAACCAGCATAATCGCCACATTTAAGCCCACAGGCATTAAAACAAAGCCATAATCCAGCGAACCACCGGAGGCGTTGGCCAGAATGGGTGCAATTGCAGTTGCAGCACCGGGAGGATGCAAACAACGTAGTAACAGCATCGCAAGAATACTGCTCCCAGCAGCACATGCCGAGGATATTGCTATATCTGCAAACCATTGCGCGCAAGCAATCCCGATAATAGCAGATATCAAATGTCCGCCAACAAGTGGCCAGGGTTGTGCCAACGGACTGTGAGGGATAATAAATAAAATGGCCGCGGAAGCGCCCATAGAGGCGACAATAATAGGAAAAGCGGTACCTATGCTTAATTGCTGCGTACCCAGCGCTATAATTAGAATGGCGCTAAAACAAGAAATAAAAGAAAGAAGCTTGCCTTTAAAGCTTAAGTTTATCGGATCACCAATAATAAAATAATAAATAAACTGGCTGATTTTCCTCATTAATGATCCCTGTACTCATTGATAAAGGCTGTTCGTACCGATGCTGGAATGCAAGTATATAACATTCCAATCTATATTCCAGAACTCTGGGATCAGTTAAGGACATACAAGAATTCACCGGCTCTCAAGCTTGAACCAGGAAAATAGCCTATAAGCTGGAGCATGTTGCTCAACGACAAGTAATTAGTCACACCGTAAGCCGCAATGAACTGGAAAACGGCTCTATTAAACTCGGACGTCATCAGCTAAAACTTATCTTGCTTCAACCTATTACCGACGAACCGGTTAGCCAACCGGCTAAACATAGTGCTTCTGTAGAAGACGGGCTTGCCACACATCTGATCAGCAACCATAAGCAACTTAAATGCTAGCGACTGACACACTTACCGAGCTCACAGCCATTGCTATTATTGATGAAACTCACGTAGTGCTTTGCTTAGCTTTTTATGGTTTCTCATACACTTTCTCGTCTTTGACCGGATTAAAAAAGCATGAAACTATTTAGTTAACCTTTTTTCTTTTCCGATCGGTGGCGATTGCATTTATGAGCTGAATCTAAGAAGCTTAATAAATTCACTTTCTGCGAAGATATCGACATTATTCTCAACCCTGTCCAGATAGGTTTTACCTTCCAGATGATCGAATTCATGCTGAAATATTCTTGCAACAAACCCGTCTAGTTTAGACTCCACCTCGTCGCCCAGTATGTCAGTATACTGAATCAATATTTCCTTATATCTAGGTACCAATGCACGTATCCCCGGAATGCTCAAACAACCTTCCCAGTCCTTTTCTTGTATTTCCGACAAAACCTGAAAACAAGGATTAATCATCACCGTAGGCTCCATTAATGGCGCCAAAGGATAACGCGGCGTAGGCCGTGAGGCCATAATGATAATTCGTTGTGATTCGCCGATCTGGGGCGCTGCAATGCCAACACCTGAAGTTCCCGCCAAAGTGCTCTGCATAGCCTCGATTATCCGTAAAGTATCGGCATCATGCACATCGTTAACGGTTTTGGCTTTTTGCCTGAGCACCTGATCGCCTAATTGGGCAATTTCACATATCCTAATCATTGCAGTTCGTACATCAGCACAGTCTGAGCTTGAACCGGCTCTTCAGTCTCGGCTTTTTGTAATTGCTGATAACTGCCGTCAGACTGTAGGAGCCAAGCTTGAGTGTTATCGTTTAAATACAAATTCAGGTCCTGCAGGATTCGGTTTTGCAGTTTTTTATTTTCAACCGGAAAACAGACTTCAACACGCCGAAACATATTACGATTCATTAAATCTGCGCTGGAGGCATAGACTTCCCTGTCTCCGTCATTTTCAAACGCATAAACCCGCGCATGCTCCAAAAAGCGCCCGATAATGGATCGAACTTCTATATTTTCAGATATGCCCGGAATTCCCGGCTTTAAGCAACACACACCCCTGACAATTAATTTAACCTCAACCCCGGCCTGTGAAGCACGATAAAGAGCCTGAATAGATTGCTCCTCAACAACGGCATTCACCTGGATGATGATTTTTGCCGGCTTGCCGTTTTTGGCATGGCGTATTTCCCGTTCAATTTTTTCTATTAAGCCTCGATGCAAGGTGAATGGCGATTGCAGTAATTTGTTCAATTTGGTTACTTTGCCCAAACTGGTCAACTGGGCAAATACCCGCCGCACATCTTCGCCTAGTTCCTTATCGCAGGAAAACAAGCCGTAATCAGTATAAATTTGTGCCGTTTTCGGATGATAATTTCCGGTGCCTAGATGAACGTAATTGCGCAGTTCCTTGCCTTCCCGCCTTAATACCAAACACATTTTGGCATGGGTTTTATAGCCCACCACGCCGTAAACTACATGCACGGCGGCTTCTTGTAATTTGGAAGCCAAATCGATATTGGCTTTTTCATCAAACCGCGCTCTTAACTCAATAACTACCGTCACTACCTTACCGGTTCTCGCGGCTTTAATTAAAGCGCTGACGATAGGCGAATCGGCTCCGGTTCGATAGAGCGTTTGCTTAATTGCCAATACATCAGGAGAAACCGCCGCTTGACGAATAAATTCAACAACCGGCGAAAAAGACTCAAAGGGATGATGCAGTAAAATGTCGTGGCGTCTAATTGCTGCAAATATATCTTTACTGCGCTCCAACTGTTGCGGCACTGTGGGTTTAAAGGTAGGGAATTTCAGATCAGGCCGGCCGACCAGATCGTTAATTTCCTGAATCCTGTTTAGATTGACCGGTCCGTCAACCAAAAACAAACGATCACGGGTCATTTCAAAACGATCCAGCAAAAATGTTACTGTTTCATCCGGGCATTTAGCGTCAATCTCCAAACGAACTTCATCGCCGTAATTCCGCATAGCCAGCTCGCCTTCCACAGCAAGCAATAAATCGTCAATAGCATCATCATCGACAAAAAAGTCACTATTCCGGGTGACTCTAAATTGATAGCAGCCTTTGACATTCATGCCGTTAAATAACTGATCGACAAAAGCGTGAATAATCGATGATAAAAATACAAAATCAGCTGTTCCGCTACCTGTCTCACCGGCGGGTAATTGAATAATGCGCGGCAAGGCTCTCGGCGCTTGCAAAATAGCCCTGCCGCTATTCCTGCCGAATGCATCTTTTCCGGTTAATGAAATAATAAAGTTTAAACTCTTGTTGAGTATGCGCGGAAAAGGGTGAGCTGAATCCAGTCCAACCGGCGTTAAAATCGGCAATAACTCATCATTAAAATAGGCTTCCAGCCATTTGAGTTGTGCTTCGGTCCATTCTTTACGGCGAATAAAATGAATATTTTCCTTGGCCAGTTTTGGAATCAAAATTTCATTAAGAACTTTATACTGCTCGTCAACCAATTGGTGAGCATGAACAGCAATCAGCTCCAATTGTTCATTAGGCGTTAATCCATCAGGGCCTACGGCTTTGGGGTCAATGGCAGCCATCTGTATAACACTGGCTACGCGAACCTCAAAAAACTCGTCAAGGTTGGAACAAGAAATGCATAAATAATTAAGCCGCTCAAGCAGCGGCACTTTTTCATCTTTCGCCTGTGCCAAAACCCGCTTATTGAACTCCAATAAACTCAGTTCGCGATTAAGATAAAGTTCCGGTTTTTGAAGATCGATTATATTTTCTATATCATTTATATCCATGTTTTACTCAGTTATGTAGGAACGCATTGCCCGCCATTTTTCAAACGGTACTTCAGCTCATAAAGGTATTTTGGCCCTTTTCCCCTGTAAGCCTCCCGTATGTACTGCAATAATACGCTCACCGGGCTTGAAGTAGTGTTTTTTGATTAAATCATAGATAGCGTACATCATTTTTCCGGTATAGACCGGCTCAAGAGGAATTGTAGTTTTTAATTCAAAGTCTACAATAAATGCATTTAACTCGGCATTGATTTTAGCAAAACCACCAAAGTGATAGTCCAAGTTTATCTGCCAGTTATTACGAGTTTGTGACAGCATGGCTTCAATATCAGCCGTTAAAAAATTCGCGTTTTTTAATGCAGAAAATCCTAATACAGACACATGTGCCGGGACTGCATCAACAATGCCGGCCAAAGTCGCTCCGGTACCACTGGGCGCGCAAAATGTATCGTATGGGATTGTTGTTTCAGCAACAAGTTCAGCCACACCTTTCAACGCCAATGCCTGCGCTCCGCCTTCCGTCAACCAATATTGCCGAGGCTTTAAGCCGGGCAATGCCTCCCAGTTTTTGTATTGTCTGAGTACTCTATAATCAGTGCGAGATACAAACTTCAGCTCCATACCCCAATTTTTCATATCCAGCAAAGCCGGTGTCAATACTTCAAGTGGCTCGCCACGAACAAGCCCAATGGTTTTTAATCCTAAAACCTTACCTACATAAGCCAAAGCATGCAGATGATTGGAATAAACGCCGCCCATGCTGATAATGGTATCCATACCTAACGACAGGGCATGATCGAGACTATATTTAAGCTTGCGCCATTTATTGCCGGAAATCACAGGATGCAGTAAATCATCCCGCTTCATCCACAGCTCAATTTGATATTGCAGAAGCAACGGATCGTCAATCTTTGTTAGAATCGATGGCGAGAAAGTCTTTTCCAGTTTTATCAGTTCGGAGTGCATATATGTGTGGACGTTATAACTTGATCGCAACCGGGCAGCAGATTATGGATCATTTCAGATTGCTTAGCTTACCCTCACACAATCCTGACTACAATATTCCGCCGGGACAAAAAATTCTAGCCGTCGTACAGCTGGAAGACGGCAGCAACAAGGCCGTTAATTTATATTGGGGATTGATTCCATCGTGGTCGAAAGCTTCCGCTAATACTCAAATTCCTTCCAGCCACTTGATCAATGCCCGGGCAGAAACCTTAACTGAAAAACCATCATTTAAAAATGCATATCGGCATCGACGTTGCCTGATACCTGCTACCGGTTTCTTTGAGTGGCAGACTACAGAGACTGGAAAAAAACCCTACCATATACACAAACAAGATAATGGATTGTTCGCTTTGGCCGGCTTATGGGAGCATTGGGAACATAATCAGGAAACGATTTATTCATGCACAATTATCACTACCGTTGCCGACGCGAAAATAGCGCCTATTCATGATCGAATGCCGGTGGTTATCACGCCGGATGATTACAATAGTTGGCTGTCTAAAAAAATTACCGTTATCGAAATGGCTGATTTTTTAGCCGCCGACGCTTACCGCGAAATGCAGGTTACTCCAATCGGTAGTCGGGTCAATAATCCCCTGCATAATGATGAAAGTTGTTTAAGTTAGGACAAATAGGCTTTTAACCCAATTTATTGATGCATCTAAACTTTGGTTGTAGGTGGGCAAAAAACTGCCCACCTACTTAAGCTTTGCGAAAAACGTAACAATACATGCCGGGCACTGCCGGTTTTATTACAAACTAAGATTTTTTAACGTCTGGATTTTCGGCAACTAACTTAGGAGTATAAGACTTATAATCCGGCGCGATGCTGATCAACGCTGTCAACAAGGCCGCAACATAAGGAACAGCCTGTACCGACAGAATAGCTATCCACAATCTGCCGCTAAGATTATCGAAATGTTCCAGTGACGCCATCATCCCGATAGCTATGCTCAACAATATCAGCAATAGCAATTCCTGCCGTATAGTAAACAAACTGACAAATAAAGCACTATGCTGCTCAAACTTGGGAGTGCGCATAAACGGTTTGCCCGACGTAAACAAACCCTGCAAGGTTCCTTTCGCTACGGTATGAGTCAAGGACAATCCTGACAGCGATGCGCCTAACGATTCCCAGACGGAACACGGAACACGGGCCTGATACAACCATAAGCCACGGATGATCTTAAAGCTGAATATACCCACCGTCGGCAATAAAAAGGCATTGGCCGGAAGTTCGCTATTTATCCGCACCCCGAAATCAACCGCTCCATTTGAGATCCAGCTAGAGATTGGTTCGTAAAGAATCACACCGGTCAAAATCAAGCTGGTACAAGTAAAGATCAGGGCCAGCGCATCTGAAAACCAAGGCAACCATCCGGCAATAAAATAATACTTCTGGGCGGGTGTCAGCTTGGGTTGCTTGGAAGGCAAAAAGTTGCGCCAATGTGCTTTGATGATTTGCATGGCCCCATAAACCCAGCGATAACGTTGAGTCATGTAACCGGACATGGTGTCGGGCATAACCCCGCGCCCAAACGAATCTTTAACGTAAACCGAATCGTAACCGGCTTCATACAGACGCAAGCCTAACTCGCTGTCCTCACAAATACACCATTCAGACCATTTGCCCACTTCCAGCAATGCCGACTTTCTGATCATGGTCATAGTGCCATGTTGAATAATGGCGTTATATTCGTTCCTTTGCACCATGCCGATATTGAAAAATCCGGCATATTCCCAGTAACAAAAAGATTTAAAAGCGCTTTGGTCGCGGTCCCGATAATCCTGAGGCGATTGGATAAAACCGACATTTTCATTGTCGAAATAAGGCACCATGCAGCTAAGCCAGTCAGGCGACAAAATATAATCGCTGTCGATAACTGCGATAATCTCAGCATCGGGAGCGGTTTGCTCAAGCGCATGATTGATCGCACCCGCTTTAAAGCCGGGCCAGTTTTCCAGGTGGAAAAATCTAAACTTTGGTCCTAAACGTTCGCAATCGACTTTCACCGGCTCCCACACCGCAGGATCTTTGGTATTGTTATCCATCACCAACACTTCGAGATTCGGATAATCCACTCTGTCCAAAGCTTCCAGCGTCATCCGCACCATATCTGGCGGCTCATTATGGATAGGTAAATGCAGGGATACCTTAGGATATTTAAAATCAGGAGACGGCTTAAGCGGCTGAAAAGTCCTAACAGTGTTTCGGTGCCAGACGACTTCGGCTATTTCCAAGCTTTCTATTAATAAGATGACTGCCGCCAAAACCTGCATCAATATCAGGATAGCCCAAAATACGATGGTCAAGTTGGTTTGGTATTGCTGTGCGCCAATCGACACAGACCAGAATATCGTTGATGCGGCAAGGTTAGCGATCAATCCGAAAAACAGTAAACCGGGCAGTTTCATACTGCTGCGGGTAAATAAAAACAAAGCCATTAACACGACGCTGAAAATCGCCGCGCCAAGTGCCCAATGCTCCCAGTTAGGCATCGCAATAACATCGCTGTCCATCGGATATTTGGCTTGTCGATCCGCATTAAAAATGCCCCAGTAAGCCCCGGCCGAACCTTCCGAGGATTTTTTCCAGGGTTGGTCGAACGCCTCAACAATATAATAGGTCACCTTTTCAGCATCAGCCCGGATCATAAATTCGCGGAGGAATTTCGCCTGATTGGATACCGACGCAGTCGCATGCTTGAAAGGCTGGCCGTCAGAAGGCCAACCGACTTCGGTAATAACAATAGGTTTATTTGGATAAGCCTTTTGCACTTCGTGATAACGTTCAAAAACATAATCAACAGCATCTTCAGCCGCAATGCCTTCCCAGTACGGCAGTATATGTACGGCGATAAAATCGACTTCATCAACAAGCTCAGGATGCTTAAGCCAGACATCCCAAGTTTCTGCTGTACTTACTGGCCGCCATGTATTGCGTTTTACTTCCCGAATATATTCGACCAGTTGTTTGAACGCATTTTCGAAGGTATCGTCGGGAGCGCCTTCCGGTACACCTCGGTCTCGGGCACGAAGCAGAACCTCATTGCCCACCATAACACGGACGATTTTAGAAATATTTTGCCGGGAGACATTTAGCAATGTCTCGATTTCTTGCCTATTCTCTTCACAATTATTATCTACACTGCAATATTGGTTCCAACGATTTTTACACCCTTCATCACTCTCGCTACATGCTTCTTCCTTCTTCTTTTCGCAATCCTTATAACAATGATTAATCCAAGCTCCCACCGTCGTATTCAGATTACGCTTGGCAGCCAACTCAGGAATTTTGTCCAGCCCTTTAAGCACACTGTATGTACGCACTGCGTAAACCTTATTGGACAACAAACTCAGGTCGCTGTCTAAATCCTCCTCGCTGTAATGAGTCTTATTTTGCGGAGTGTCGTCCTTTCTCTTGGGGTCGAAAGTGACACCCATCGTGGTCTTGGTCCAAGGCTGCAATTGCAGGGGGTTGTTAACATAACTCCATATACTGAAGTTAAGGAAGACGATTAGAGCGAGTGCAATGACAGTAACTATCTTGGTTTTCATTTAAGTGCTCGGTTATTCTGCTGGACTGGAAAAATATTTATTTAATGAAGATTTTAAAAAATTGTACGGCTCGCACTGTAAGTTCCCCTAACCTATATCCATGTAAGGAACTTTATAAATTTTAGATCAAAATACCGAACTCTTAAACTTAAGTCGCATTATTTAAAAAGGAAACCGATAAATTACCGATAAAATGGCCATTTTACACAGGTTCCAAGCTTCCAAGAATTTATTTACAGCCATGGTTAATACTTATATCGACCTATAAATGACGCTATTTATAAAAGAAAATCCAATATAAAAACTTACATCCATGTAAGCAATAACGGGAATTTAACCTTTATTTTTTTATATAAAGATCAGTAATAGAGCCTGTTATCATTTCAGCAGCAAACGCGAAAGTTTCGGATAACATTGGATGTGGGTGGATAGACAAACCGATATCTTCGGCATCGGCGCCCATTTCCAGAGCCAGTACCGCTTCGGCAATCAATTCGCCGGCATTGGGGCCGACCATACCTGCGCCGAGTATCCTGCCGGTTTCTTTTTCACATAGTATTTTGGTCAAGCCTTCCTTGCGTCCAAGGCTTAACGAGCGTCCGCTGGCCGCCCAAGGGAAAACAGCTCTATCGTATTCTTTGCCTTGTTGTTTAGCCTGATTTTCAGTCAATCCCATCCAGGTAACTTCTGGATCGGTATAGGCAACCGAAGGAATGGTTAAGGCATCGAACCCGGCTTTTAAACCAGCTGCAACTTCGGCCGCAACTTTGCCTTCATGAGAAGCCTTGTGCGCCAGCATCGGATTGCCGGCTATATCGCCGATTGCAAAGATATGCGAAACATTAGTCCTCTGCTGCTTATCGACAGCAATAAAACCAAGATCATCGACATTAACTCCTGCCAACTCGGCACCGATCTGCTTGCCGTTAGGCCTGCGACCTACTGCTACCAGAACCGCGTCGAATACAGCCGAATCCGGCGCACCTTTACCTTCAAAGGAAACTTTCAGGCCGTCTCTGTGCTTTTCAATTGAAGCAACCCGCGTCTCCAGCCAGATATTTTGATATTGCTTTTTAATGCGCCGGTATAACGGGGTAACCAAATCGTTGTCGCAGCCGGGAATAATCTGATCCATCAGCTCAACTACGCTGATTTCCGATCCTAACGCATGATAAACCGTGGCCATTTCAAGACCGATGATGCCGCCGCCGACAATTAACAGTTTTTTAGGAATTTCTTTTAATTCCAGCGCATCGGTCGAATCCCATAAGCGCGGATCGTCATTCGGAAAAACCGGGATTTTAGTGGGATGCGATCCGGCTGCAATAATCGCCTGATCGAAGCTGATGTTTTGTATGCCTGTTTCGGTTTTCACCTCGACCATGTGATCCGAGACAAAGCGCCCCGTACCCTGAATCAAGGTTATCTTGCGCTGTTTTACCAGACGAGCCAAGCCATCGACCAGCGTCTTGGTAACGCTTTCTTTCCAGCCCCGAATTTTGTCTATATCAAAAGTCGGTTTGCCGTAACTGAGGCCGTGTTCCTCAAATTCGTCAACTTCGTGAACAATCTGCGCGACATGCAGCAGAGCCTTAGACGGAATACAACCGACGTTGAGACACACACCGCCAAGAGCCGGATAGCGCTCGACTAATACTACTTGCTTGCCTAAATCGGCGGCACGGAATGCTGCCGTATAACCGCCGGGGCCGCCGCCCAGCACCAGTACTTCCGTATGTAGCACAGACTCGTTAACCGCTGGATTAGCATCCATATTATTCTTCCTGCTTAAAGTTAAGTAACTACTCAGTGTGACCAATTACAATGGAACGCGGATGACGCTGATGATTATGATAATCGCGGATAATTGAAAAAAATCTTATAAGATCATAATTATTAGCGTCATCTGCGTTCTATTTTTTAAAGTAATAACCTGCGAATATCGCCCAAATACTGTTTGATTGCAGCCATGAAACGCGCGCCTTCCACACCATCAATCACTCGATGATCGTATGTCAAATCGAGCGGCAGCATCAGGCGAGGCACAAACTCCTTGCCATCCCAAACCGGTTGCATTTTGGCGCGGGTAACGCCGAGTATCGCGACTTCCGGGGCATTGACGATAGGCGTAAAAGCCGTACCGCCGATACCGCCTAGACTGGAAATAGTGATGCAACCGCCCTGCATTTCAGCAGGCATTAACTTACCTAGACGGGCTTTGTTGCTTGTTTCAGACAGTTCGGCAGATAATTCATTGATGCCTTTGCGGTTGACATCTCGTAACACCGGCACTACCAAACCATTAGGCGTATCGACCGCGATACCGATATTGAGATATTTCTTGAGTATCAGCTTTTCACCGTCGGCGGACAGCGAGGCATTAAACTGCGGAAACTGTTCCAAAGCGGCAACCAGCGCCTTGATAATAAATATCAGGCCGGTAATTTTTATATCGTCCTTGGATTTTTCCGCATTCAACGTATTGCGGAACGCTTCCATTTCAGTGATATCCGCTTCCTCATGGTACGTAACCATGGGCAGATTCAGCCAGACGCGACTCAGGTTTTGCCCGGTCAGCCGTTTGATTTTATTAAGTTTCTGCTCTTCTATTTCTCCGAATTGCGAAAAGTCTATTGCAGGCATTGCCGGGATTCCGCTACCGCTTTGTGCCACGCCTTCCGTCATAACTTTCTTGACGAAATTTTTCACATCGTCTTTTAAGATGCGCCCTTTACGGCCGGTGCCGGTGGTTATCTTTTGTATATCAACGCCCAGTTCGCGTGCAAAAAGCCGAACAGCCGGTGTGGCGTGAGGAGCATGAACGGGGACGTTGCTAGCCGGAGTTTCCGGTACTGGCTCCGGTTTGACAGCAGCCGGTTCAGGTGTAACGGCGGCGACCGGTTCCGGTACTTTTTCTATCGCTTTTTCTACTGGAGCAGGCTCAGCTGCTTGTTGTGCCGGTTCTTGGGGTTGCGCAACATTCACCTCTTCAGTACTCGCCGATACCGTCGCAATTAATGTTCCTTCAGAGACTTTATCACCGGGTTTGATAAACACTTCCTGCACTTTACCCGCCGCACTGGAAGGTAAATCCATGCTGGCTTTGTCGGTCTCAAGCACAGCCAAGGTTTGTTCCAGTTTTACCTCATCGCCCGGCTTAACCAATACATCTACTACGTCGATTTCCGCGACATTGCCAACATCAGGGACCTTAATTTCAATTAAAAAAGCCATTTTGTATCCTTTCTTAAATTAGCCAGGGAGCTGCTGCTTCAGGGTTTATGCCGTATTTGGCAATAGCCACATCCACTTTGGCGGCATCGAACTGACCCATATCCGCCAAGCTTTTTAGCGCCGCAATCGTTACATGATAGCGATCCACCTCAAAAAACCGGCGCAGATTTTCGCGGGTATCGGAACGGCCGAAACCATCGGCGCCCAACACAATATAAGGAGCGGAAATTAAACTGCGAATCTGTTCGGCAAAAGCGCGGGTATAATCGCTGGCGGCTATCACCGGGCCTTGTGCATTGGCAAGACAATGCGCAACATGCGATTGTTTGGGAGTTTCGGTCGGGTGGAGACGATTCCAGCGCTCACACGATTGGCCGTTTCTGGCCAGTTCGGTAAAGCTGGTGCAACTCCATAAATCGGCTTCGACACCCCAGTCGTTACTTAATAATTCAGCAGCGGCTTCAACTTCACGGAAGATCGTTCCTGATCCCAACAATTGCACGCGCGGCCCTTTCTTTTTATTAGCGCCCTTCTTGAAGCTGTACATGCCTTTGAGTATGTCTTGCTCCACGCCTTTAGGCATCGCAGGATGGGCATAATTTTCGTTCATTACCGTAATGTAATAGAAAATATCTTCCTGTTCGACATACATGCGACGCAAACCGTCTTGAATAATCACCGCCAATTCGTAGGCATAAGTCGGATCATAGGATACGCAGTTAGGTACGGTTGCCGACATCAAGTGACTGTGCCCGTCTTCGTGTTGCAGACCTTCTCCGTTCAGCGTGGTTCTTCCTGCGGTGCCACCCATTAGGAAGCCCCGGGTACGTTGATCGGCAGCCGCCCAGATCAAGTCGCCGACCCGCTGGAAGCCGAACATCGAATAGTAAATAAAAAACGGAATCATCGGCACGTTATGGGTTGAATACGAGGTACCCGCCGCGATCCAGTCGCATAAACCGCCCGCTTCATTAATGCCTTCCTGCATTACCTGCCCGTGCTTGTCTTCCTTGTAGAACATTAATTGATCTGCATCTTGCGGAGTATACAACTGCCCAACTTGCGACCAGATGCCCAGTTGCCGGAACATGCCTTCCATGCCGAAAGTTCTCGATTCGTCGGGAACAATCGGGACGATGCGTCGGCCGATATTCTGATCTTTAACCAAAATATTAAGCAACCGCACAAAAGCCATTGTAGTCGAGATTTCACGACCTTCGCCGCTGGCTTCCAGCAAGACTTTGAAATCGCTTAATACCGGCACATCCAACGCATAAGACTTGGCTCTTCTGGAAGGCAAATGGCCTCCCAGTTCTTCGCGGCGTTGCTGCATGTAAGCCAGTTCTTTAGATCCTTCCGGAAAACTGAGATAAGGCAAGTTAGGCAGCTCTTCATCGGTTACCGGCAATGAATAACGGTCGCGGAAATTAGTCAGCGAAATATCGCTCATTTTTTTCTGTTGATGAGAAATATTCTGTGCTTCTCCCGATGCCCCCATGCCGTAACCTTTAATAGTTTTAGCCAGGATGACCGTAGGTTGGCCTTTATGATTCACTGCTGCATGGAAAGCGGCAAAAACCTTAACTGGATCATGTCCGCCACGATTAAGTTCCCATATATCGCGATCGGACCAGTCGGAGACCATGGCTTTTAATTCGGGGGTATTGAAGAAATGCTCGCGCACATAAGCGCCATCTTTCGCTTTAAAAGTTTGGTAATCGCCATCGACACACGACATCATACGGGCTGCCAACAGCCCATCTTTATCGCGAGCAAGCAACGAATCCCAACGTTGTCCCCAAACTAACTTGATCACATTCCAGCCGGCGCCGCGGAACTCGCTTTCCAACTCCTGGATAATCTTGCCATTGCCGCGCACCGGCCCATCCAGGCGTTGCAAATTGCAGTTGATAACAAAAATAAGATTGTCCAGCTTTTCCCGTCCGGCCATGCCGATAGCGCCCAAAGACTCGGGCTCATCGGTTTCGCCATCGCCAAGGAAACTCCAGACCTTACGATTCGATGTATCGGCGAAACCGCGGTCCTGTAAATAGCGCATAAAACGCGCCTGATAAATAGCCATAATCGGCCCAAGACCCATTGAAACTGTCGGGAATTGCCAGAAATCAGACATTAACCAAGGATGAGGATAAGACGATAAGCCGTTGCCGTTCACTTCCTGGCGAAAATTATCCATCTGTTCCAGTGTGAATCGTCCGAGCAAGAATGCACGGGCATAATCGCCTGGCGTTAAGTGGCCTTGGGTAAAAATCAGATCGCCGTCATTTTGATCTGAAGGCGCACGCCAAAAATGGTTATAACCAATATCATACAGAGTGGCCGCCGAAGCAAAACTCGCAATATGCCCACCGACATTGGTATGTTTGTTCGCTCTCAATACCATCATCATCGCATTCCAACGTACATAAGCACGAATTTTGTGCTCAATGGTAACATCACCCGGAAACTGCGCCTGTTGCTCAACGGGAATGGTATTGATATAAGCGGTATTGGCGCTGAAAGGCATGTCGTATCCGGCATGCCGGGTTACCGCAACTAACTGCTCAATCAAAAAGTGCGCGCGTTCGCTGCCATCGTGTTCCAGTACGGCTTGCAACGCTTCAATCCACTCTCGGGTTTCTGCTGGATCGACGTCATTCTGTCCGGTGATTTTTGAGGTTAAACTGTTGGTCATTGATTGATCCTGTTACGGCGGGTATGCATGGAATAAAAATTATAGGTTAGCTTTACCAAGAGAGCACAAACGTAGCGTAACCCAGCATTTTACTAAAATAGTGCAAATAAGGCCAGAAATGCTCTGTTATTAACCATAGTATAAACAATGCAGAGGGGGCAATGCACCCGTTTTAGTCATTATTGATGCCGAAAGCGCAATGACCAATCCGGGATTTCTCTGGAGGGATGTTTGGTTTTTTGCGACATGGCGGTTTATTATAGATAAGGCTGTTCGAAAACGTAGCAAACGGTTTTTTACCCCATCGACATTAACCTCACTGGTGAAACATGGATCTTATATTAACGCTTAAAACTATCATTCTGGGTATCGTTGAGGGCTTAACCGAGTTCTTGCCGGTCTCCAGTACCGGGCACTTAATACTAGTTGGCGACTTACTAAACTTTAATGATGACAAGGGCAAGCTATTTGAAATCGTTATTCAGGTGGGCGCCATCCTCGCGGTATGCTGGGAATATCGCGCAAAAATCGCTGCCGTTATTATCGGCTTACCTAGTCAAAAACAGG
>NZ_SCTW01000093.1 GCF_004322395.1 Methylobacter sp.
AACGACAGACGTGACCGGGGCTGTCGAGTTGCCAGAAGGCGTTGAAATGGTGATGCCGGGCGATAACATCTCAGTCAAAGTAAAACTGATTTCACCGATTGCTATGGATGACGGTTTGCGATTTGCAATTCGTGAAGGCGGTCGTACAGTAGGTGCAGGCGTCGTTGCATCAATAATCGAGTAATGTATATGTCTAATCAAACTATCAGAATCCGTTTGAAATCATTTGATCATAAATTGATTGATCAATCGGCTGGCGAGATAGTAGAAACAGCAAGAAGAACGGGTGCTCAAGTCAAAGGCCCAATTCCCTTGCCTACTAAAAAAGAGCGTTTTACGATTTTGATTTCACCGCATGTAAATAAAGATGCGAGAGATCAGTATGAATTGAGAACGTATAAAAGATTATTGGATATCGTTGAACCAACAGAAAAAACCGTAGATGCATTGATGAAGTTGGATCTTGCAGCTGGTGTTGATGTTCAAATAAAATTGAATTAAGAAGCAGGGGAATTGGCAGATGTCAATAGGTCTTATAGGTCGTAAATGTGGTATGACCAGAGTTTTTTGTGAAGATGGTTCGTCAGTACCAGTTACTGTACTCCAGATTGACTCAAACAGAGTTACTCAGGTTAAAGGTATTGAAGTTGATGGATATCGTTCGATTCAAGTAGCAGCGGGCGATAAGAAATCTTCTAGAGTCAATAAAGCAATGGCGGGTCATTATGCAGCGGCTAATGTGACAGCTGGACGTGGCCTTTGGGAGTTCAGACTCGAAGAAGGTGAAGGCGAGGGGTTATCTGCCGGCTCTCAGTTATCCTTAGATATTTTTTCTGTTGGCCAGGTTGTTGATGTTCAGGGTAAAAGTATTGGTAAAGGTTTTGCTGGTGGTATAAAACGTCATAATTTCAGTATGCAGGATGCTACACACGGTAACTCGCGCTCACATAGAGTATTAGGTTCCATCGGTATGTGTCAAACGCCGGGTCGTGTATTTAAGGGCAAGAAAATGGAAGGTCACATGGGAGCTGAAAAAGTTACAGTTCAGAACCTGACTATACATTCTATTGATACAGCAAGAAATTTAATTTTAGTAAAGGGCGCAGTGCCTGGCGCTAAAGGCGGTGATGTGGTAATTACACCTGCCATGAAAATGCGAAATAAAGGTTAAGTCATGAGTATGCAAGTACCTGCGTTAAGTGAAAAAGACTCTGCTGGAAATGTGGAGGTAACAGAAGCTATTTTTGGTCAGGCGTTTAATGAAACTTTAGTTCATCAATTGGTTGTTCGCCATTTAGCTGGTGCCCGTGCTGGAACAAAGGCACAGAAGACGCGCTCGGATGTAAGTGGTGGTGGTACGAAGCCATGGAGACAAAAAGGAACGGGACGTGCAAGGTCTGGTACTACTCGTAGTCCGGTCTGGAGGACGGGTGGTGTTGCATTTGCTGCAAGACCTAGAAATTATGACCAAAAGCTGAATAAAAAAATGTTTCGGGTTGGTATTCGGTCAATCCTGTCTGAGCTACTAAGGCAGGGTCGTCTGTTGGTTAGCAATGATATATTGCCTTCTAGTCCTAAAACTAAAGAGCTAAATGCAGCAATAAAAAATATTGATGCGAAACGTATTCTGATTGTTGTAGAAAGTGTTGATGCAAACTTAGCCTTAGCATCAAGGAACATACCTTATGTGGAAGTGATCGAGGCGGTTAATTTAAGCCCCGTTTTATTGGTTTCGGCCGATAAAGTTATTGCTACATCTGGCGCGTTGAAGCAAATAGAGGAGCGTTTGGCGTGAGTTTAAATAAATATCACTTAGCAAGTGTGCTACAAGCTCCGATTGTGTCTGAGAAAAGCACGATTGCTGCAGAAAAAAATAATCGATTTGTTTTTAAAGTGCAAAAGCAAGCAACTAAAAAGCAAATTAAAAGTGCAGTGGAACAAATGTTTAGTGTTGAAGTTGATTCAGTTCAGGTTTTAAACGTCAAAGGCAAAAAGAAAAGATTTGGCGGCTCACTGGGGCAACGATCTGATTGGAAAAAGGCTTATGTAAAACTTAAGTCTGGCCATGACATAGATTTCTCTGCTGCTTAATAATTTAAGTTTTAAAAGATCAATAGGAAACGGTAGAAAGCATGGCTATTGTAAAGTCTAAACCGACGTCACCGGGTTCACGGTTTGTTGTGCGCATCAAAAATGATGATTTGCATAAAGGAAAACCGTATGCGCCTTTGTTGAGTAAAAATAGCAAAAGTGGAGGGCGTAATAATCAGGGGCGTATAACAACGCGTCATGTGGGTGGTGGTCATAAACAACACTATCGAGTTATTGATTTTAAAAGAAATAAGATCAATATTCCCGCCGTTGTTGAGCGTCTGGAATATGATCCAAACAGAACTGCCAATATTGCTTTGATATTATTCAAGGATGGGGAGCGTAAATACATTATTGCACCTAAAGGGCTTGAAGTTGGGCAGGAGGTTCTTTCTTCGGAAACCACAGCTGTGAAAGCTGGTAACTGCATGCCATTGAGAAATATACCGATGGGTACCACAGTTCATTGTGTGGAACTGAAGCCAGGCAAGGGAGCTCAAATTGCTCGTAGTGCTGGTACATCCGTACAATTAGTGGCTAAAGATGGTGCTCATGCAACCATCAGATTAAGGTCTGGTGAAATGCGCAAGGTTATGGCTGATTGTCGCGCAGTGATTGGTGAGGTTTCCAATTCAGAGCATAACCTAGTATCTCTTGGAAAAGCAGGAGCTTCAAGATGGCGTGGTGTTCGCCCAACTGTTCGAGGTGTTGTAATGAATCCAGTTGACCATCCGCATGGTGGTGGTGAAGGTCGTACATCAGGTGGTAGACATCCTGTATCTCCCTGGGGCATGCCAACTAAAGGTTATAAAACCAGAAATAACAAACGTACTGATAATATGATTATCAGACGTCGTAAGCTGAAATAGAGAGGAATTAACGTGCCACGTTCAATTAAAAAAGGTCCTTTTATTGATCATCATCTGCTTAAAAAAGTTGAAGATGCTGTAAGTACTAATAATCGGAAACCGATTAAAACATGGTCAAGAAGATCGATGATAATTCCAGATATGTTGGGGTTAACCATTGCAATTCATAATGGACGACTGCATATACCAGTTCTGATTTCTGAGAATATGGTCGGGCATAAATTAGGTGAGTTTTCACCAACTCGCACATATAAAGGCCATGTGGCTGATAAGAAATCTAGATAGGTTGTGTTATGGAAGTTTCAGCAAAATTAAAAAATGCCCCGCTATCTGCGCAAAAAGCACGGTTAGTAGGTGATCAAATTCGTGGAATGCCAGTTGAAAAAGCGTTGAACACATTGAAGTTCAGCTCAAAAAAAGCGGCTGCGATTATCAAAAAAATTCTTGAATCGGCTATCGCTAATGCAGAGCATAATGACAGCGCGGATATTGATGAATTAAAAGTGTCAACCGTTTATGTGAATGAAGGGGCGACTATGAAAAGATTCAAGGCAAGAGCTAAAGGACGTGCAAATCATATCCTTAAAAGAACCTGCCATATTACAGTTAAAGTCGCAGAATACGAGTAGGGGCAGAAAATGGGTCAAAAAGTACATCCAACGGGCATACGCCTAGGTATTGTAAAGGATTGGAATTCAAGATGGTACGCGAATAATCAAGATTATTCTGTTTTTTTGCATCAGGATTTGACGGTCAGAGACTACATTAAGGAAAAGTTAGCTCATGCTTCTGTAAGCCGTATTCAGATTAACCGTCCACCGAATAATGCACATATTACAATACATACTGCAAGACCGGGTATTGTAATAGGTAAAAAAGGCGAGGATATCGAAGGATTGAGACAGGCAGTGTCGAAAATAATGGGAATTCCCGTTCAACTAAATGTTGAAGAGATTAGAAAACCAGAATTGGACGCACAATTGGTGGCTGAAGGTGTTGCACAGCAGCTCGAAAAAAGAATTATGTATCGTCGAGCAATGAAGCGCGCAGTGACTAATACAATGCGCTTAGGTGCTGAAGGTATAAAAATCAATGTCGGAGGTCGTTTGAATGGCGCCGAAATTGCTCGAAGTGAATGGTATAGAGAGGGTCGAGTTCCTCTGCATACATTAAGAGCTGATATTGATTATGCAACAGCTGAAGCTCATACCACTTATGGAATTATCGGCATTAAAGTGTGGATATTCAAAGGTGAAGTATTCGATATGGATGCGCATATTGCATCGATTAATTCAGACTCCAAGAAATAGTTGAAGGGATAGAAAAAAATGCTTCAACCTAAAAGAACTAAATTCCGTAAACAACATAAAGGCAGAAATAACGGTACTGCCGTACGTGGATCATCTGTAAGTTTTGGAGATTTTGGACTTAAGTCTGTTGAGCGTGGTAGATTAACTGCTCGTCAAATTGAGTCGGCTCGTAGAACAATTACACGGCACGTTAAGCGTGGTGGTAAAATTTGGATAAGAATTTTCCCAGATAAGCCAATTACTAAAAAACCATTAGAAGTTCGTATGGGAAAAGGGAAAGGTAGTGTAGAATACTGGGTTGCTCAAGTTAAGCCAGGAACAATGTTGTATGAAATACAGGGTGTTTCTGAAGAGTTAGCACGTGAAGCATTCGCTTTAGGTGCTGCTAAGTTACCTTTAAAAACACTTTTTACTGCTCGGACGATAATGTAATGAAAGCCAGTGAATTACGCCAGAAATCAAAAGATGAATTAAGCGCCATGTTGCTTGAATTGTCACGCGAACAATTTAACCTTAAAATGCAAAAAGGAACTGGTCAATTATCTAAGCCGGATCAAGTGAAGAAGGTTAGACATGACGTGGCTCGTATCCACACCATATTAAACGAAATGGCGAGTGCATAATAATGAGTGAAAACGTAACCAAATTACGAACAATCACAGGTCGGGTTGTTAGCAATAAAATGGACAAAACCATTACGGTCTTAGTTGAGCGCGTTGTAAAGCACCCTGTTTATGGTAAATACATTAAGCGTTCAACTAAGATGATGGCTCATGATGAACAAAATATTTGTCATGAAGGCGACGTAGTTTCAATTACATCATGCAGACCTATGTCTAAGAATAAAACCTTTAAATTGGTTGATGTTTTAGAAAGCGCCAACAAATAGCATTGCTGAGCTATTTAATAAACAGATAATTTAGGAATAAATCATGATTCAGATGCAAACTAACCTTGAAGTCGCCGATAACAGCGGTGCAAAAAAGGTCATGTGTATCAAAGTATTGGGTGGGTCTCATAGACGTTACGCAGGGATTGGAGACATCATCAAGGTAAGCATTAAAGATGCTATACCACGCGGAAGGGTAAAAAAAGGTGAGGTTTATAACGCGTTGGTTGTTAGAACCTGTAAAGGTGTTCGAAGACCAGATGGTTCCGTTATTCGCTTTGATGGAAATGCCGCGGTAATTCTTAATAATAATTTACAGCCACTTGGTACACGCATTTTTGGCCCTGTAACACGTGAGCTAAGAGGTGAGAGATTTATGAAGATCATCTCACTGGCTCCTGAAGTATTATAAGGTAGGGTTGAAAGATGCAAAAAATTAGACAAGGCGATGAAGTAATCGTTCGTACCGGAAAGGACAAGGGTAAGAGCGGTAGAGTAAGCAAAGTTTTAAAGGATAATAAGGTTTTGGTTGAAGGAATTAATCAAGTCAAAAAGAACCAAAAACCAAATCCAAATGCTGGGATTTCAGGTGGCATTATTGTCAAGGATATGCCGATTAATATTTCCAATATAGGTTTATATAATCCTGAGACCAAGAAAGCAGATCGTGTCGGCTTTAAGTTTCTAGAAGATGGAAAAAAAGTCAGATATTTTAAGTCAACAAATGAAGTTGTTGATGTATAAGGTGTAGATAAAAATCATGGCTAGACTAGAAACCGTATATAAAGAAAAAATCCTTCCAGCATTAGTTGAGCAGTTCGCTTACAATTCGATAATGCAGGCGCCGCGGATTACAAAAATAACACTCAATATGGGTGTTGGTGGCGCTGTTGCCGATAAAAAAGTGTTGCAAGCTGCTGTTAGCGATATGGAAAAGATTTCCGGACAAAAACCAGTTGTCACATTGGCTAGAAAATCAATCGCTGGTTTTAAAATTCGTGACGATATGCCCATAGGCTGCAAAGTAACTTTGCGTAGCGATAGAATGTATGAGTTTTTAGATCGATTGATAAGTATTTCTATTCCTCGAATTCGTGATTTTAGAGGATTAAGTCCTAAAAGTTTTGATGGGCGCGGTAATTATTCCATGGGCGTTAAAGAGCAAATCATTTTCCCTGAAATTGATTATGATAAGATTGATATATTACGTGGCATGGATATAACTATTACAACAACGGCCAAAACTAATGAAGAAGGTTTAGCTTTGTTGAAGCTTTTTAATTTCCCATTTAAAAACTAAAGGGCGCACTAAAATGGCAAAGAAATCAATGGTTGCGCGTGAAGACAAGCGTAAAAAATTAGTACAAAAATATGAGGCTAAACGTAACTCTCTGAAAGAAATCATCAGAGATCCGAATGCCACATTTGAAGATAAAGAATCTGCTCATTTGCAACTTCAAAAATTACCAAGGGACTCTAGTGCATCAAGAGTACGTAACCGTTGTAATTTAACTGGGCGTCCGCACGGTTACTACCGTAAGTTTGGTCTTAGTCGAAATAAACTGAGAGAAGCGACAATGCGTGGCGATGTGCCGGGATTAGTAAAGGCAAGTTGGTAAGGTCTTTTAGATCAAGTTTGGAGAAATTATAAGATGAGTATGACAGACCCTGTTGCAGATATGCTGACCCGAATAAGAAATGGTCAATCTGCAGGTAAAAAGATCGTTAAGCAGCCTTCGTCAAAATTGAAAGTATCTATTGCTAAGGTATTACAAGAAGAGGGTTTTATTACAGGTTATACGGTTGAGACGAATGGTAGCCATTCGGAAATGACAATCGAATTAAAATATTACAAAGGTGCCCCTGTAATCGAAAATATTAAAAGAATTAGCAAGCCTGGTTTGCGTATTTATAAATCTAAGGATGAATTGCCGAAGGTTCTTGGCGGGCTAGGGATTGCTATCGTATCAACATCGAATGGTGTTATGACCGATAGAGCTGCTCGTTCAATTGGACATGGCGGCGAAGTCATTTGTACTGTTTGTTAAGGTGTAGGTCAGGATATGTCAAGAATTGCAAAGGCCCCAGTAATTATCCCCAAAGGTGTGGATATAAAACTAGAGGGTAATAATGTGACCGTAAAAGGAAACAATGGTCAATTATCTTATGATATTAATTCAGCTGTTAGTTTTGGTATTACAGATAATGTAATCCAAGTCCAGTGGGATAGAGATGATAAAAAAGCTACTGCGCAGGCTGGAACAGCTAGAGCAATAGTCAGCAATATGATTGTTGGAGTCTCTGCAGGGTTTGAAAGAAAGTTGACTTTGATTGGTGTCGGTTACAGGGCTCAAGCTAAAGGAAATATACTTAATTTAGCTCTTGGTTTTTCTCATCCAGTTGATTTTGAAGTTCCAGCGGGGGTTTCAATTGAAACACCTAGCCAAACTGAAATAATAGTCAAAGGAAGTGACAAGCAACTCGTAGGTGAGGTTGCAGCAAAAATTAGAGCTTATCGTCCACCAGAGCCTTACAAAGGTAAAGGTGTCAGATATGCTGAAGAGCATGTCGCAAGAAAAGAAGCTAAAAAGAAGTAAGGTAGCGTAATGGATAAGAAACAATCTCGTATGAAGCGCGCATTAAAATTGCGCTGCAAAATAAAGAAATTAAGTGCAACGCGCTTGTCAATACACAAGACTTCGCAACATATATATGCTCAAGTTATTAGTGCTGATGGAGCGACAACGTTAGCAAGCGCTTCAACAACACAAGCTGATATTAAAGCAGCTTTAAAAAACACTGGAAATATTAGTGCAGCAGCGGAAGTAGGAAAATTTATTGCACAAAGAGCGATTGCTGCCGGAATTTCCGAAGTTGCTTTTGATCGTTCAGGGTTTAAATATCATGGTCGCGTTAAGGCTTTAGCTGATGCTGCACGTGAAGCCGGTTTGAAATTTTAGGGGAATAGAATGTCTACAGCACCTTCTCAGGTTAGTGCAGATGGTTTACAAGAAAAATTAGTCAATGTAAGGCGTGTTGCAAAAGTTGTAAAAGGCGGAAGAGTTTTCGGTTTCACTGCATTAACAGTAGTTGGTGATGGCGAAGGCAGAGTTGGATATGGTGTAAGTAAAGCCCGTGAAGTACCTATTGCAATCCAGAAATCTTTGGAACAAGCGCGTAAAAACATGCGTAAAGTATCTTTAAAAGGCGATACTTTGCAATATCCCATTATGAATACAACTGGAGCGGCTAAGGTCTATATGCAGCCCGCTTCTGAAGGTACAGGTATTATTGCCGGTGGAGCAATGAGAGCGGTATTTGAAGTGGTTGGTGTGCATAATGTATTAGCTAAATGTATCGGAACCAGTAACCCTATTAATGTTGTTAGGGCAACTATTAATGGTCTTACAGGAATGCATAGTGCTAACCAAATAGCCGCAAAACGCGGTTTATCAGTTGAACAGATTATTGGGTAGTAGTAATGGCTGGCAATAAATTAAGTGTTACGATGACAAAAAGCAGATTTGGCCGATTGCCACGTCACCAAGCTTGTCTAAAAGGTTTGGGCTTAAGAAAAATCAATCAGACTGTTGTGGTGCTCGATACACCTGAAAACAGAGGTATGATAAATAAAATATCGTACATGCTAAAATTTGAGGAAGTGTAATGTTTTTAAATACTATCCGTTCAAGTGAAGGGGCTCGGAAAAAATCCAAACGTGTAGGCCGCGGCATAGGCTGTACACTTGGTAAGACTTGCGGAAGAGGTCATAAGGGTCAAAAGGCTCGAAGTGGCGGCTTTCATAAGGTTGGTTTTGAAGGTGGACAGATGCCTTTACAACGTCGGTTGCCCAAGATTGGATTCATTTCACTCATAAGTAAGTATTCAGCGGAAGTGAGATTAAACGAGCTGAATGGGTTAAATTCAGAAGTTATAGATCTTAAAGTTTTGATTGATGCCAACATAGTTCCAGCTTTTACTAAAAAAGCAAAAATAATTAAGTCTGGTGAATTAACCAGGGCTGTTACTGTTAAAGGTGTAAAAGTAACTGGCGGAGCTAAAGAATCTATTGAAGCTGCTGGCGGCAAAGTAGAGGTTTAAGGTGAATACAAGAGCGCAGGTATCTGGCAAGGTCGGCGGTTTTTCAGAGCTTAAAGCTAGGTTGCTTTTTGTTTTAGGAGCTTTTTTTGTATACAGAGTCGGTGCCCATATTCCTGTGCCTGGAATAGATCCTAAGGCGTTAGCTGTTATGTTTGAACAGCAAAGCGGATCAATCTTGGACATGTTTAATATGTTCTCGGGTGGCGCTTTGATGCGGCTAAGTCTTTTTGCTCTTGGCATAATGCCTTATATTTCTGCATCAATTATTATGCAGTTGATGACGGTTGTTATTCCTGCGATGGAACAGCTAAAAAAAGAGGGTGAGTCGGGTCGGCGTAAAATTTCACAATATACTCGATTTGGTACGGTTATTTTGGCGACTTTTCAGGCGATTGGGATTTCGCTCGCTTTGCAAAATCAGACTGCTGGTGGTCTTTCAGTGGTTTTGAATCCAGGAATTAGCTTTATCGTTATTACAACTGTTACCTTGGTTACGGGCACTGTTTTCTTGATGTGGCTTGGTGAACAGGTTACAGAGCGTGGAATTGGTAATGGCATCTCACTTATTATATTTGCAGGTATTGTTTCTGGCTTGCCAAAAGCAATTGGCGGAACTTTAGAGTTAGCAAGAACGGGTGAGATGAATGGAGCGTTTATCTTATTATTGTTTGTGTTGTCGATTTCAGTTACCGCATTGGTTGTTTTTGTTGAGCGCGGGCAGAGAAGGATTCTCATCAATTATCCAAAAAGGCAGCAAGGCCGTAAGATGTATGCGGGGCAAAGCAGTTTTTTGCCTCTAAAGCTCAATATGGCAGGAGTAATACCACCAATCTTTGCCTCAAGTATAATTTTGTTTCCAGCCACTATCGCAGGATGGTTTGGTAATAGTGAGGGATTTACTTGGTTGCAAGATGTGGCCACGATGTTATCTCCTGGTCAGCCGGTTTATGTTATTTTCTACGCAACAGCTATTATTTTCTTTTGTTTCTTTTATACGGCTTTAGTATTTAATTCAAAAGAAACTGCTGAGAACCTAAAGAAGTCAGGGGCATTTTTACCCGGAATAAGACCTGGCCTTCAAACAAGTTCATATATTGACAAAGTGATGACGCGGTTGACTCTAACCGGGGCGTTTTACATTACGTTAGTATGTTTGTTACCCGAGTTTTTGATTGTTTACTGGAATGTTCCCTTTTATTTTGGAGGGACATCTTTATTGATTATTGTGGTGGTTGTAATGGATTTCATTTCTCAGATGCAAACTCATGTTATGTCACAGCAGTATGATGGCTTAATGAAAAAAGCCAATCTGAAAAAATAAATTATTGCACAAGAGCAATTTAGGAGTTAGTGGTGAAGGTTCGAGCCTCAGTTAAAAAAATTTGTAGAAAATGCAAAGTTGTAAAAAGAAATGGTGTTGTTAGGGTTATCTGTGAAGACGGGAAACATAAACAGCGACAAGGATAATAATCGTTGCGCCATAATTTATGTAATGCTATAATTTAGCGCTTAACTTTAGAGTGCTACCAAGGGGAGTATCTAGATGGCACGTATTGCCGGGATAAATATACCAGATCATAAACATGCAGTAATTGCTTTGACTGCTATTTATGGTATTGGTCGTCAAACTGCAAGTGAAATTTGCGCTGAAGTGGGTATAGCCACTTCGATAAAAATTAAAGAGCTGACTGAAGAACAATTAGAAACTATTCGTAATGTGGTTTCAAAGATGACAGTGGAAGGTGATCTGCGTCGTGAAGTTTCTATGAATATCAAGCGTTTGATGGATCTGGGTTGCTATCGCGGAATAAGACATCGTAGAGGGTTGCCTTTAAGAGGACAGAGGACGAGAACTAATGCACGTACTCGAAAAGGTCCGCGTAAGGCAATTAAAAAATAAGATATTCCTTTAAGAGGTTGAAGTAAATGGCGAGTCAAAATCGTTCTAGAAAACGTATAAAAAAAGAAGTTGCCGACGGCATAGTGCATGTCCATGCTTCTTTCAACAATACAATTATAACTATCACAGATAGAAAAGGTAATGCTCTTTCTTGGGCAACATCAGGGGGCTCAGGCTTTCGTGGTTCCAGAAAAAGTACGCCATTTGCTGCTCAGGTTGCGGCGGAGAAGGCCGGTTCTGTCGCTTTGGAATTCGGAATGAAAAACCTTGATGTCATGATTAAAGGTCCTGGACCTGGCCGTGAATCTGCTGTGCGTTCTCTGAACAATTTAGGATTCAAAATAAATAACATTGTTGATGTGACGCCAATTCCTCATAATGGTTGCCGTCCGCCGAAAAAACGCCGCGTATAAAAATCTGGAGTAGTTTGTTATGGCAAGATATCTTGGGCCTACCTGTAAATTAAGTCGAAGAGAAGGCACTGACCTGTTTTTAAAAAGCAGAGGAAAGTCTTTAGAAAATAAATGTAAATTGGATCAACGTCCTGGTCAGCATGGTACCAAGCGTGCAAGAAGCTCCGATTACGCTATTCAGTTAAGAGCTAAGCAACGTTTACGCAGAATATATGGTATTCTGGAAAAGCAATTCAGAAACTATTACAAATCTGCAGATTTGAAAAAAGGTGCAACAGGCCAAAATTTATTGAACCTATTGGAATCAAGATTAGATAATGTTGTATACCGCATGGGTTTTGCTTCTACTCGGGCAGAAGCTCGCCAGTTGGTCAGTCATAAATCCATCCAGGTGAATAATGTATTGATTAATGTTCCTTCTTATCAAGTTTCTCCAGGCGATATTCTAGCCGTTAGAGAAAAAGCAAAAAAACAACAAAGAATTGTTGATGCTTTGGCTGTTACTGAACAGTATGGCTTTCCTTCTTGGGTTGAAGTTAATTCTAAAGCAATGTCAGGTACATTCAGCTCTCTGCCGGATCGTGTAGATTTAGGTAGCGATATCAATGAGCAGTTGGTAGTTGAGCTTTACTCTAAATAATCGTAGTTTTGAGGGATATAAATGCAGAATTCTATTTCTGGCTTGCTGAAGCCTCGTTTAGTTGAGGTTATAAGCAAAACACCTAATCATTCTAAGATTGTTATTGAGCCTCTTGAGAGAGGGTTTGGTCATTCTATTGGTAACGCATTGCGGCGTGTCTTGTTGTCCACAATTCCTGGCTGCGCAGTTACAGATGTTGAAATTGAAGGCGTTCTTCATGAGTACACCACTATAGAAGGTGTTCAGGAAGATGTAATTGATATTTTACTTAATCTTAAAAAACTGGCGGTTGTTCTTCATTCTAAAGATGAAGTTGAGCTTACCCTTTCAAAGAATGGAGCAGGATGCGTTACCGCAGCCGACATTGTGCTGCCACATGATGTGGAGATTATCAATCCCGAATTGGTAATAGCTAATCTGACACAGAATGGCGCCTTGAATATGAAAATCAGGGTACGTAGAGGAAGAGGTTACGAACCTGTAAGTGTTCGTAAATCTAATTCCGAACATAGCCTCATTGTTGGCGCACTTCAGCTTGATGCTTCATATAGCCCGATTGTCAAGGTTGCTTATCAGGTTGAAAGCACACGTGTTGAACAGCGCACTAATCTAGATAAATTAATAATCGAACTGGAAACAAATGGCACTGTTGATCCGGAAGAAACTATTAAGCTTGCTGCCACAATACTTCATGATCAATTATCAGTTTTTGTTGATTTCGAAAAAGTAAATGATCAGCTTGCTGAGGAAGAAGTTGAAGTTGAAGAAATATTTGATCCCGTTCTTCTTCGTCCTGTAGATGATCTCGAGTTAACAGTACGTTCTGCTAACTGTTTAAAAGCTGAGAATATCTTTTATATTGGTGACTTAATTCAACGTACCGAAGTTGAGTTATTAAAAACTCCAAATCTTGGCAAAAAGTCTTTAACAGAAATAAAAGACATTCTTGCTTTAAAAGGTTTATCTTTAGGTATGCGCTTGGAAAATTGGCCTCCTGAAAACCTTGCAGATCAAACTCACGCAATAAATCACTAACATTAGGTCTTCTTACAATGAGACATCGTAAATCCGGTAGAAAATTCAATATAAATAGTAGTCATCGTAAGGCGCTATTTAGTAACATGGTTAGTTCATTATTTAAACATGAATTAATAAAAACAACTTTACCAAAAGCCAAAGAGTTAAGAAGCTTCGCTGAGCCATTAATTACTTTGTCTAAAGAAGATAGCGTTGCTAAAAGGCGCCTTGCTTTTTCTCGGTTACGTGATCGTGATGTAGTAACCAAGCTTTTTAATGAGCTCGGTCCTCGTTATAAAAATAGAGCGGGGGGATACTTGCGTATTATGAAATGCGGATTTAGACCTGGTGATGATGCGCCTATGGCTTATGTCGAACTGGTTGATAGACCAGTTGTTACTATAGAAGAGTAACTTAGACAAAACTATATAAATACAGGAAACTTTACAAATCATTAGCCCTTAAAAAGTCAGAATCTTAGACTTGATAAGGGCTTTGTTGTATAAGTCGACACACAATCAAAGTATCGCCAGACCTTCAGTTCCAGTTTATATCACGAGTTAGCTTTCGAACATATCGCGGTCAGTCATTTTATTAAGTGTCCTGGCTTCATGCAAAGCGCCGTGGTTTTCTTTAACCCCAGGACATAATCACTTTCCTCATCAATAATCTGTTTGGCAATCTCGCGCTGGCGGCCCATCGTATCCAGAGTTACGTTCAGCCTTTAAGTTCCAGCAATTGAACTTCCGTCCCCTTCTGGCCTAAAACCAGTCGGTTTGCAGAACCCCAGGCACTGTGACCCCTATAAAGCGGATTTTTATTGTGTTTTCGATCCCGCGACCACACGCTGTTTTGCCATCTGCATTGATCAGCGCTCCTCAGTGTGTGTCGATACACTCTTCGTTCAACTGATAAAATAATCTTGGAAGTCCTTAGCTGACAATCTGGAGATGACATCACTATATAATCATAAGAAGGGATGCCATTGATCATCGAAGATATCGTAAGAACAATAATCCTAAAAAGAGCACTTGCCCTTACAACGCTGGTGCCGGATCCTGAGTTTGGCGCTGGTAAAATACCTTCGCGGCCGTCAATTGCAACCCCTAAACTGCCACCGGTCCCTGTTTAGCTAGGGCAAGTGCTCTTTTTAGGTTGAAACGACTGCGCACCATTGCCCATTCCTGATCCGGGAACTGCGCAGAACCTTGCCATGCTACGCCTTGTTCGAACATTATCAAAAAGACTTTCTGTTTTACGAGCGGGTTCTGAGCCAACACCCCAAAGACAGCGACAAAATTTACGCCCTGCATGAACCTCGACGTGTACTGCATCGGCAATACCCACACGGGGCACTAGAGGCAAGGACCACAAACCTTACGAATACGGCAATAAAGTCTCCATTGCCGCCACGGCCAAGACCAACATCGTTGTCGGTGTGGTCAGTCATCCACACAATCTGCATGACAGCAAGACCCTACCGGAGGTGCTGGCGCACTGTCAAAACAGCCGCGGCAAGGCCGTGAAAACCGGTGTCTGCTACCGCGGTTACCGTGGCCCAAAAACGGTAGACGGCACGCAAATAATTTTGCCGGCTCCGCCGCTAAAACGCGACAATCGTTATCAACGGGACAAAAAACGCAAACGTTGCCAGCGCAGGGCCAGGGCAGCGATTGAACCGATCATTGGTCATTTAAAGTCCGACTTTCGCTTAGCGAGAAATTTCCTCAAGAGCCCCGTCGGGGACTGCATCAATTTATTGATGGCAGCCGTGGCCTGGAACTTCAGACTCTGGATGAGGCTATTTTTTGCGCTAATTTTGACCATCAAAACGATCAAACCCAGCCTGCTTCGGCTTTGGGGGCAGGAAAACGCTATTCATCGAAACGAGTTCCGTTTAAGGGCTTGTGCCCGTTTGAGATCGAGGCCTTGGAATCGGTAATCATTGTTGAGACGGCTTTTTTCAGGCTGACTCATTAGCTTTTTTGAAAAAATGTTGTTTTTAATATCTTATATGCATTTGCCCTGGACATGAATAACTGTAACCAGGTTAAAGGTTACAAGTTAGTTTATAATGCCAACAGTAGCTAGATTGATTTTTTAACCGCATAAGGCATGGTTGATAACAAATTGATTGGGCTGCAACAACTTATCTGCCGTTATCGCTGATATTATTTTATTTTTTGTATTTTTTAATATTCTGGACTTTTTTTCTAGGTTTTATGTCTTAACTGCTATGGATTATGTCTGAAAACTACTCAATTATTCATGATTATTCGTTAGATTCTTTAAAAATTCCGCCTAATTCAATTCAGGCTGAGCAATCGGTTTTGGGTGGACTAATGCTGGATAATCAAACTTGGGATTCTGTGTCGGATAAAGTGGTTGAAAGTGATTTTTATCGCAGAGACCATCGGCTTATTTTCAAGACGATTGAGCAACTGGCCGAAAAACAGATCCCTTTTGATGTGATTACTATATCAGAGGCGTTGGAAGCGGTAGGAGAGCTGGAAAATTCTGGCGGCCTGTCTTATTTAGGCATGCTCGCAAAAGACACTCCCAGTGCCGCGAATATCGTCACTTACGCCAATATTGTCAGAGACCGGTCAGTACTGCGTCAGTTGATTCATGTCGGTACCGAGATTTCGGATTCCGCATTCAATACGGAAGGACGCGAGACAGCCGACCTCCTTGAAAATGCCGAACGCGAAGTCTTTAAGATAGCCGAGCAAAGACAGCGCGGGCAGGGCGGTTTTGCAACTATCAAATCGTTGTTAGCTCGAGCTGTCGATAAGATTGAAACACTGTTTGAACAGGAAGGTTCCATTACCGGAGCAGCGACAGGATTTACTGATTTTGATGAACTGACTTCCGGCTTACAACCTGCCGACTTGATTATCGTAGCCGGCCGACCTTCCATGGGTAAAACGACTATTGCTATGAATATGGCGGAAAATATTGCCATTAAAGGTGATAAACCGGTTGCGGTATTCAGTATGGAAATGCCGGGGGACTCGCTGGCTATGCGAATGATGTCATCATTAGGCCGTATCGACCAGCATAAAATCAGAACCGGCAAGCTAGAAGATGATGAGTGGCCACGCTTGACGTCGGCCATCAATTTGCTGGCTGAGACTAAATTATTCATCGACGATACCCCTGCATTAACACCGACCGAAGTGCGCTCAAGAGCTAGACGTTTGGCGCGTGAACATGGCCAGCTGGGTTTGATTGTATTGGATTATTTACAGCTCATGCAATCACCTTCCAGTGGCGATAATAGGGTGCAGCAGATTTCAGATATTTCCAGAGGCTTAAAAGCGCTGGCCAAGGAGTTGAACGTTCCTGTAGTAGCTTTGTCCCAGCTCAACCGTAATCTTGAACAGCGCCCTAATAAACGCCCAATGATGTCCGACTTGCGCGAGTCGGGCGCTATCGAGCAGGACGCCGATTTAATCGTATTCGTGTATCGGGACGAAGTATATCATGAAGATAGTCCTGATAAAGGCATTGCCGAGGTCATTATCGGCAAGCAACGTAATGGTCCATTGGGGACTGTAAGACTCACATTTTTGGGGCAATATACCCGCTTTGAGAATTTTGCCGGGAATCCGTATGGTAGCGGGGATTATGAATGACCCCGGCAGCCTATGCAGTGCTGAATCTGGATGCAGTTCGGCATAACTTATCCAAAGTACGCAGTTGTGCACCTGATGCCAAAGTGATGGCGGTCATCAAGGCCAATGGTTACGGACATGGCTTGTTGCGTATTGCCGAAGCTTTACAATATGTCGACGCCTTTGCAGTGGCCAGGGTTGATGAAGGCATCCGATTGCGCAAAGCGGGATTCGAAAATAGAATTGCCGTTTTAGAAGGATTTACCTGTGCCGAAGAATTTGATGAATTACTGCATTATCAATTGGACGCAGTGGTGCACTCCTTAACTCAACTGGAAATTCTTGAAGCCGGAGAAGTTTCGGGAGCTTGTGCTGTCTGGCTAAAACTTGATACTGGCATGAACCGTCTGGGTTTCAAGGCAAAAGAATTTAGTTCTGCATATCAGCGATTGAGCCAATGCGTCCTGATAAAGCAACCGATCAATTTGATGACGCATTTTGCCTGTGCCGACGATTTTAATGACGATAAAACGCTAAAACAGATCAGTCTGTTCAACGAAGCTGTTGCAGGTTTATCCGGTGAGCGTAGCATGGCTAATTCTGCGGGTATATTAGGCTGGAAGCAGTCCTTAAGCGATTGGGTACGCCCTGGCATTATGTTGTACGGTATATCACCTTTTCCTGAGTCAACAGGTCGGCAACTGGGGTTAAAACCGGTTATGGAATTGCATTCACGGTTGATAGCGGTTAAGCAAATCGAAGCAGGAGATACAGTTGGCTACGGCGGAAGCTGGATATGCGAAAAACAAACAACAATGGGGGTTGCTGCGATAGGTTATGGTGATGGTTATCCCCGCTATGCTAAAGCCGGAACGCCGGTATTGGTTAATGGCAAGCGTTTTCCGCTTATTGGTAGGGTGTCAATGGACATGATTACTATTGATCTTGGAAATCAAGTCCACGCACAACCCGGCGACCCTGTGACCTTGTGGGGCAAAGGTTTGCCGGTTGAAGAAATTGCATGTTGGGCAGGCACCATACCTTATGCTCTGGTATGCGGCGTGACCCAGAGGGTACAGTTGGTTGAAAAACAACATGAGCTTAGTTCGGCGTGCTGAAAACCTGAAGCAAGGGGACACTATTAAGGTTAACCAAGCCAAAGTTGATGAGGTTTTGGCTGATGCGGTAAAGAATTTCAAGCTGTTTGGGCAAGCTTGGTTATTCGGTTTGAGTGCCGATAACTAGAGTAAGTGAGGTGCAGGGCAATCGCTCTAAGTTGGCTCTTTCCCGAAGATCAGTTCAAAGCAGTAATTATCGTTGATAGCAGCTCGCATCTTACCAAGACGCAAGCTATGCTTTGATGTGGCCTATTGTGTGTCGAATGAAACTCAGCGCTACGTGCCTGATTAAAGCCAGGTTGCATGGCACAAAGCCTATATTTTTCCGCTGATTTGCTTGTGGTACTAAAGCCAATTATCTCAACAGAGGTGCATGATTGGATATACACAGCAGTCGGGGTTTACCGGATTTGGCTGATATAGTCTATACTTATAATATAAAAGTCAATCGTTGCTTGTCGTAGTATTGGTACGTTGGCGTAATAATTGCTTTTAAAATTTCTGCAATGTTCACCAAACATCTCTAGCACACTAAACGACAAAAACATGGCAGATAATTACGGCATAGACAGTCACAAACTGATGTATCACCCGCAGCGGGTGACGCAGTGGTTGACTGGCAAGCATGACTGGCAACAAGCCAAATCCTTGTATCCTATCTATATGGAGGTTTCGCCGGTTGGCGCCTGCAATCATCGCTGTACGTTTTGCGCGGTCGACTATATCGGTTACAAAGCGCAGCGGCTGGATGTCAAAATTTTGGCGGAGCGTCTGGCCGAAATGGGCCGATTGGGCGTGAAGAGCATCATGTATGCCGGCGAAGGCGAGCCGATGTTGCACAAGGAGATTAACGAAATCGTCAGGCTGACTGCCGATGCTGGTATCGACACAGCCTTCACCACGAATGGCACTTTGATGAGCCAGCGTTTTGTCGAGCAGTCGCTGCCACTGGTGTCATGGATCAAGGTGTCGCTGAATGCCGGCAGTGCTGAGAATTATGCCGCGATTCATCAAACCAAGGCTTCGGATTTCGACTTGGTGCTGAGCAATCTGCGCCGTGCCGCCGCCTATAAAAAAGCCCATCAATTATCATGCACTTTGGGCGCGCAAATCCTGCTGCTGCCGGAAAACCGCGATGAAGTGACCACACTGGCGGCCATCTGCCGTGACATTGGCTTGGATTATCTAGTGGTCAAGCCCTATTCTCAGCATCTGTCCAGCGAAACCCGCCGCTACGAAAACCTGCGCTACGATAATCTGCTAGGTATGGCGGAGGAGCTGGACAAATTCAACGGCGATGGTTTTAACGTGATTTTCCGCGAACAGACCATGAAAAATTATTCCATATCCGATGCGGTGCGCTATAAAACCTGCCATGCCACGCCGTATTTCTGGGCTTATATCATGGCCGACGGCGAAGTCTACGGTTGCAGCGCCTATCTGACCGATCAGCGCTTTGCCTACGGCAATATCCATCAGCAGTCGTTTCAAGACATTTGGGAAAGCGACAAAAGACGGCAGAACTGGCAATACATCACTCAGGAACTGGATATTTCCCAATGCCGCAAAAATTGCAGGATGGAAGCAGTTAACCAATATCTCGACAAATTAACGGTGCAGCAACCTGCCCATATCAACTTTATCTAGGCGCGGAACATGAAAGTACTGGTTACAGGCGGTGCAGGCTTTATCGGTAGCCATTTAAGCCGCGAATTGTGGCGGCAAGGCTATCAGGTCAGGGTGATCGACAACCTTTCCGGCGGTCGCAAGGAGACCATTGCCGACCTGCTCGGCCAAGCTCATTTCGCGTTTCACCAGGCCGATATTCGCGATGCCGAGGCGATTGCGCCGTTATTCGCCGATATCGATTGGGTATTTCATCTGGCGGGATTGGCCGACATCGTGCCGTCGATCGAACGGCCGCGTGCCTATTATGAAACCAATGTCAGTGGGACTTTTAATGTACTGGAAGCGGCCCGATCCGCCAATGTTAAACGTTTCGTCTATGCCGCGTCATCGTCTTGCTATGGACTGGCTGAGCAATTCCCGACTCCGGAAACTGCCGCTATCAGACCGCAATATCCTTATGCCCTGACCAAATATCTTGGCGAGGAAATGGTGATGCATTGGGCGCAACTGTATAACTTGCCGGCCATATCGTTGCGCCTGTTCAACGTTTATGGTCCGCATGCCCGCACTACCGGCGCTTATGGCGCAGTGTTCGGGGTGTTTTTGGCGCAAAAGATCAACAACAAACCGTTTACCGTGGTTGGCGACGGCAATCAGACTCGCGACTTTACCTATGTCACCGATGTCGCCCGGGCCTTCATCGCCGCAGCGCAGTCGGACATTTGCGGCGAAATCATGAACGTTGGCAGCGGTGGTACTTATAGCGTTAACCAGCTGGTCGGGTTGCTGGGTGGCGCGATTGAATACATTCCCAAGCGGCCCGGCGAGCCCGATTGCACCTTTGCTGACACTAGCAAGATCAAGGCAAAACTTGACTGGCAGCCGCAAGTTAGTTTTGAGCAAGGCGTCGCCAATATGTTGGCTCATATCGATTATTGGCAAAACGCGCCGTTGTGGACATCTGCTTCGATAGCCGATGCCACTAGCGACTGGTTTAAATATCTCGGCAAATAAAGAGGCGGCAGATGGCTATAGGACAAGCGGCATCACAATTCGCACAGTTGTTGATGAGCAGCATTTTTACAGATCACCATGCACAAACGCTGGATGGGGAAGCAGTGATTCAACAGGTATTGACCGAATTTGCCAGAGTCCGCGAACAGCAAGCCAAGGTCATTGTGCTGGGTAACGGCGGCAGCGCGGCGATTGCGAGCCATGTGATTACCGATCTGCGTAATGTCGGCGGTTTGTGCGCATTGACGTTGCACGAGGCGGCGCCGTTGACCTGTTTTACCAACGATTTCGGCTACGAGCAGGCATTTGCCAAACAAATTACCGCCTTTGCAAACACCGACGATTTATTGATTGCTATCAGCAGTTCTGGACAATCGCTGAACATTATTAATGCGGTGCAGGCCGCCAACACCAAAGGCCTGGAGGTGATGACGCTGAGCGGCTTCAAGGACGACAATCCGCTACGCAAGCTGGGACGCTGGAACTATTGGCTGGACAGCAACCATTACGGCATGGTCGAGCTAGGCCATTTGTTCGTACTGCATCATATTACCGATCATCTCGTCAGGAAATAACGATATGTCCACGGAAAAAATTGTTTCTATCGAACAACTGGCTCAGCGTTCTGCCGAACTTAAAGCAGCAGGCAAAACCGTGGCACTGTGTCACGGTACTTTCGATTTGCTGCACATCGGGCATATACGCCATCTACAAAGCGCCTCGCGGCAGGCTGACAGCTTGCTGGTCAGCGTTACTGCCGACGAGTTCGTCAATAAAGGCCCTGGGCGGCCTGTGTTCAACGAATATCTGCGCGCCGAAAATATCGCCGCGTTGGCTTGTGTCGACAAAGTAGCGATCAACCACGCAGTGACTGCGGTCGAAGTGCTGGACCAGGTCAAACCGGATTTATATGTAAAAGGCAGCGACTACAAAAGCACCAGCGACGATATTACCGGCAATATCCAGCATGAAAAGGACGCCGTTGAACGTCACGGCGGACGGGTTTTCTTTACTGATGAACTGACCTCCAGCTCGACCCAGTTGTTAAATGAATTTTTTGAGGTGTTTTCGCCGGAAATTTCCGGCTATCTCGATCAGTTCAAGGAATCTATCACTACCGCGGATATTATTGACAAGCTGAAAAGCCTGAGCCGTCTCAACGTGCTGGTGGTTGGTGAGGCAATAATTGACGAGTACCATTACACCTCGCCGCTGGGCCAGACTGGCAAGGGCAACGTGTTTGCGGTCAAATACAACGATTATGAACGTTTCGCCGGCGGTGCGATTGCAGTGGCCAATCATGTTGCTGAGTTTACCGATAATGTTACGTTGCTGTCTGGGTTGGGCACCACCAAAAGCCACGAGGATTTTATTCGTACCAATCTCAATCCGGCTATCGACCCCGTATTTTTCTTCAGCCAGGACCGGCCGACCATCGTTAAACGGCGATATGTGGATAATGATATTGCCAAGTTGTTTGAAGTGTATTTCTATGACGATGGACCGCTCCCCGAAGAAACTAATCGTAAGATCGTCGCTTGGCTGAATAAGCATCTGAGCGAGTACGATGTGGTGATTGTGCCGGATTTCGGCAACGGCTTTATCTCTAGTGAAATGGTGGCGGCACTATCAAATGGCGCGAAATATCTGGCAGTAAATGCTCAGATCAACAGTGGCAATCGCGGCTATCACCTCATTACACGTTATCCTAACGCCGATTTTTTGTCTCTGAACGAACCGGAATTACGGTTAGCGGTTCATGACAAAGGCGGAGCGATTGAAGAATTAGCTGGACAATTAGCGGACCGGTTGCGGGCCACGCATATTGCCATTACTCGTGGTACTAAAGGCGCACTGATGCTGGACGAAACCAAAACTGCCTATAAAATTCCGGCTCTGTCCTCGAAAGTGGTGGACAGAATAGGTGCAGGAGATGCATTTTTATCAATTGCGGGTTTATGTTTGGGAGGGGGAATAGCGCCGGAGCAGGCTTTGTTTGCCGGTAGCGCCGCTGCTGCGCTGGATGTGCAGATTGTTTGCAATCGTGAGCCGGTAAGGGCAGTAGCATTATTTAAATACATCACGACTTTGTTGAAATAACCGCCATGGCCCAAGCAACTGCCGAGTTAAAGCAACTCTACTTTCAAATGCTTCGTATCCGCCGAATTGAAGAGGCGATTGCCGAGCGTTATCAACAGCAGGAAATGCGTTGTCCGACTCATCTCTGTATCGGCGAAGAAGCCATCGCAGTGGGTGTCAGCGCTCATTTGACGCCGCAAGACAAAGTGTTCAGTAATCATCGCGGTCATGGTCATTACCTGGCCAAGGGCGGTGACTTGCGTCGCTTGCTGGCTGAGTTGTACGGTTTTGCTGAAGGCTGTTGCGGCGGCCGCGGCGGCTCGATGCATCTGACCGATCTGGCCGCCGGTTTTATCGCTTCCACGCCGATAGTCGGAGGTACGGTGCCATTGGCGGGCGGTTATGCCTGGGCCGAGCAGATGAAAAAATCCGGCGCCGCACAGGGATGTGCCAGTGTCGCGGGAGGCACGACTCCATGGATGGAGGAGGTAGAGCGAAGCAGGAGGCCAGAGCCGAGGACGCCGGAAGCGACCAATGTCGTGGTGGTTTTTTTCGGCGACGGCTGTTTTGAAGAAGGCGTGATGCACGAAACCATGAATTTTGCGGCGTTGAAAAAATTGCCGCTGCTGTTTGTTTGCGAGAACAACCAATATTCGGTGATGACGCCGTTGACAGAACGTCAGCCCGAACGCGATATATATAAAATAGCCGCCGCTCATGGCTTGCAGGCTGTCAGCGGCGATGGCAACCAAGTAGATCAAGTGTATGCAATGGCGCAAACCGCCGTTGCCAACGCCCGAGCCGGTCAAGGACCTCAGTTTCTGGAATTGCATACCCACCGCTGGCCGGAACACTGCGGACCTAACGAAGATGACGAGCTGGGTTATCGTAGCCCCGGCGAACTTAATGGCTGGAAACAGCGTTGTCCACTCTTGCAAACCCGGCAGTTTTTACTGGAGAGTCGTTTAAGCAATGAATCGGAGCTGGCGGAAATGGAGAGGGTGCTTGCCGATGAAATTGAACAGGCTTTCCAGTGGTCGCTGCGAGGCAACCGCCCGTCTATCGATAGTATGAGGCATCATCTGTATGCGTAATGTAACGATGATGAGTTATGGCGAAGCGATACGTGAGGCGTTGGATGATGGTCTGGCCACGTATCCGGAGATGATCCTGATCGGCGAAGGCGTGTCTGATCCGAAAACCGTTTTTGCCACTACTCAGGGTTTGCGCGAGAAATACGGCGCGGAGCGGGTGCTGGATATGCCGCTGGCCGAAAACGGCATGACCGGTATCTGCATCGGCGCGGCGCTGGGCGGCATGCGGCCGGTGCTGGTGCATCAACGCATCGATTTTGCCTTGCTGTCGGTCGATCAGTTGGTCAACAATGCGGCCAAATGGCGCTATATGTTCGACGGTCAACAGCAAGTGCCATTAGTGATCAGAGTCATCATTGGCCGCGGCTGGGGACAGGGGCCTCAGCATTCGCAGAGTTTGCAAGCCATGTTTGCACAAGTGCCGGGCTTGAAGGTAGTAATGCCGACCACAGCCGGAGACGCCTATCACTCCATGCTGGATGCTATCGCAGACAATAATCCTGTGTTGTTTATCGAGCATCGATGGTTGCACCACATCAAAGGCGAGGTCGATAAAAATCGCTCCCCAAGTGCGTTGAACGGCGCAGCATTGTTGCGGCAAGGCGGCGATATTACCTTGGCGGCGTTTTCCCATATGACGATAGAAGCGCTGAAAGCCGCGGCCGTGTTGGCAAAACACGGCATTGATGCCGAGGTGTTGGACATGCGCTGCCTGACGCCGCTGGATGTCGATAGCGTTGCCCGATCCATAGATAAGACCGGCTTGTTGCTCGTGGCTGATTGTGCGCCGGAAATAGCGTCAATGGCGCATAATCTGCTGTCCAAACTGTTTCAGTCGCATGGGCAGCGCCTGAAACAGCCGCCCCGGTTAATTGCCTATCCCAATCATCCTGTGCCGACCTCGCACTTTATGGCCAATCATTATTATCCGGGGGCGGAAGAAATTGCGGTCACGGTACTGGAGATGTTGAATAAACAGCCGCTAAAACAAACAGTGAAGATGGAATTGCAATCCGATTTGGCAAGAGACTTGCCTGACCGTAGTTTCACCGGTCCTTTCTAACGAACAGATAAGAGCATTACTCATGGCAAAAGACGAATCAACCAACCGTTTCGGCAACTCTGTCGTAACCTCAATACCTGATAACGTTCCAATATTCAGTCAGCCCGGGCACAAATTGCGAACCTCTAATCGGATTGTCGATCGTAGCGCCTTGTCGAACAGTGAATATCAAGTAATCGACACCAGCCAATTGACCAAGCTGCCGGGTCAGAAGTTGAAAAGTGTTTCGCATGATGATCAGAAGGGCATTATTCGACTGGAAGAGGACTGCGAGCAGGACAAACCGGTACCGAATCAATTTACCGGGCCCAGCTTTCGAACCCAGAAGGAACGCTTTCGTTTCGACGGCCATAAAATGCTGCATCACTTGGACAGGATTCAGGCTTGGCAAAACGGCCAGCGCTTTGCGCCGGTGCATATCGACATGGGGCTGACCAAATTTTGCAATACCGCCTGTCTATATTGCTATGCCGTGGTTCAGAATATGACCAAGGGCACCATGATTGGCCGCGAGGCGCTGCTGCAATTTGTCGAGGATTGCGGCAAACTTGGAGTCAAGTCGCTGGGTTTTATCGGTGACGGCGAACCGACTCTCAATCCCACGCTATACGATGCCACTGTGCTGGCTGCAGAGCTGGGCATCGACACCGCAATGGCCACCAACGGCTTGTTGCTGGATATGGATAGGGCGCACGATTTGCTGAAAAACATGAGCTATATCCGCTTCAATCTATCCGCCGGTACTCCGGAAGGTTTTCGGCGTGTGCATCAATCCAGCGAAAACAATTTCCATTTATTGATCGACAAAATTCGTGAGTTGGTGAAAATCAAAAAAGAAAACAACTATAAATGCACGCTGGGTTTGCAGATGGTGCTGATCCCTGAATGCTTCGATGAGGTATTGGCGGAAGCCGAACTAGGCGCTGAGTTGGGCGTGGATTATTTCGTGATCAAGCATTGCTCGGATTCCGAATATAAGGAAATCGGCATCGATTACGACGCTTATTTGAAAATCGGCGACATGTTGAAACAGGCCGAAAAATTCAGCAATGACAATTACGTGGTGCAGGTGAAATGGAACAAAATCAATGCCGCCGGAGAAACCAATCTGTATAAAGACGGTTACCGAAAATACGATCAATGTTTCGGTACGCCGTTTTTATTGCAAATCTCCGGCAACGGGAAAATCTATCCTTGCGGACCTTTCTTTAATAAGGAGCGCTTCTATATCGGCGATTTACATCAGGATTCCTTTTACGATCTGGTTAGTCACAGCGAGCGTTATTGGCAGGTGCATAAGGATGTTGCCGAATCAGTGGATGTGCATAAGGATTGTGCGATCGGTTGTCGGCAGGATTATGTTAACAAGTTCCTGTGGGATTTAAAAAACCCGCCCGAGCATATCAATTTTATTTGATGGTTTTAAGTTGGCATTACGATGGCTGAGCAATGTGGAGACGACCAGCAAGGTAAGATGAGCAAGGATACATTTTTTCTTAATATAGAAGATGCTTATTCGGAAGCGGTGAAGCAAAACAAAATCGTCGATGCAAGAGGCGGTGAGCGTTTGCAGTATTGTTATTACGATGGACCGTTAACCGATATCGTACTGGATAATTTTATTCAGGTGCAATCCGACAGCTTTGTTGAGTTTTTTTCGTATAATCATTTGCCGATACCGCAAATCATTGCTATTTCTCAGGATGGTGTAGTGCATTTTAATGAGATGCCCGCCGATATCATTGAGGAGATTAATGTCAAACGCCGCGAACGCGCCGATATTTTCTATGAAATAAAAAACCAGTTGAGCGACAAAAAACTATCGGATTTTCTTGATAGGGATACCTATTTTGTCGACCCGCTTTTAGCGTTAAACGAAGCCAAGCAAAAAAAACGGGTCTATTGCGGTCATCCGACCATAGACGGCCTGCAAGTCTGTTATTACCGGGGGGAATTACCGTTACATGGTATTGAAAACCTGATCCATGTCGAATTACCCGATCTTGTCGACTTTTTTATCATATCCAGACTGCGACTGCCTGAAAGGGTTGAAATGCCCAATGATTTGGAAGAAGAAGTAAAAGCCGCTGTGCAGGAAGATTTTGCGAATGCTTTGGAGATTATCAAAAAAAAACGGCTGGCATTTGCTCAACAATTAATTCGAAAGGCGAAAGCGCTGAAACCGGTTGTTGAAGGCGAGCCAATACGAATATTTATTCCCAGCTATCGCCTGACAACGGTCATGCAATACAGTTCGCAAGGCGTGGCGAAAGCGTTCGAAAAAAGAGGCTGTCAAGTTCTCTTTTATATTGAGTCTAATGACATGGAAACGGGCAATGTTGTCGATATGCTTAATAAATATATCGATTTTAATCCGCATGTTACTTTCAACGTGAATAATGTAAATCACGAATTTCTTCATGATGATGTCATCAATATTATGTGGTGGCAGGATTTGATGCCGAGAATTAGAAACCACCAGTTAATAAACTGGCGGAACCATGATTTTAATTTTTCCATTTCGCCGATTTTTGACCAGCATCTTAAACAGTGCGGTGACGAAAGGGTGGAACGCCAACATTTTGTCATTGATGAAGACATATTCTATTCGGACGATAAACAGCAACGGCAACAAAAAGTTATTTTTGTCGGCAGTTCCTATTTGCCGGTAGTGAATTTGGCTGACGATCAGCAACTGCACGTTATTGCGGAGTTGGTTGAAATATTAAATCAGGGGGGACGTTTTGATGAACAAACGGTAACAAACATCGCCGAACGTTCAGCTTTTAGTTATTGGTTTGTGTTTTGGAAGCTGCTGCATTATGTGATCAGGGATTATTCGGTAAAGTGGCTTTGTCAAAATTCTACATTGCCGGTGGAGATTTACGGGCGTTACTGGGATCAGGACCCGCTGATTGCGCCTTTCTATCAAGGTGAGCTGCAACATGGCGTTAAGGTTGCCGATGCCTATCGTTCTGCGGCTTATGCGATCGTTTCCCATCCGTTTGAGATTAATTCCCAGCGTCTTGCCGAAGTTGCTGCTTGCGGCTGTATTCCAGTGGTTTACGATTGCCGGGATGTCGCAGAACTGCCGCATTGGGATGATTGTTGCCTGTTCTTCAAAACCGAGCAAGATTTAAAAAATATCCTCGATAACCGCTTGGTGCCTGCTAAATCGCCGTTATTGCTGGCGCAGCACTTTACTTACAATGCCGCTGTCGAGCATTTTATTGAAAAATCGTCGGTAAAGGCGCTGAGCGGTTATCCAACACCTGATGCCGTTGCAAATCATGCCGAACCGGTCTTGGTTGAATTATTTGGCGATAATGTGGTCTTGCGTAGCCGATCTTCAGGCACAATACAGGCTTGTCGGGACAGATTGGTTAAGAATATGGCGGTTTTAAACGCTAGCCGGCCTGAATTATTTAACGAACTGATCGCAGGCATCCAAAGTAACCACATCGATATTGTCATTGATAAGTTGATAGGTGAGGAATATTGGGAAATATCGTTAGCTTTAAACGGCAATAGTTATTACCGGTTGGATAATGTCGCGCTATTGGGTAATTGCCAGTTTATCCGCGATAATTCAAGTCTTTATAAGCGGGAAAATACCAGCTGCTACGCATTGCTGAGTCTGGGTTCTGGTTATGAGTTATTGGAAGCTTTTAAAAATACCGAGCGGCCCATCCCGGAGATGGAAGAATTCGAGGTGCCTGTTTATGTCATCGAGCAGGAACCCGGCCTGTTTGTGCTGAATATGCTGCTTCATGACTGGGAACCGGTCATCAGGTCAGAACGGGTCCAGTTTTTTAACCATAATGCTATCGGTCTGCTTTGCCAGGAGTTTTTGCAATTCCAGGTTGCGCTACCGACCGTTTTGCTGGATATGAAAGTGCAGGGCGGATTAAGGGCCGAGCAGATGCTCGAACTTATCAATCAAGCCCAGCAGCAACGCGCTCAGCGTTATGCTGCTAATCTGCATGAAATCCATGAGTATTACGGCAGCATAACGGATGCCGGATGGCAGGATAAATTCAAGCCGGAAAATATTAACTCGCTACGAGTAATGGGGTTTATATCCCGGTTTTCTAGTTTCCTGAAATACTGTATCCGCGATTTACTGGACGGGTTTGACCGGTTGGGTGCAATTACTACAAATTGCATCGAGGAAGAAAATTACTATCTTGCCAATATCGAATATTTCATCGAGCAAATAAATAATTTCAAGCCCGATATTATTTTAACGATTAATCATTTCCGCCATGAATTTCCCGGCGTGCCTGAATCGATTCCATTCGTGAATTGGATTCAGGATATATTGCCTGGCATTATGTATAATCAGATTCCGCCTAAGACGCGTGATTTTACTTGCGTTGTTGCTAAAGATTGGTTGGGGCTGGAACAATTTCCGGTATATGCCAATAGCAATATGGGCTTCCTGCCTCTAGGGTATAACGACAAAATATATTATCCCATCGGTAATATTAAAAATTACGATTGCGATATTTTGTTGGTTACCCATCTGGTTGATCCTGCGATTACATTCGAGCCCATTCGTAATCCAAGCAAATATGATTTCCAGCTCAATGAAAGGGAAACGGTATTGGTTGAGCAAGGCGTTTTTTCCAAGCAGGATTTATTCGATATTTACCGGATTATCGATGATTATTGCAAACACATGGATATGCACGCCTTCCATGAGTTCTGTACGCTTATAGCAGAAAATTATAATCACAAGCAGCTTAATGATTTGTTAAATATTCATGGTTTTGAATTAAGTGATGAAGCAGTGGATGTTATTTTAAGAACGCGTCTTCATTATGAGTTTTTAACGCAAACAAAATTATGGTTCATATCCCGGTTAATTGATTCAGGGTATGATTTTAATATTCATATTTATGGTAATAATTGGGATAAATATCAAAAATTTTCACCTTACGTTAAAGGTGTTGCCGAAAATGGGGCTGTTCTTAATTGCATTATGAATAAAGCCAAAATCTGCCTTAATACCAGTCCGGGAATGACTTTGCATATGCGGGCACTAGAGATAATGGCCTCAGGTTCGTTTATGTTATCCAGGGATATATTATATGACAGTTCGAAAATAACCGATTATTTCAGTAATGAAGAAGTTGTTTTATATACGGATGAGACCGACTTTATCAATAAAGTGATTTATTACTTAAATAATGAAAGTGAAAGAAAAACAATCGCCGAACGGGCTTATAAAACATTGTCCAAGACGTTTTCTTATCAGGCTATTGCCGGACAATTATTAAAATTGGTTAAAACAAGGCTTTCGGCCTTAGAGCAAATTAAATCCGGCTTTTAACGATGAGAGTTTATTGGCTGACTGGCCTTTCGGCTGCCGGAAAAACCACTTTGGCACGGGAGCTTGCCCGGCGTTTGCGGATAAAGGGCGAACAAGTGGTTTTGCTGGACGGCGATGAATTACGGGAAGTGTTTGGTGCGGTATCGGTCAATACCGACAATCATGGCCGTGAAAGCCGGTTGGCGTTGGCGTTTCAATATGCCCATTTATGCCGCATCTTGGCTCGGCAAGGGCTGATTGTGGTGATCGCTACTATTTCCCTGTTTCGCGAAATTCATACCTGGAACCGGAAAAATCTACCCGGTTATTTTGAAGTTTATCTGAAAGTGCCGATAGAAGAGCTGCGTCGCCGTGATCCGAAAGGAATCTACCGCCGTTTCGATGCCGGTGAGCTGACTGATGTTGCAGGTCTGGATTTACAAGTTGACGAGCCGGAAGCGGCGGATTGGGTGGTGGAGTTCCAGCTCGGTCGTTCCGCCGAGGAGATAGCGGATGAATTAATGAATCGATTAATGGAGAAAAATCATGAAAACTGAATGGGATTACACGCTATTAGCCGATGCCTATTTATTGCGACCCGATTATTCCGACGCCGCGATTGACGCAATGCTGGCGATTGCCGACATGGAAAAAGGCGGCAGCTGTTGCGATGTCGGAGCCGGTACGGCTCATTTAACGGCTATGCTGGCGGTTCGCGGGCTTAATGTGACGGCGGTGGAGCCTAACGACGCGATGCGGGCCAACGGTATCCGGCGTACTGCCGCAATGACTAATGTATGTTGGGTGGAAGGCACAGGAGAGCACACCGGCCAGTCTGCCGGTCACTTTGATATGGTGACTTTTGGCAGTTCGTTCAATGTTTGTGATCGGGCGCGTGCACTAAAAGAAACAGCGCGCATTCTTAAATCGCGCGGTTGGTTTGCCTGCATGTGGAATCATCGCCAGCTCGACGACCCGATTCAAGCGCAGATTGAAGCCATCATCAAAACCTATGTTGCCGGTTACGGCTATGGTTCACGCAGGGAAGATCAAACTGCGGTAATCGATGCGAGCGGCCTTTACGGGCCGGTTGTGCATCTGGATTCACGGATTGTTCACCAGCAGGCAATTGTCGAATGCGTCGAGGCTTGGCGCTCTCATGCGACCCTGGCCCGCCAGGCGGGCGATAAATTTCCATCGGTAGTGGCCGCTATTGAAGGCTATTTGCAGAGCTTGAATACTGAAATGATCAGGATTCCTTATTCCACTCATATCTGGATTGCCCAGTTAGCTTAAAGAAGCCGATGTCTCTAGGGTTCTCTACCAAGGCCGGCACGCTGGCGTTATTGAAGGACGAGCTGCGCTCGGCACGCATTGCGCCGCTGGCGCATTTTACTGTCGGTGAATGGCGGGCGACACGCGCCATTTGCCTTGCCCAGGTTGTGGCAAGGCTAGGCACAGGCCCGTGGATCGTGCGCTCTAGTTGTCTACTTGAAGATGGACAAATGCAATCGAATGCCGGCGCTTTTCTGTCGTTGCCGGACGTTTGGCCGACAGAGCTGGAGAACGCTATAGAACAGGTAATATCCTCTTACGGCCCACAAGCCGCAGACATAGACGAAATATTGGTCCAGCCGATGCTACAGAATACGATATGGTCCGGTGTCGCGTTTTCCCACGATCCGAATACCTGTGCGCCGTACCGGGTTATAAATTGGCAGGAAGGAGCCGATACCACGGCGGTAACCGGTGGAGGGCTGGGCGGAAAGACATGGCAACGGGCGGCTTTGTCGACAGTCCGGCCGCCGGTTGAACTGGCTGGGGTACTCTCTTTGCTGGATGAATTGCTGGAGTTGTTTGGTGGCGTGCCGGTTGACTGTGAGTTTGCTGTAACGGTGGGTTCCGGTGGAGAGGATATATTATGGCTGTTGCAGGCCCGTCCGCTGGTTTTATCGAGTCCGTCGGAAAGCGAAGCCGTGCAAGCGGAACGTTTGCAACGTATTCAGGATAAGGTGGCGCGCGGTATGCAACCGCATCCGTTATTGATGGGGCGGCGTACAGTATACGGCGTGATGCCCGACTGGAATCCGGCCGAAATTATCGGCATACGGCCCAAGCCGTTGGCGCTTTCGCTGTATCGGGAGCTGGTTACCGATGCTATCTGGGCTTATCAGCGGCATAACTACGGTTACCGGAACTTGCGCAGTTTTCCATTAATGCCGCATTTCTTTGGCCTGCCTTATATTGATGTACGCTTATCGTTTAACTCGTTTATTCCGGCCGATTTGGACAAGGATTTGGCAGGACGCCTGGTCGATCATTACATTGACAGGCTATTGGCCGAACCCACGCTGCACGACAAGATGGAGTTCGAGATTGTTTTTTCCTGTTACACGCTGGATTTGCCGCAGCGTTTGGAGCGGCTTGCCCAAGCCGGGTTTTCAAAACACGAACAGGCGGTAATTGCCGACAGTTTGCGGCGATTAACCAATCGTATCGTCGATACCCAGGATGGTTTATGGCGTAGCGATGCCGCGAAGCTGGATCGGCTTAATGTCCGGCGCGAACAATTATTGAATTCAGGTATGGATTCACTGGAGCGGATCTATTGGTTGCTGGAAGATGCCAAACGCTATGGTACTTTGCCGTTTGCCGGTTTGGCCAGGGCGGGGTTTATCGCCGTGCAAATGCTCAAATCGTTGGTTGCGGTCGGGGTTTTTTCCGAGGCGGATTACGACGCTTTCTTTGCCGGAATTTCCACCGTTAGCGGACAGTTGGCACGGGACCGGGCAATGCTGGATAAGGACGCGTTTTTGATGCGTTACGGCCATTTGCGTCCCGGCACTTATGACATACTCTCGCCGCGTTACGATGAAGCACCTGACCTGTATTTCGATTGGGAGCGCCGCTTACCGGTGCCGGAACCGGTAAAGCCGTTTGCAATCACGTTGCCGCAGATGCGCGAGCTGGTCAAACTGCTGAAGACGCATCAATTGCAAGTCGATCCTGTCGGATTATTTGATTTCTTGCAGGCGGGCATCGAACTGCGCGAACTGGCAAAATTCCACTTTACCCGCAATCTTTCCGATGCGTTGATCCTGATAGCCGAATATGGGGCACAGTGGGGCTTTTCGAGGGAAGACCTGGCCTATGCCGACATTACCGCGTTCAAGGAGCTGCACGTCGCTGCGGCCAATCCGCGAGATGTGCTGGCGCGCAGTATCGAACAAGGCAAAGCGCGCTACCTGGAAACGTCAATGGTATCGCTGCCGCCAGTGATTGCCAGTTCTGAGGATGTCTGGGCGTTCGAATGGCCGGAAATGTCGGCAAATTTCATTACGCAAAAACAAGTGACCGGGCCGGTGGTTGGACATCAGGAGCGGAATTCATTGGCAGGCTCTATTGTTTGCATCGCCAGCGCCGATCCTGGGTTCGACTGGTTGTTCGCTTATCCCATCGCCGGTCTGATTACGGCCTGGGGCGGAGTTAACTCGCATATGGCGATTCGTGCCGGAGAGCTGGGATTGCCGGCGGTAATTGGGGTAGGCGAAGCCTTGTTTCGCCGATGGTCGGGCGCTCAACGTTTGCATATGGACTGCGCCGGACGAAGAGTCGAGGTGCTGGCGTGATACGGGTGGCTGTGAGCCAGCGGGTGGATTGGCTGCCCGAACGCAACGAGCGCCGCGATGCGTTGGACCAGAATCTGTGCCGATGGCTGGTCGCTGCCGGTTATATGCCCATGCCGGTGCCTAACGTTATGGGGCAAATGCAGGGAAACAATCCTTCGCCCATGCAAAACTGGCTGTCGGCAACGAATCCTGACGCCATATTGTTGTCCGGCGGCAATGACATAGGCGATGCGCCCGAGCGCGATAATACCGAACGTTGTCTATTAGCCTATGCCGAAGAAAAATGTTTGCCGGTGCTCGGCATTTGCCGAGGCATGCAGATGTTGAGCGTGTGGGCCGGTTCGACGTTGCAGCCGGTGGCGGGGCATGTCGGCACCAAGCATAGGTTGCAAGGCGAATTGACGGGCGATGTTAACAGTTTTCATCGATTTGCCGTGGCCGTTTGCCCGCCGGGTTTTACCGTGGCCGCAACGTCCGAAGATGGCTGTATCGAGGCGATTCGCCATGAAACTCTGCCGTGGCAAGGCTGGATGTGGCATCCTGAGCGCGAGGCGGTTTTCCAATTAGCGGATATGCAGCGGTTACAGGTTTTGTTTAACCGTGCTGACAGCCGATAATCGGATGGTTCTTTCCTGTCGTTTATGAATCATTGCTGTTATCGGTCATCTTTCTCCCGTCGAGTTTAAACAAAATCAATCGAGGTTATATGAAAGCAATCATTCTCGCTGCCGGACGCGGCAGCCGTATGAAGGATATGACGGACGACCGACCCAAATGCCTGGTGGAGTTGCATGGAAAGTCGTTACTACAAAGGCAGTTGGATGCTTTGCGGCAGGCCGGTATCGGCGATATTGCGATTGTCACCGGTTACAAGCGGGAACTGCTGGCTGATTCCGGTTTAACCGAATTCCACAATCCGCGCTGGTCGGAAACCAATATGGTGTCGTCGTTGGCTTGCGCTCAAGCTTGGCTGCAAGCTTCGCCGTGCATAGTCAGCTATTCGGATATTTTCTACGAAACTGACGCAGTCGCGTCGCTGATGGCTAGCAACGCTCCATTGGCGGTAACGTTCGATCCACATTGGCAAGCGTTATGGGAAAAGCGTTTTGGCGACCCGCTGCTGGATGCGGAAACCTTTCGTTTAAACGGCGACGGCACTGTCGCTGAGATCGGCAACAAGCCCGAGTCGATAGCCGAAGTACAGGGGCAATACATGGGCTTGTTGCGCTTCACGCCGGAGAGTTGGGCGGAAGTGATGCGGATCCGAACGGTTCTGACCAGTGCCGAATGCGACCGGATGCATATGACCGGCACTTTGCAAAGGCTGATCGAAGCTAAGCGGATACCGGTTACTGCGATACCTTATGAAAAATCATGGGGCGAAGTCGATTCGATTGAAGATTTAAAGGCTTATGTTTGAGTGCGCATAGCATTCAATTGAGTTTGATTATATAGCACCGTTTTAAACAAAGCTTTTCGCTAACTGTTAACGGTCATATTTAGAAGGTAAAAAATGGCAGCTCTTACTGATGAGTTTTTGATAAAAATAAACAGTGGTGCGGATTTACATCAATGCCAGTCTTATATTGGCCCGCATCCTGACAATATCAACGAGATTATTCCGATTTGTTATTACGGCAGATCGGGGACAGTGTTTTTCAGTTCTTTATTGGACGGCCATCCCGAAGTTATCAAGACAGGAAACTTTGACTTTCGCGAATATTTTAAATATTTCGACATAATGATAGGCCGAGGTCATGTTGAGAGCCAGTTAAGCAACTGCATAAGACATTACGGCAAGAATATGGAATACGAGGGCAAGTGCAATCAAAATTTCGTTGAAATAAATAACAAATTAATACACGTTCCGGCGACGCTAGATTTTTTATCGGATAAACCGCTGGATGGCAGGCTGTTTTTTCGCCAACCGGCAAATAATGACCCGTTTGCTTATCAGGGACCGTATGTGGGGTACGTTATTTCTACTTTTATGCATCTGGTAGAAACCTATTTCGGCGGTATTAAATCGACGGTACTGTCCGAAAAGGATTTTTTTGTCACATTCAATCTTGCTTACAACTGGGCTATGGGCAGGCAGTATGCGGAGTCTGTTACAAAAATAGCCTGGAATATGCACATGCCGGATCCTCTTTTGGCGAAAAATGCGCAAAAGTTTTTTCCGAAAATCACGCTGGTTCACATGATAAGAAAGCCACTGCAAACATTAGGTTCGCATTTCAAGCGCTATATGTATCCGACGGAAGTCGAGGTAAAAAACGATATTCCCAGCCATGATTATGTCAATAAACTTTTTACTGAATTGCTGAGCGGCGACGTGCCTTTGGTGGAGCGCCGTCCAGGCGATGATGAGTTCGCGATTCGGCTGGAAGATATTCATACCACTCCTGAACAGACACTGCGAAGAGTCAGTCAGCGCTTGGGCATATCATGGTCGGAAGTTTTATTGCAGAGCACTTATTTCGGCCATCCCATGGTATGGAACCACTCTAGCCAGCGCGGGGCACTGACCGGTTTTTCGACCCAGCATTTAAAAGATGACCATCCCGATCTTTTTGCGCCTGATGATATTAAATTTATTGAGGGAGTGCTTTACGAAAACTATCGGCAATGGGATTATGGTTTTTCCAACGCAACCGCCATGGATAAAAATATTCATGAGTACGTGAAAAAACGCATACCCGTGCCGCTAAAAATGGAAGTCATGTGTTGGGAGCGGGCTTGCCAAGAAGACGGTGCGGTAAGGGCGGATATTATGAAAAGCTACGGATTACTGCGCGATGCGATTGAAAAACGCTTGGAAAGAAAACTGCCGTTGCTGGAGTTAATGTAGTTTATGCCCGCGTTTAAATGCCTGTTTGTTTTAGTTCAGTTATATCTTTTATTTGATGAGTAAACACGTTTCGTTATTCATGCCTTCCGAAAGTTCGTTTCATCGGCGAATTTTCGGGTTTCTTGCCAGAGCATTTCAAAAACAAGGCTGGCAAGTGACAGGACAATGCAAACTTCTACCCGAGAACGAAATGTGTGCATGGGTTAGGGATAATAAACCCGATGTGGTTTTTGAAATGAACCGGGTAAAAAATGAAATCCCGGTGCTTGATGAAATGAACGTTATGCATATTTCATGGCTGGTCGATATGGGCGGACGTTCGGAAAGCCAGATAAAAGGTAGCGAGATAACCTATTTTATCGATCCGGGTTGGGAATTCAGTTTCAATACCGGCGGTTATACTGCCTGGATGCCACCGGGGACTTGTACACAAACTTTTTTTCCGGGCACTCAATCGAAAACCGATACGGTGGAGTTCAGCTTTATAGGTCATATTCCAAAACCCTGGAGCCGGCAGGAATTAAATAGGGTATTATCAGGGAAATCGAATAGTATTACATTTGAATCTCTATTAAATGAATATACGCAATATATGGAGATTAATACTTATTTTGGGCAGACCCACGAGTCCTGTGTAAAAATCATCGATAATATTGCCGAGAAACTATTGGGTGAGCCGGTACAACTGGCTCAGGATATATATTACGATTTGTTGATAAGAACCAAACGGATTAGCAATAGGGTTGAACTGCTTGATTTTGCTGTACGGAATTCGTCATTGATCAATATCTACGGTACTGAAAACTGGCTGGAATGGTCAAAATTTTCGCGGTTTTATAAAGGGTTTGTTGAAAAAGAATCCGAAATTAATCGTATTCATCAGTGTTCGCAATTTAATATGCACGACGGTATTTCGTTTCATTTCCGTTCGATTGATTGCATGGCGTCGGGAGCGCTTTTGTTGTGGTATAACACAAATGATGGCGATAAATTTAATATTTATAAAGACAAAATAAGCAGTAATGGTCCAGGCAAAATTCTAGGGTTATCGAATTTCTTTGAGTATCAATATCATTATTATGAATTTACCTGGTTAACCTTTAATGAAGTTTATGAAAAAGCCAAAAGTTCAGGGTATTTAGGTAGCAAAGCGCAAGCAGATACTATTAAGCTGATTAATGATAAACATACTTGGGATTGCCGGGTAAAAAGAATTATTGAAGATATTAATTCTTTATAAAAATATTGGGAATATTCTTTTGCGAGAACATGATTTATTTAGAGTGCCCTATGTCGGCTTAAAACAAGAATTTGCGCAGCGTAAACAGGAGCTGGCGTCGGCGTTCAATAATGTCACGGTTAATGCCAGTTACATTTTGCGGGAAGAGGTCGGGCTGTTCGAAAGATCAATTGCCGAAATGCTGGGAGTGAAGCACGTGATCGGTGTCAATAGCGGTACCGACGCGCTGTTCTTGGCTCTGAAAGCCTTGAATATCGGTCAAGGCGATGAAGTGATCACCGTCGCGCATACCTTTGTCGCTACGATTGCGGCGATAGTACATTGCGGAGCCAAACCGGTTTTAATCGATATAGCGGACGATTTCAATTTGGCGGTTGCAACGTTGGAACAGTCGATAACCGCCTCAACCAAAGCGATTATCCCCGTGCATATGAATGGCCGTTGCTGCGAGATGGATGCCGTATTGGCGATTGCCGATAAACACGATCTGCTTGTGGTTGAGGATGCCGCGCAATCGATGGGAGCGCATATTAACGGAGCCTATGCGGGGACTTTCGGGAGCATAAATGCGTTCAGTCTGCACCCGATGAAAAATCTGCATTGCTATGGCGACGGTGGCGTTATCACTACTAACGATGACCGTTTGGCCGAGCAAGTCAGGTTGTTGAGAAACCATGGTCAAACTCCGAATAAAGAACTGGTGGCTTTTGGCTTTAATTCCCGCCTGGACAATTTACAGGCCGCTTTCTTGAACGTTAACATGAAATATTTTGACGGCGATATAAAGCGGCGTCGGCAAATCGCCTTGCGCTATGATTTTGGACTGAAAAATTGCGCCGGCCTCAAATTGCCCAATCCGCCGCAAGAAACCGGTTATTTCGATGTGTTCAGTTCCTACCCGATCCGTTGCGCAGAGCGGGACCGGTTATTGAATCATCTTCAACAAAAAGGCATCGAATGCTTTGTTCACTGGGAAACGCCGCTGCACCGCAACGAGCATCTGAAGCTCGGCCATTTCAGTTTGCCGGTTACCGAACAGGTAGCTAGAGAGGTGTTATCGTTGCCTATGCATCCGTTCCTTGAGGACGAGCAATGTGATTATGTGATTGGCGCTGTTAAGGAGTTTTTTAATGGCTGTTAAATATTTTATTACCGGAATATCCGGTTTTGTCGGCGGCGAATTGGCGATTGCTTTAGCCAAATTAGGATATGTCATTACAGGTGTAGACAGAGCTTCTCCAAATGAGGAGACGGCGCGCGATTTTGCTGAATTGGGCATTAAATATGTCAATCTCGATTTGCTGGATAAAGAGCGATTAAGTCCATTATTGTGCAATACTGATGTTGTTATTCATGCTGCTGGCGTCTCCCGAGTTAGTGAGGCGAGAGCCAAACCTTTGGAATGTATAAACTCCACGATTCTGGCGACAACTAATTTGATTGAAATTATCGCCAGTCAAACCGGGGCTGTAGCTGCAAAAAAACCGCTGTTTATTTATCTGAGTACTCGAGAAGTATCTTTTTACGATAGGATGGACGAAGAGCAAGTTTCTATAGACCATATTTATGCTATTTCAAAGAAGACCGCAGAGCAGTTGATCATGGCTTTTTCAAATAGTTTTAATATTCCGCTGGCTATTTGCCGTTTATCCGATGTTTACGGAGGTAAGCGAGATCACGTGAATAAGCTATTGCCGACTTTCGTAAAACGAGCGAGACAAAATGAACTGGTCCAGGTGCTGGATAGCGAAACCCGTTTTCATTTTACTCATATACAGGACGTTATCGTTTCGATACAGGAAATTGTCGAGTTATTGGAAAAGTCCGGCAATATGCAGAAATGCTTTGATATCTGGTCGAATGAATCTTATACAGCCGAAGAGCTGGCGACTTTGGTGGTATCGAGTTTTAAATCGAACTCAAGGATTGGCTATGCATTTCACGAATCCGATGCAGCAATACCGCATATGAACTTCAATTACCAAAAATGGCAGTTTTCACCCAAATTCAATCTTAGGGACGAGTTGAGCCGGTTGTCGGAAAGCTATTGACTTAACTGTGGCTTGTACCGGCATGATCCATATTCATACTGGTTCAGGCCAAGATGCCTTAGACGAATCGTTGTTTTAGCCGGTAGACTAGGCCGTCAAAACCGCTGACGTTGATATTTTTGGTAAGACTGTAAGTTTTCAGCGCAGTAAATTTATCCAGCAATGTTTGGGCATCATGCAGCGGATAGCGAAAACAATTTTCTTCAGGGAAATCTCCCTGCAAGGCGGCAAAATTCAAGTCTATATTCAGCTCGGAGGCCAGATCGACCGCATCGCACATCTCGTCCAGCGTGCTGTTCATAACAACATAATTCCAGCAGACCAGTTTCCTGTCTTGCCTGTTCTCCGCTTGGGCTTTACTGAGCTTATGCAAGCAGTCGATGACTCTCTCGTAATTCAAGCCGATACGGATCTTTTCAAACGTTCGCTTTTTCACACCGTCGATAGAGAGTAAGAAAAACACCGGGTTTTCGTTTTTGGTAAGCGCTTTGATACGGTCTTCTGTCAATACGCTGCCGTTGGTGATGACGTATTTTATTAATTCGCTGTTATTGCCTGAGTCGAATTGTTGCAGGTAATTAAAAAATCGCTTGTTGGTAAAAATTTCCCCGCCTTGCCAGCGAAAAACCTTGGCTGTTTCCTTCAGAGGTTCGATTTTTCTCAGTATCTCATCGGAATGTTGCTGATCGCTAGTATGCGGCTGGCCGCACATGGTGCAAGCTGAATTGCAACGAAGTACCGGTTGGCTATCCACATAAACCGGCAAGCCTGACAAATAATGCTTTTTAGCTTTGTATTCTTCGGCGACGGTGGCGATATTTTTTCCAAGGGCCGACTCGTCTAACGGTAGACTGAAGTCCTGGTTAATCAGCTCGGCTGCGGGCGGTTGCGTTGCCGGCGCTGTCGGAGCTCCGCGTAAAAATGGACACTCGATTTCGCAGCCGGCCGCCTGGTAGTCGTTATTTGCTATCAGTTTGCGGACGGATTGCGCGGCGTCCGAATTCCATAACTCGGCAAGGCTATGCTGATGGATATTGCCGAAACGAGTGCGGTTTTGCGGGCAGCAAGTGACATGGCCCGCTGCGTTAATCCACAAGTCCGCCCATGGGTGTATGCAATGGTTATTGGCAGGGTTCAGCAATTCGGAAAATGTCGCAGGTTTGTTCATTGGATGCCAGGCTATGATTTGCTTAGGAATAGGTTGGGCGGATTAAATACGATGTCGACAGCATGCTGTTCAAGTGCGCGTATGACATCGCCAGCACTGTTTACGATCGGTTCCTCATGGATGTTGAACGAAGTATTCAGCAGGCACAGGCCGCCGGTTTTCTGGTGCCAGGCGATCAGTAAATCGTAAAAAAACGGGTGGCTGTGCCGGGTCACAATTTGTGGACGAGCAGTACGATCGATATGTACTGCCGCCGGCGAGTTCAAGGCAAATTCTTCGGTAACCGGAAAGCTCAACGTCATAAAGTTCGCTGATAAACAGGACGGGCTGTAGCTTTTCAGGCAACGGCCGGCAAAATCTTCGGCGATGCTGGGAGCAAACGGCATGAAGTCGTCGCGTTGCAGCATGCGGTTAATTTTCGCGGTAATGTTCTTATCAAAAGCCGAAGCGATAATACTTCGGTTGCCTAATGCACGGGGGCCGAATTCGCTTCTGCCGGATACCAAGCCGACAATGGCCTGCTGTTCAAGCAATGCGACGAGTTTATCGACAGGTCGGGGTTCGGCAACGACCCGAATGTGATGCTGTTGAAGGTCGGTGTTAGCGCCGGGCAATTCGCATGTCGGACCTAGATAGACGTGATCGATTGCTGCAATCGATTCACGTTCTGATAGCAGATAATGATAAACGCTGCCGGCGCAGATGCCGCCGTCGCTCATCGCCGGGTAGACAAACACCTCATCGACACAATCAAGTTGGCGGATTTTTTGATTCAGCTTGACGTTGCTGAACACGCCACCGGCCAGGCAGATGTTGCGTAGGCCGGTTTTTACTGCGTATTTTTCGATCAAGCTGCACACAATTTTTTCCAGGTGCTGTTGCGCGGCAGCGGCCAAGTCGTCGCGAGAATAGGCTGCGGCTTGTTCAATGAGGTTATCCGAGTAATTGGTGAAAAACGGCGTATAAAGCTCGCCGAAAGTGGGACAGATCAAGTCATTGTCCAGGCGAATGATGCTTTCGACCAAGGTTTGAGCGGCTTCGGGCTTGCCGCAAGCCGCCAGTCCGGTAATTTTGCCTTCGTGCCGGTTCGCGGTAAAACCGCATAAGTGGGTCATGCGGCCATAAAAATAACCAAGGCTACGCCAACTGGGGCTGGTGTAAAGTTCTTCAATCCCTGTGGTTTTACCGGCGCGGCTGATGGTCAATGATTTAAAGTCTCCGCGGCCGTCGGCGGTAACGATAAGCGCTTCCTGGAACGGCGAAGGAGCAAAAGCCGCGGCCTGATGGGATTCGTGGTGACTGCAATTGTAGATCGCGGTATCCGGGAATTGTTCGCGGATTGCTTCAAAAAAAGCCCGTCGGTTGTCCTTGTCGATGTTGTTTTCGTTGGTTATGCGTTGACGGATGATTACCATAGCCGTTTGATTTAGCGAGGGTTCGGTGGCTAACATTCGATCGATTAAAGCTTGTTCGTCGGCGTCGTTAAGATCAAGGCTGAAGCCGTAACAGATCAAGTCGATATCGTCCGCTGCAAGCCGGCTTTCCCGAAGAATCCAGGCGATTGCCCGCTCCGGGAAAGCATCATCGAATTTTTTGCGGGATAAACGTTCCTCGCTGACGGCCAGTCGGATTTGGCCGTTCTGGAACAGGCAGGCGCCGCTTTCGCTGCCTGAAGTGATACCTAGAATGTTCATTGGTTCAACCAATTACGGAAATGGAGTAATGATTTTTTCAGATGTTCAATGCGCCATGCGGCCAGATCGGGGTTTTCTGGCGCGTGCGAGATTTGGCCGTTAAAAGCGTCAATATGGGTGTGTTTTCTAACCAAAAAATACAGTGATACGACGACTAGCGCCGCGTCGCGTTCAGTATGCCGGTTAAGATTGGCTAGCAGGTCGAGCAACTGTTCATGCAATTCGGCTATTTCCAGCGGTGCGTTGGTCTCATCGACAATATGGGCTTTGCCGGTCGTAAGCGGATGCAGGAGATTATGGAAGCCGTTTTTATCGGCGATATGCCATTTCACACGGAAATTTTCATCCTGGCTGGAAAAATCGAACGCAAACGGCTCGGACAGGCATTGACATTGCAGGCTGAGCAGTTCGGCATCGGCAATGAATTCGCGTGGGTGAAACGCCAACCACTGCGGAGTTAATAAATCGTCGATCATGTCGCCGACGAACTGATTGTCTTCGCCATACGGATGTAGCAGCCGGTAAGCGCTCAACAGTTGCGTTGGTGTCAACCGGTCAGCGCTGGCTACTCTTAAGGCTGAGGTCAGCCAGCGGCTCCAGGTACCGGCACGATAAACCCGAAATAAAATATCGCTGTTCGCCGCCATGTTCGGCAGCAGGTTTTTGATGAAGCCTTCGCGGTCCTGAAGATGATGGTAGACGCCGGCGACAAAAGCCAAGTCGATCTGCTTGGCCGATCCAAGGGACAGGCTGATGTCGGCTTGCTCGCTGATGATATTGGCGATCTGGTTGTCGGCACAGTAACGGTTTAAAAACTTCACATGCCGACTGTTGATGTCCAGGTGGTACACCTGCCGGCAGCCAAGCTGCTGAAATACGATTGCTTGCCATCCTGAACCTATGTCCAGAATGGTTTTGTCTCGCAACTGGTCGACGGCAATGCCGAACCGTTCCAGTTCCGCCCTTATCCTGCGCTGGTATTTGCGCAAAGCTTGCTGGTCATCGGCGAGAATATGGCTGTGCACCTGTTCGGCGTAAAATGTCGCCATCGGGTGATGCAGGGGCTCGGCGGTATCAAACGACACGATAATAATCCTGAATAATCTTTTCTGCTCGATGAGTCCAAGTATGGTGGGCGCGTACATTGTCGGCTGCGTTCGCGACGATTTTCTGTCTTGCCGCATCGTCGCTGAGATATTTATCGGCAAGTTCGGCAAAATCTTCTTCCGAAAACGGAACATAATGAACAAACGGTTCAAAAATTTCGAGTATACCGCCTTCGGCACTGTCGTCCGGCGTTCGCTTGGCAAACATCAGGCCGCCTGCCGACATCGCATCGAATACCCGAAAGTGTGGGCCGACGCCTTCATGCAGATTGAGTTTTGTCGATTGATATATCTGTTTCAGCTCCCGGCTGTGATCGACAAAATGATGATAATGGGGGCGGTATTGCGGCCAGTCCGTCCAGTTTTCGGAGCCATAGATTCGCATTGAGTCGGAACTTTGCAGAACCAATGACATCAATTGATGACGGTTTCTCAATCGCACCATCCGGCAGCCCAGGTCATAACGTAGGCGTTGGTCTTCTATATCGATTTTTTGCCCGTAGCGCTGCTCGACCAGCTCATAGGCCGAGGTAAGGTAAGTGATGTTTTCAAAGTTCTCGAAGCTGATCGCTTTCCAGTAGTCCAACAGTTCGTCGTGCAACTGGCCGAACTTGAGAGTTTGGTTTTGATAGTTACAAATCTCGCGGGACAGTTCTTCTTCGGTCCAAGGTTTAGGAATGTGGCCGACAAAAGAAAAATCCGATACTGGTTGTTGGGGCTGGAAATCATAAGAGATTTCGCAGGCGCCGGGAGGCAACCAATCGACCAAACCGCCGTCCGCGGTAAAAGCGCGTTTCCAGTTGCCGCCAAAAAAATAAGTCATATCGCTGCCGTGATAATAATCGACGGTATGACCCAGCGTATCGACGATCCACGCGGCATGTTTGATATGTCGCGGCAGATTCGGCAATTGGCTGCGCGAACGGTTCATTTCAAAAATCAGGTCGGGTTTGAATTGGTTGCAGAATTCCAGTAAGCAGGGTTCGTCGTACATGCTAGTCGAGGCAAATACCTCGACATTGTGTCGCTCAAACCCTCTTTTTAGTCCAAATAGTAAAGACAAATAAAATGTATTGGCGCGGGGCATGAATATGGCGGCGCGAAGTGGTTGCGAAGTCATAGGTGGTGCGGTTCGATTTCTGGGTTAATAGTGTCGGGTATAACTTGTGTAGTTATTTGGAGTTAAGTGTCTAGATAGCTATAAAGCGAATTTTGTACTAGATTTGAACGGAAAGTCTAACATGTTGTTGATGCAAAAAGTTGAATTTACTCATCGAGAAAATATGCCCATACAAACGCTAATCATCGTTCCGGCCAGGAGCGGCTCAAAAGGAATTTCGGATAAAAACATCAAATTACTGGGCGATAAGCCGTTGCTTGCATGGACGGCCAGGGCAATCGAAAAAGCTAATCCCGGCAATTGCGTTGCCGTTTTATCGACCGATTCCGAGCGTTACGCCGACGTGGGCCGCGAGGCCGGGCTGCATGTGCCTTTTATCCGGCCACTCGATTGCGCGAACGATACGGCTTCGGCATTGGTTGTGGTCGATCATGCGCTGCAATGGTTCACAGGCGAATATCATTATCTGCCTGAACAAGTGATGTGGCTACAGCCGACTTCGCCTTTTCGGTCATCTGCTATAATTGAGCAAGCGTTGGCAATGATGGCGCAACGGAAGGCGGACTGCGTGATCGGCTGCAAGGAAATACACCGCGATTTGACGACGCTGTTCAGGACTCGGGACGGCTTTTTAACCGCGCTGAGCGAGGAGCGCGTGCAGACTCGGCGCCAGGATGTCGAGTCGTTATTGACGCCGAACGGCGCAATGTACCTGTGCAAGACTTCGGTTTTGCAGCAAAAACGGTCGTTTTATTCCGAACGCACGTTGCCGTTGGTTATGGATGCGGTCATGAGCTTGGATATCGATACGCCAACCGACTGGGCCATGGCCGAGGCGTTGGTAACAGCAGGGTTGGTTGAACAATAACACAGTGAAGTTATGGCAAATATATTAGTGACCGGGGCCGATGGGTTTATCGGTTCGCATCTTACCGAAATGCTGATTAAGCGGGGACACCAGGTTAAATCCTTATCCCAGTACAATTCGTTTAATAACTGGGGATGGTTGGAAGACATCGATTGCCTGGACCAAGTCGAAGTGTTGAGCGGCGACGTCAGGGATCCGCATTATTGCAAACATATCACCCAAGGCATCGATATTATCTACCATCTGGCTGCGTTGATCGCGATCCCTTATTCTTACGTGGCTCCTGACAGTTATGTCGACACTAATATCAAAGGCACTTTAAATATTTGCCAAGCGGCTTTGGATAACCAAGTCCAGCGAGTAGTGCATACATCAACCAGCGAGGTCTATGGGACCGCCCGGTATGTGCCGATAGATGAAAAACACCCTATGCAGCCGCAATCGCCTTATAGCGCAAGTAAAATTGCTGCCGACGCAATGGCGATGAGTTTTTACAATGCCTTTGGACTGCCGCTGACGATAGCCCGCCCTTTTAACACCTACGGTCCCAGACAATCGGCAAGAGCCGTGATTCCAACTATCATCACCCAGATTGCCAGCGGTAAAAAACAAATTCAGTTAGGCGATGTATCGCCGACACGGGATTTTAATTATGTGGAAGATACCTGTCGCGGATTTATTGCCCTTGCTGAGTCGGAGAGAACGCTCGGTGAGACGGTTAACATCGGCTCCAATTCGGAAATATCGGTAGGCGATACGCTGAATATCATTAAAAACATCATGCATAGCGATGTAGAGTTTATTGTCGACGACCAGCGCTTACGTCCTGAAAAATCCGAAGTGAACCGGCTCTGGTGCGATAATACAAAAATTAAGGCGCTAACCGGTTTTGAACCCAGGATTGATATAACCGAAGGCTTGCGGCTAACGGTGGATTGGTTTTTAAATCCGGAAAACCTGAAAAAGTACAAGTCCGGTATCTACAATGTATGACGACTTCATTCGTTTTGTCAGGGAAGTTTATCAGACTGATGAATTGATACCCTTACATGAGCCCCGGTTTCAGGGCCGGGAAAAAGAATACCTGATTGATGCTATAGACAGCACTTTCGTATCCAGCGTCGGGAAATACGTCGACCGGTTCGAAAAAGATTGCGCCGAATATACCGGGGCAAAATATGCAGTCGCTACGGTTAACGGCACGGCAGCTTTGCATACGGCATTGATGCTTGTCGGTGTTAAGCGGGATGAAGAAGTAATTACCCAAGCATTAACTTTTATTGCAACCTGCAATGCCATTCATTATTGCGGCGCTGAGCCGATTTTTGTCGATGTAGATAGGGCGACCTTAGGGCTATCTCCTCAAGCGTTGCAAGACTATCTGGATGAATTTGCCGAAGAGCGCAACGGCGAGACCTGGAATAAACAAACCGGCAAACGGATTGCCGCCTGTCTACCCATGCATACGTTTGGGCATCCTGCCGATATGGACAGGATTGTACAAATATGTGAAAAATATCATATTCCTCTGGTTGAAGATGCAGCAGAAGCGTTGGGCAGCACGTTAAACAATCAGCATTGCGGAACTTTTGGCCGAGTAGGCGTTTTAAGTTTTAACGGCAATAAAATCATGACGACCGGCGGTGGCGGAATGATTTTGACCGATGATGAAACCTTGGCAAAACAGGCCAAGCATCTGACCACGACAGCAAAACAACCGCATTCATGGCAATTTATACATGATCAGGTAGGCTTTAATTACCGGATGCCCAATCTTAATGCTGCACTCGGTGTGGCGCAGCTTGAATGTGTGTCATTATTCCTTGAGAAAAAGCGGAAGCTGGCTGCGAGATATATAGCTTGGGGACAGCAAAACGGGGTTCAATGTCTTATTGAGCCGAAAACCGCATGTTCGAATTACTGGTTAAATGCTGTAATGCTTGAAGATATGTCTGAGCGGGATGCTTTCTTAAAAGCAACAAATCAGCAAGGCGTAATGACAAGGCCAATCTGGGAACCCATGCATCAATTGTCCATGTACCGGCAGTGCCAAAAAGGCAACCTGGCTAATACGGAATGGGCGGCTGAGCGGGTTGTGAATATCCCAAGCAGTGTGATCTGAAATGCAGCAAACAAAGCGTAAAGTTTGCGTAGTAACCGGTTCCCGGGCTGAATATGGCCTGTTGTACTGGTTGATGAAAGAAATTCAGGGCGATTCAGCTTTGGAGTTGCAAGTTATCGTCACAGGGATGCATCTTTCGCCGGAATTCGGCTTGACCTGGAAACAGATAGAGCAAGACGGCTTTGTTATTAGTCGTAAAGTGGAAATGCTGCTTTCATCGGATACGCCGGTTGGCATCAGTAAATCCATAGGCTTGGGCGTTATCGGTTTTGCCGATGCACTGGAATATTTGCAGCCGGATTTGCTGGTGGTTTTAGGTGACCGTTTCGAGACATTTGCCGCAGTTCAGGCTGCTATGACTCACCGCATACCTATCGCTCATATTCATGGCGGCGAAATAACGGAAGGTGCGGTTGACGATGCGATTCGCCACGCCATCACTAAAATGTCCCACTTGCATTTTACGGCAACTGAAAGCTATCGGCAGAGGGTCATTCAGTTGGGGGAGCATCCTCAACGGGTTTTTAACACCGGCACGCCGGGTTTGGACAATATTTTTCGTTTGAAGCTGCTGGATAAGCCGGAGCTTGAAGAGGCTATTGATTTCAAATTGGGCAAGCGTAATTTGCTGGTGACTTTTCATCCAGTGACGTTGGAAACAGCGACGGCGGCGGCACAATTTGACAATCTTCTGAAAGCTCTGGATTGTTTTGACGATAGCCACATTATTTTTACCCAGCCAAATGCGGATACTGACGGCCGCGTGATTATAGGCATGATTGAGCAATACCGGCAGCGCTTCCCCGAGCGGATAGCATCTTTTGTGTCATTAGGGTCGTTACGTTACCTTTCGCTGCTGAAACATATCGATGCGGTAGTAGGAAATTCATCGAGCGGCTTGATAGAAGCGCCGGCTTTTAAGGTTGGGACAATTAACATCGGCGACAGACAAAGAGGGCGTCTTTGCGCTGACAGCGTGATTCATTGTGAGCCTGAAGTTGACGCTATCTTGAATGCATTCAACAGGCTTTTTTCCGAGGAATTTCAAAAAACACTGGATAAAGTCGAAAATCCTTATGGAAATAGTGGCGCTTCAATAAAAATAAAAGAGTTATTGAAGTCTCAAACTTTGGACGGTTTATTAAAAAAGACTTTTTATGATGTCGGTATTGGAGAATAAGTAATGAGTGTTTTTA
>NZ_SCTW01000094.1 GCF_004322395.1 Methylobacter sp.
CTATTATGGATTTCCCAAAGAATCCTATGAAATTGAGTATCCCGCACCAGGCGCGCCTGAGCTGGCGAATAAGATTTTTAATCTATTAGAAAACGCCGGCATTGAAGCCAAACTTGACGACCAGCGAGGTTTTGATCATGGCTTATTTGTACCCTTGAAGATTATGTATCCCGATGTAAACATTCCTTGCGTTCAATTGTCACTGGTCAATAGTTTGCAGCCTGAAGTGCATATCCGGATTGGTAAGGCCTTAACTGATTTGAGAAAAGATAACATTCTTGTCATTGGTTCTGGTTTTTCATTTCATAATCTCAAAGAGTTTTTTACGCCATCAACACAAAAATCCCAAGCCATGAATGAGTCGTTTGAGCAATGGCTGATTGATACTTGCTCTAACAGTCAGCTTACTGAAGAGGAGCGAGAGCAAAGACTGATTAATTGGGATAAGGCGCCTGCTGCAAGATACTGCCATCCTAGAGAAGATCACTTATTGCCGCTACATGTTTGCTACGGAGTCGCCGGCACAGCCGCAAAAAAGGTGTTTGAGTTTGAACTAATGGGAAAAATGGCGAGCGCCTATATTTGGTAAACGATTTAATTCGAAACTGAACAAAAATCATTTTCGGGAGGATTCCATTAAACTAATGAATCGGATACGCCAAAATATTATAAGCAATTGAATAGTCAACATTTTCCATAATCAGAATTGCTGTCTCTAAAAACGGCAGTATACTTAAAATCTATTTTGACTCAGTTGCATTAGCTAGGCAGCCAAGTCGCTTTTAATTATCAAATATTCATGCAATTTTTTAGTAAACCGAATTCCGCTTTTCTCAAGCTGCTATCTTTTCGCATCCTAATCGTTCTCGCTTACCAAATAATGGCGATTGTAGTGGGCTGGCACATTTACGAACTGACGCACGACACACTCGCACTGGGTTTAGTCGGACTGGCTGAAGCCATCCCCTACTTCTGCTGCGCACTGTTCGCCGGCTTTGCGGTAGATCATTACTCCCGTCGCATGTTCGGGGTGCTCGCCTGCCTGATGCTATTTCTCACCGCGCTGACTCTGGTGGCTGTGTCAATGGGCTGGCTAAGAGGCAATCCTGTGTTGTGGATCTACTGCTCTATCGCCTTTACGGGCTTGGCGCGCGCGTTTATCGGCCCTACATATAGCGCCATGTTTGCTCTGATCCTGTCACGTGATCAATATGCTCGAGCCTCGGGAATCGGCAGCGCCGTGTTCCAGTTCGGACTGGTGGTCGGACCTGCGTTAGGCGGTATTCTGGTCGGATGGGCCGGCAAAACTAGCGCTTACAGCTTTGCAGCCGGCCTGTGTCTATGTGCCGCCGTGGCACTGCTGTCATTACGTGTCGAGGAACCTCCTCCAGCGGCAAGCGCACCTATCTTCACCAGTATCGCCGAAGGGCTTCGCTTCGTATTCAGTAACCAGATCATCTTGGGTGCGCAGTCGTTGGATATGTTCGCTGTGCTGTTCGGGGGAGCTGTTTCCATGCTGCCGGCATTCATTCACGATGTCTTTCATTATGGCCCTGAGGGGCTTGGAATTCTTCGTGCCGCTCCGGCAATCGGAGCCGTGATAACAGGGCTGTTTCTCGCCCGCCATCCGATCAATCTGCATGCCGGGCGCTGGCTGCTGGGAGCGGTAGCGGGGTTCGGCTTCTGCATGATTTGCTTTGCCTTATCAGTAAACTTTTGGATTGCCGGGCTACTGTTGATGCTCTCCGGTGTTTGCGATGGGGTATCGGTGGTCATGCGCACGACTATCCTGCAATTGGCGACACCCGATACCATGCGCGGCCGGGTTTCCGCAATCAATGGCATCTTTATTGGCTCGTCCAACGAACTGGGCGCTTTTGAGTCAGGCATTGCAGCACGCTTGATGGGACTGGTCCCGTCGGTTGTTTTCGGAGGTGTTATGACACTGGCCGTGGTTGCCGCCACGGCAAAATTGGCACCGAAACTGCGCCGGCTAGAGCTTCACCAACTGCAATAATCCATTGTTCAAGCGGTCGATCTGTTTTTGTACTTCGCGCTATGAGCAATCTTTTAATGTAGACAGCCAGTAATTGACAAACAGCAGGGGGTTTTCAGGTTTTCCCGTGCCTTAGGGTTTCTATTGTTGGGCTTGTGGTGTTATAGTTTAAAAAAATTACACGATATTTCATCATGATCGGATTTATTCTTTGCAGTATGTCATTAGCGGTTCTGGTACAAAACCAAAACGCATTTCTGCAGTCACTCACCACACCTGTTGCCTTAGGTATCGGTCTGGCAATTATGGCTACAAGCCTACTGGTCGGGTATTTTAAAAAAGCTCCCACCATTGCTTGGCACGATGGTTTTGCGACCGGCTGTCTGTTGGTCTGGTATGCATACTGGAAGCCGCAGTTCGACGATGATGCGCCAATGTTCTTTTTCTTTCCGTTGTATTACTCACTGTTAACCTCGATCGTGACGCTGGCACTGATCAACAAAAGCCAATACTTCGACCAGGAATCTATCGATCACTTGCGTTATCTGGAAAAAATCAGCCGTTTCGATATCAATGTGATTATGGTGTTGGTAATGATTAGTCTATTGATTACCCGCCATTACGCGATTTATCCAATAGCGATGACTTTATTCATCATTCGCCATACCATGATTGTTTGCTTGGAAAACATTGACAAACGATGAACATATTTTTTTAAATCTAATAGATTCAACTCATAAGCGCATCCGACACTGATCGTTGTTAAGCGTCGCTTGCTTTTAATCATCAGACCCATTTCACCTTGAGAAACTTAACATTACGGCGTAATTCGATATCTACTGTCTGGTTTTCAGAGGCCGCTGACCATCAGGGCAGTCGCGCTGTATCGGTAGGGAGAGGGAACTAACGGCGTTAACTTTTCGTATAGCGCGATTGCCCTGTACTGACCATGACAATGCCCATTGATGAGCTTAATCACGAATATCAGTTTACAATAGACTTGCGGCACCGAAATAAGTAATACCGGAGTATGCGGATTTTCTTAAAATTAGTCGTGCCATCAGCTTTGGAGATTGACTCAAATGACCGATAAATTAAAACTACTGCCCCCGGCCATATTGACGCTGGATGATAAAAATTACGAACTGCCCACTTTGATAGGGATAGAGGGTGAAAAAGCCATCGACATTTCCAAATTGCGCAGTCAAAGCAGTTACGTGACCTTAGATGAAGGCTATGGCAATACCGCCAGCTGTGAAAGCTCAATCACCTACATTGACGGCGAAAAAGGCATACTTCGTTATCGCGGTTACCCTATTGAAGAATTGGCGGAACATTCACGCTTTGTTGAAGTAGCCTATTTACTGCTGAATGGCGAGCTGCCTAACAGTCGGCAATTATTGGATTTTTCGACCAGTCTAAATGAGTCTTCGATTATTCACGAAGACATGCATCACTTTTTTAACGGCTTTCCGCGCGGCTCGCACCCGATGGGTATTCTGGCGACCATGGTGGCATCATTATCGACATTCTATCCGATTCCCGATCGGCTCAATGCTGAGACAGAACAACAAATTGTCGTCAATTTGATCTCTCAGGTCCGCACCATCGCAGCTTTCTCTTATAAAAAATCGATTGGCGAACCGTTGATTTACCCGTCCTACAAACTTAAGTATGTGCGTAACTTCCTGAATATGATGTTTTCATCGCCGGTTCGCGATTATCAGTTGGATGAAGATATCGTCAGAGCCATTGATATGTTCCTGATCCTGCATGCCGACCATGAGCAAAATTGCAGCACCTCTTCGGTGCGCACCGCGGGCTCAAGTATGGCGAATATGTACGCGGTGGCTTCGGCAGGGATTTCAGCGCTTTGGGGGCCGCGTCACGGCGGAGCCAATCAGCAAGTGATACAGATGCTTGAACAGATACACGCGAGCGGCGGTGACGGCACTGAATTTATCAATCAGGCAAAAGACAAAAACTCATCAAGCCGACTGATGGGTTTCGGCCACCGCGTATATAAAAATTTCGACCCACGCGCAACGGTATTAAAAAAGCAATGCGACAAATTATTCGACAAAGCGGGAGTTAGCGATCCTTTGTTTGATATTGCCCGGAAGCTGGAAGAAATTGCCTTAAAAGATGAATATTTCATCTCCCGAAAACTGTATCCCAACGTCGATTTTTATTCCGGGTTAATTCTCCGGGCCGCAGGCATACCCACCAATATGTACACAGTATTATTCGCTATCGGCCGTATGCCCGGCTGGCTGGCGCACTGGCGGGAAATGCTGCACGGTGAGCAAGTGGTTATTACCCGCCCTCGCCAAATCTATGTGGGTGAGCCGTTGCGTCACTTTCAAACTATTGAACAACGGCCTTGACCATGGGAAATACTCGCGCGGATACGCTGTATATGCCTTCGGCACTCTGCGCATATTGCGTTTCTGTACGGATAATATAAGTGCTTAACGCGAATGCAATCATGCACCTGATCCAATAATTTCAGAGGTGTATTTTTATATTGTATAAAAAGGTTGCTATCAATAATGTAAGAACTATAGAATCTAGTCTAACGGATTGTCGGAGTGGAGTTATACACCGTTATGCAACGGCAATTTAAATTTAATATACACCTGTTTAGGTGTCTATTTAACGTTAGGCGTGCATCCCATGTTCACCGATCCTGGTAAGTCCATAGCTGACCGCAAGGCATTGAAAGAACAGTATGGCGCACTGTTCAACCGTATTTCATCAGCACTGTTTGAGGCTGATCCGATCGGCATCAACTTCGAGTCGAACACCGATGAATACGACCCGGAAGCCGGAACAATCATTCCAAGGCTCAAGGGCGCAGCCTCGGTTCATGATGTAGAAGTGATAATTCACGAGGAGTTCTGCCGTTGGTTTAGCTCCGAAGATGCAGGCCCTATAGAGAAATATAGTGCCGTTGCGTCAGAGGTTTGGGAGGTCTGGTGTGAGTTCAAGAAACTGCACGCCTCAACTCCACGTTAGGCGTAAAGGAATGAACGATAAACTCCGAGACTTACTTCAAAAGGTTCAAAGCACGGCCGACTTTAGTTACGTAACCTTCGAATCGGTGAACGATACCAATTCGCTCGGTGACAATGCCCTTCATTGTGTCTGTGTTTGGGGTGATCTTGAAGCAGCAAAGCTATTGGTAGAGAATGGTATCGAACTTAATCAAAAGGGCGAAGGCGGGTTCGCTCCGCTAAATGTGGCACTCGATTTTGGCCACAAAGAAATAGCCGATTACTTAATTGCCAATGGTGCCGATACGAGCGTCATTGATGCAGTTGAGCAGTTCGATCGAGAAAAGTACAATCTCCACATGAAGCACTTAGCAGAGCAAATAGAGCGGCTTGAGGCGAAGATCCAAAATGAATGCGATGGCAACGCCTAACATTGCGCTCAAAGGGACGCGCCTTTTCGTGGCGGTTTTGAAGATTTGATATTTTTTCAGCTTTGGTGGATTCGCTAATCTTCCGTGGAAGGCGCGCCCCTTAGCTTTACGTTAGAGGGCAGAAAATGGGGGGGGCAATGGAGTTCGAGAATCAAGAGAAACCACCATCTGAGTGGTGCAGAGTCATACGTGTATACAGCTTACTGCCCGCAATTATTCTCTTTATGTCTGCGCTTAACGCCATGCTGAAGCCCCCCACTGCGCCAGATAGTCTTCTATTCTTAGCCATCTTGTCGATAGCATCGCTTCTCGCTTGGCTTGTTGCGCGCGATATTTGGTTGCTTCGCGTTAGGGAGCATCCGCTTTGGGTAGACGTTTTTAGCTACGTCGTCGTTTTGGGCGGCCTCGCGGTTCTCATCTTCCTGCGCGAATCGCGCATTTATGTCTGTAACACCATTTACCTTGATGCGCTGTGTGTTTGGTCCTCAGTGCCGATTGCAGTTGTGGCATGGCTGACTGAGAAACATAAAGGGGTTCGTGTTTATATTGGCGCACGTAAGCTTAGATTCATCCATGCAAACGCTGGCCTCTAACATGGCGCTCAACCGGAGCGCGGTTATAATGCGGTTTTATTTTTTCAGCTTTCCGTGCCGCGCCCGGTTAGCTCTACGTTAGAACACATGGAACCAACAGCCATACGCGCTTTAGTGGAAGCTTTCACAGTTAAATCCTCATTTGGTAATGAACCTGGCTATAAAGAAATAAAGGCGCTTGGCGAAGAGGTGATTCCATATTTCTTGGAACAATATCCAAAAAGCTCTCGTTGGGAACAACGTGTAGCTTACGTTTACCACTCAATTCGTCCGGCTGCTAAAGGCAACAAAACAGCGTTTCAGTTGGGGTTGTTGGCACTGAAAGATAAATCCAAGCATGTTCGCTATAGAGCCTGTATGCTCTTGGCGTGCGCGCAAGACGTCGAAGCATTGCCGTACTTGGAGGCTTTAAGAGATCATCCAGTTTCAGAAACGAAAGAAAATGTTGAGGCAGCTATTGATGCATTAAAGTCAAAGAATCATCATTACTTTATTGATCGTAGTCACTCTAATAAAATGTTTCTTAATGTTGAATAATTTGTGCTGATAACAACAATGCCTATTTGATATTGCAAAGTATGTTAAGTAAATTACCTTATACTCGTTCTAACATGGCGCTCAACCGGAGCGCGGTTACAATACGGTTTTGTTTTTTCAGTTTTCTGGGCCGCGTCCGGTTAGCTCTACGTTAGGCGTCAACCAAAGAAGGATTATCTCGTGCGAAAGATTTCAATTCTTGGTGTTGTCATCGGCTCAGTAGCTGACATTGCTCTCTCAGGTGTGCTTGGCATGGCCATCTTGTCCTCGGCTGTCCCGGCAACCAATGTTTCGCCGGAGGTCTATCAGCAGCTCACCGAACAGGCAATGCTCAATGACTTGCGGTTATTCTTCTATGTGTTCCTTTCTGGTAGCGCTTGCTCCATTTTGGGAGGATATATCGCTGCAAAAATTGCAAAGCGCGCCGAACTTCTGAATGGGGCGCTCGCTTCATTTCTCTGTGTAAGCTTTGGAATCGAATCGCTAGTTTCGGGAGGAAGTTCATTTCCGCTCTGGCTCGAGTTGCTTTCAGTTATCCTAAGTCCTGCATTGGCAACTCTGGGAGGGTATTTATGCCTCAACTTCAAACGAGTTCCAGAAAATGCCTAACATGGCACTCAACCGGAGCGCGGTTATAATGCGGTTTTGTTTTTTCAGCTTTCAGGGCCGCGCCCGGTTAGCTCTACGTTATGTTTAAAACTATATCTATTATGAATAGCAAAATACTTTTTGCAATTGTAGCTGCTGCTGTTACCGGGCTACCGCAGGGAATAAATGCCAAGCCACTTTTAAAGGCACCAGTCGTCCCGGAAGTCACAATTTACATTATCATTGCATTTGGGTTAATTAGTGGCATAGCGATGGCATTTAACTTAATTAAAGAACGCACGCATAATAAATCCTTTATATCTAAATATATTGATCTCTACACATATTTTGTAGTCGGTGTATTGTGCATAGGATTGCCAATATTTATACAAAACCAAGGAATTAACTGGCAGAGCAATGTTCTATTTAACGGGTATTTCTTTACCGCAGCAGGTATTGGTTTGGTTATAGGCGGCGGGCTAAATTATGTCATCAAAAAAACATAACAAATCACTCCACTGGAATTTTGCTACGCTGCGCTTCGCAAAATCCAGCGAGTTAAACCGTTAGGAATAATGAAAAAAATCATCTCACTATTAACTATCGCGTCCACATCCATAGTAAGCGGATGTGATACGTGGTACGGGCAACGCTTTGATCTCACGACACCTAGTGCTCATGCCTTCGAAATT
>NZ_SCTW01000095.1 GCF_004322395.1 Methylobacter sp.
GGAAAATCCAGGGTTATGGTCAATTATTTTGCTGTCGCTCCTTTTTTATTTACCAATATTTGCCAGGGACTGGATACGTGCGGGGTTTTGAATGAAGAATCGCGCATGGTGATGGAAAAGCCGATAGGCCACGATCTTAAATCTTCAAAAGAGATTAATGATGTCGTTGCAGAGGTGTTCAGCGAAAAGCGGGTTTACCGGATCGATCATTATCTGGGCAAAGAAACCGTGCTTAATTTATTGGCGTTGCGCTTTGCCAATTCTATTTTTACTACCAACTGGAATCACAATACCATCGATCATATTCAGATTACCGTCGCTGAAGAGGTCGGTATTGAAGGGCGTTGGGATTATTTCGATAAAACCGGCCAGTTGCGCGACATGCTGCAAAACCATTTGTTGCAGATTCTGACATTTGTGGCGATGGAACCGCCGGTTAATCTGGAAGCGCAAAGCATTCATAATGAAAAAATAAAGGTCTTATCTTCGTTACGCCCTATCACCAAAGAAAACGTCGCAAGAAAAACCGTCCGAGGACTGTATACGGCGGGGGAACTCAAGGGCAAGCCGGTGCCGGGTTATCTTGAAGAAGACGGGGCCAATACGGAAAGCACTACAGAAAGTTTTGTCGCGTTGAGGGTGGATATTGATAACTGGCGCTGGGCCGGCGTACCGTTTTACTTGCGTACCGGCAAACGGATGGCTTATAAACGCACTGAAATCGTGGTTAATTTTAAGCAATTGCCGCATAACATTTTTAAAGAAAGCTTCCCGTCTTTGCCGTCAAATAAGCTGATCATTCACTTGCAGCCGAATGAAGGCGTGGAAATTCAGATGCTCAATAAAATACCGGGTATCGATGAAAATATTAAGCTGCAAAAAACCAAGCTGGATTTGAGTTTTTCCGATACGTTCAAAAACAGCAAGATTTTCGGCGGTTATGAAAAATTGGTGCTTGAAGCCATGCGGGGTAATCCCACGCTGTTTCTTAGCCGCGAGGAGATTGAGCAGGCCTGGACATGGATCGATTCGATACAGGATGCATGGGCGCATATCGATGATGCACCAAAATCATACCCGGCTGGCACGTGGGGGCCTAGCGCCGCTGATGAATTAATTGCCAGGGACGAAAGAGCCTGGGAAGAATGAATCCGGCGCGATGAGGGGCACTGAGTTCTACCCCCATCCTACCGCATCGATTAACCTTATATAGAAGGAACAACTATGCATCCTGTATTAGAAAAAGTGACTAATGAAGTCATCGAGCGCAGTCGTGAAACTCGCGCCGCCTATCTGGCGCGTGTTGATGCGGCTGCAAAAAAAGAGCCGCATCGTGTCGAGCTTGCTTGCGGTAACTTGGCGCATGCTTTTGCCGCTTGCGGAGCCGGTGAAAAAATCGATTTAACCGGACACCAGAAAGCTAATATTGCGATTATCTCTTCTTATAATGACATGCTGTCGGCACATGAACCGTATAAGGACGCGCCTGCGCTGATTAAGAGTGCGATAAAGGAAGCGGGCGGCGTTGCCCAGTTCGCTGGCGGCGTGCCGGCCATGTGCGACGGTGTTACCCAAGGCCGCCCCGGTATGGAACTGTCGTTGTTTAGCCGCGATGTGATTGCAATGGCTACGGCTGTCGGGTTGAGCCACAACATGTTTGATGGTGCATTGTATCTGGGCGTCTGTGACAAGATAGTGCCGGGATTGCTGATCGGTGCTTTGAGTTTCGGTCATTTGCCTGCCGTGTTCGTACCGGCAGGCCCGATGCCTAGCGGCTTGGCTAATAAAGAAAAAGTGCGCATCCGTCAGCTTTACGCGGAAGGAAAAATCGGCCGTAAAGAATTGCTGGAGTCCGAGTCTGCGTCTTACCACAGTGCGGGCACCTGTACATTCTACGGTACCGCAAACAGCAACCAGATGATGGTTGAAATTATGGGGTTGCATCTGCCGGGCAGTTCGTTTGTCAATCCTTACACGCCATTGCGCGATGAGTTGACCAAAGCCGCAGCCAGACAGGTTTTAAAATATACTGCGCTGGGCAATGATTTTCGTCCGATCGGGCACATGATCGACGAAAAAGCGATTGTGAATGCGATTATCGGCTTGCTGGCAACGGGCGGTTCGACCAATCACACGATCCATCTGGTCGCCATTGCGCGTGCGGCGGGAATCATTATTAACTGGGACGATTTTGATAAACTGTCCAGAGCGGTGCCGTTGTTGACCCGTATTTACCCGAACGGTCAAGCGGACATCAATCACTTTCAGGCTGCCGGAGGCATGGGCGTGCTGATTGCCGAACTGTTAAAGAACGGCCTTTTGCATGAAGATATTATGACGGTTGCCGATCAGCGCGGCATGAGCCATTATTCTCAAGAGCCTAAGCTGGTTGACGGTAAATTGGTTTGGGAGCCCAGCCCTGACGCATCTTTGGATGCGGAAGTTATCAGTACCGTCACCAAGCCTTTTGCAGCCGGTGGCGGCTTGCATGTTATGCACGGCAATTTGGGGCGTGGAGTATCCAAGGTTTCTGCGGTAGCTGAAAAACACCAGATCGTTGAGGCGCCTGCGATGGTGTTCGATGACCAGGACGATGTAGTTGCGGCATTCAAACGCGGCGAATTGGAGAAGGATGTTATTGTGGTGCTGCGCTTTCAGGGGCCAAAAGCCAACGGTATGCCCGAACTGCACAAATTGACGCCGCCTCTGGGCGTATTGCAGGACAAGGGGTTTAAGGTCGCGCTAGTCACCGATGGACGGATGTCCGGCGCTTCGGGTAAAGTGCCCTCAGCTATCCATATGTGTCCTGAGTGTGAGGAGGGCGGATCGTTGGCCAAAGTGCGTACCGGCGATATTATTTATTTGAATACCCAAACCGGCGAGGTCAATGTGCTGGTCGATACTGCTGAATTTAATGCCCGCGTGCCGGCAGCCAATAGCGCCAAAGGCCATCATTTCGGCATGGGCCGCGAATTGTTCGGCGGTTTTCGTCTCGGCGCATCTTCTGCTGAAACCGGTGCATGCAACCTGTTTGTCGCCGATTAATAACTATAATAAAAGTGGTAAAAAACAATGAGTAAAAATAATTGGAAAATTCAACCTGACATTATTTTAAACACTTGCCCGGTGATGCCGGTGATGGTCATCCAGAATCTGGAAGATGCGGTACCTTTGGCAAAGGCCTTGGTAGAAGGCGGCATTAAAGTGCTGGAAATAACGCTACGTACTCCAATAGCGCTGGATGCGGTCAAACTTATCAGCCAAGAAGTCAAAGGCGCGATTGTCGGCGCAGGCACCATTACTACGCCGGAACAATTAAAAGCTGCGGAAGAGGCTGGCGCTGTTTTTGCGATTAGCCCCGGATTAACTCCGAGACTATTAGAAGCCGCCAACGCTGGGAATATCGCGTTGATTCCAGGTATATCGACATTGTCGGAGTTGATGTTGGGTATGGAGTATGGATTGGATCATTTCAAATTTTTCCCGGCCGAAGCGGCGGGCGGCATACCCATGCTAAAATCGATTGCAGGTCCTATCCCTAACGCGACTTTTTGCCCGACAGGCGGTATTTCGCCGGAAAATTACAACAGTTATTTACAGTTAAGCAATGTTGCTTGCGTTGGCGGGTCATGGCTGGCGCCGGTAGATGTGGTAAAATCAAAAAATTGGGCTAAGGTGACTGAACTGGCAAAGCACGCTATTGATAGGAAATGATAGAAAAGGTTTAGTTTGATTGCGCATTCTTGCGCCATTACCTGGAGTTTGTTACTTTATAATTATTCTCCCTCAAAAATACTAGCCAAGATTAATCACGCAATTGATTTGATAGACCGTTAACCTTTGCGATTTACCAAGTCTTTTGATGACGCTACAGACTATGTTCAAAACTGAGAGGACCCATGACTAAACTGCGCACTGTTACCTTTAATGAGAAAACTCAGTCTTTATGCGAGTTGCCTATTTTGTCCGGAACTATCGGTCCCGATGTTATAGATATTCAAACTCTCTACCAAAAAACAGGTATATTCACTTATGATCCGGGATTTACTTCCACGGCCAGTTGCAGTTCATCGATAACTTATATCGACGGCGAGAAAGGTATATTGCTTTATCGCGGCTATCCTATCGAGCAACTTGCAGAACACTGCACTTTTTTGGAAGTATGTTATCTGCTGCTGAATAGTGAGCTGCCTAATGCTGACGAAATGCAGCAGTTCGAAAACATGATAACCATGCACACAATGGTGCATGATCAGCTGACTAACTTTTTTAAAGGGTTTCGTCGCGATGCGCATCCGATGGCGATTATGGTTGCTGTCGTCGGTGCCTTATCATCGTTCTATCATGATGCATTGGACATTAAATCAAAAAAGGATCGTGACCTGAGCGCAATTCGCCTGATCGCCAAGGTGCCGACTATTGTGGCAATGTGTCATAAATACAGTACCGGTTTGCCGTTTATGTATCCGCAAAACAAGCTGAGTTATGTCGAAAACTTTATGCGTATGATGCTGGGTACGCCTTGTGACGATTTCGAGCCCAATCCTGTATTAGTAAAAGCGTTGGACAGAATCTTGATTCTTCATGCCGATCATGAACAGAATGCTTCGACTTCAACAGTACGTTTAGCAGGTTCCAGCGGCGCCAATCCTTATGCCTGCATTACAGCCGGGATTGCCTGTCTTTGGGGTGCTGCGCACGGCGGCGCCAATGAAGCCGTATTGAATATGTTGGAGGAGATTGAAGATGTTTCGAATATTAATAAATTTATAAACAAAGCCAAGGATAAAAGCGACCCGTTCAGGCTCATGGGCTTTGGGCATCGAGTTTATAAAAACTATGATCCTCGCGCCAAATTAATGCGTGAAACCTGTCATGAAGTGCTTACAGAGCTTGGTTTGCATGATGACAAGATATTTAAACTGGCTTTGGAGCTGGAGCGTATTGCTCTTGAAGATGAGTATTTTATCGAGAAAAAGCTCTACCCGAACGTCGATTATTATTCCGGCATCGTGCTGCACGCATTAGGTATACCTACTAATATGTTTACTGCCATGTTTGCGATGGGGCGAACGGTGGGCTGGATTTCCCATTGGGATGAAATGATAGCGGATCCCGAACAAAAAATAGGACGGCCAAGGCAGCTTTATACCGGCCCTGCAAAACGCGACATACCGCCAGAGCATATTAAACGGATTTAATATTGGAACACACACAGTAATAACATTACGAAAACGCGAAAAACATGAAGAAAAGCTAACGTAAAAACTTCATGTTCTTCGTCGTTATCATTTAAAAATTGAATTCATAAATACTGAAATGTGTTCGATTTCTTCAAAACAAAGACTATGTTCCATTACATAATCATGCCATTGAATGTTATAGTCCATCGATTTTAACGTATCAAATGCAGCTTTGCTGGACTCAACCGCCACTATAGGGTCAATGATGCCGTGAGCCATAAATATACGTATAGCCTGGTTGGCGGCTGAATATTCGGTTTTTAATTGTTCTACAGTCGGCAAATAAGTTGATAGTGCGACAATTCCGGCCAGTTTATGCTGATATCTCAAACCAACATGAAGCGCAATGACGCCCCCTTGAGAAAATCCGGCCAGTAAAATATTGCTCGATGGAATGCCCTTGTCGATTTCCTGCCGGATTAATGGTTCAATCAAGGCTGCTGATTGATAGATGCCGCCAATATCGATTCTGCGATCCAAAGACATCTCCAAAATATCATACCAGGAACGCATGACTCTCCCGCCATTGATAGTGACAGGCTGGACAGGTGCATTGGGAAAAATAAAATGTATATTTGCTTTGACGGTTAAATGTAGCTCGGGGATTAATCCCTCAAAATCATGACCGTCCGCGCCCAATCCATGCAACCATATTACAGAATATTTGTGCTCTGATTCGGGCTGTATTTCGATAGTGCTAAGTTGATTGGAATTCATAATTTCTCCATAGGTATAAATGACCATTAGCTTAACTCAATGCCAAGGATTGCCGTCAAATTTCGGCAAATCAGGGTTCATGTAGTCCCAAGGCTGAGCATCTGCCACCCATATATCTTTTTGTGGTTGAAAAATGCCGGGATCGTCAAGAGTTGCTGCGGCGACAGGCCTTATATCGACAAAAACGCTGTTCCTGCCAAACAGCGACGTTCCGCATTCAGGGCAAAAAGCGCGATAAACTGTGTGGCCGCTTGCCGCAATAGTTGCGTATTCTTTATAAGTACCGGTTATGGCAAGCGCCGAGGCTGGAACAAACATACCTGCAAAATAAGGCGCTCCGATAGATTTTTGACAGGTTCGGCAATGACAGTTGAAGCCGCTGATGGGCTTGGCTAAGATCTCATATCTTACTGCGCCGCAAAGACAGCCGCCGGTAATAGGAAATTTCATGTTGTTCTCCTTTGACTGCATGGAGCACTTGCCGAGAATGTTGGTCGCCAAACCTAGTACAATAGAACGGATATACTTAAACTTGGTTTAACAAAACCAAATCATAAACAAAGCAATGCTGAATGATCTTATTTTAATAGCTTTATTGCTGGGTGCATATCTATACTGGTTTAACGGGCAGCAGGTGAAAGAGGTTGCGCTTAAGGCTGTCAGAGCGAATTGCCTGAATCTGGAAGTCCAAATGCTGGATGAATATGTTGCTTTAAACAGTATCCGGTTAAAAAGAGATCAAGCAGGAAAAATACGGTTGCGACGGATATTTTTGTTTGAGTTTTCTTCAACCGGGAATGAACGTTATAACGGCGTTTGTATTATGTTGGGACGGCGAGTCGAGTCCATTCAGATGGAACCGTATCGGTTTGATGGCTGAATGAGCGGATAGTTGCTCCTCGACAATTGCTTCCATGCGTCGCCTAAAGCGCCTACTGTTGGCGCTCTACCTCACCTATCCGTGGGGCCGTACCTCCTGTATAACCCACAGGGATGTGGGGGCCGCGATTGTTCCATACAATTTTGCGGCATTTCCTCCATCCATGGAGGTCAATGCAGAGAAATGACTGGATCATTTCCTGTCCATGCAAAACCATCATAACGGTGTGTTGAATGAATTCTGAAAAAAACAGTTTTTTGTGGAGGATTAAATGAATAAATGTTCAGTATGCGGTCATGATCGTAATGACCGTGATATCAAATGCCCGGAATGCGGCAGTTTTTATTCAAAAATTGCCGAGATTATTGCCGAGCAAGAAGCGCAGGAGGAAATGCAGACATTTCGTGGGCGATGTAAACGAATTTTTAATTCGGCCGATGTTAAGGGCGAATTGCTGAACGAAGTGATGTTGATAAGAGCAGGGCTGACAAAAAAAGCTGTGTTTGCGCTTTTTGTGATTTTCGTCTTTGTGTTTGCTTTAGTTGTTTCTGTTATTTAACACGGGGTGGAACTATATATTGTGATTGGTGTAAATAAGAGAGGCTAGCCCTGTTTTTATTCCGTTGGCGCTTGTGTGCTCGTTAAGCTGTTTAGTTACTACAAACAAAACAGCTTAACCTAAGACGGAAATTAATCGATAGCGTATTATTTCTCCAACGCCTTGAGCTTGCCTTCTTTTCCGTTCCACTCATCAGCATCAGGTAAAGCAGGTTTTACATCCGTAATAACAGGCCATTGTTTGGATAATTCCGCATTTAACTTGATGAAAATTTCTTGTCCTTCAGGCAATTCATCTTCTGCAAAAATTGCGTTGGCAGGGCATTCAGGTTCGCATAATGTGCAGTCAATGCACTCATCAGGATCGATAACCAGAAAATTAGGGCCTTCACGAAAGCAATCTACAGGGCAGACATCTACACAATCAGTAAATTTGCATTTGATACAGTTTTCAGTGACTACAAAAGTCATAATTATTACCAGGAAAGTTGATTTTTAATTTAGGGCGTTATTCTAGCAGAAAGCATTGCACGATTGCATACCGAGTTTGCTAAACGCATCATCTAGCCGAGTCTGGGGTGACTGTGAATATTATCCACAGAACAACAATTATTTTACACTTGCAGAATTAAATAAAGACAAAAATATGCTTTTTTCGCCGCTGATTTTCCGTTTTTGGGTATTTTTTAAAGCGAGCTTTGCTTCCGCTTTAAGTTGGTTGTCAGCATAAAGTTGCTCGGCACGTGCTGGAATAGCGGTTGCCTTTTCGAAATAAGTGGCCGCATCGTTGGGTTTGTTGTGTAGCATCAGAAATTCGCCGTAAAAATAGTTGGCGTCAATGCTGTCAGGATTGATTTTAAGAGCGGTTTCCAGCATTTGTTTGGCGGCATCGTCATCGCCAAATGAAACAGGCCATTTAGGCACCATGTAATAAAGTGTGCCTAAGGTTACATAAGCCGATCCGCTCATGGTTTCCGGATTGATTTTAATCGCTTTAATCAGCAAATCACGCGCCTCATTAATGGCGCTTAGTGCAGAAAAAGCATCTTGGTGATCTGCATAAGTTGCTTTTACTACAGCTTGCCAGAAAAGAGGTTCGGCAGCGTTTGGATATTGCCGGGCCAAGTTCGCAGTCTTGTCGAGCAGTCGAGCAAAAGCATGTTCCTGTTTGCTTTTGGGGAAGCTGTAATATATGGATGCCCACTCGGCTTCAATATTCTTTAAAGAGTCTTCCAAGCTCTCTGCAAGACATTGAGCTGATAGTAGCAATAAAACAACAAAAATTAATTTTCTCATGCGGAAAATATAGAATAAAACTCATAATATTTCAATATGTGTATGAAATATTTAGTTTTGATGCCATTCTGAGTACGGATGTGTTGATAAATTATTGTTGTAATATCGCAAATCTCCAGTGACTTCCAGGCCCAACCAGAGCGGTTTTGAAAAAGATTGCCCTGTTTCGTTTAATTCAATTTCAGCCACTATCAGTCCCTGATTATCGCCTTCAAACTCATCTATTTCCCAAACATTGCCGTCATCAGTGACGAAATGACGGATTTTTTCGATTAATGGTTTTCTGCAAAGATTATTTAATATCTCGTTTGCATCGGCCATCGGAATTTCATATTCATATTCATGCCGGTGAGTGCCGATGGTTGCGGACTTTATATTCAGCCAAGCATGATTATTACTGGTTCGGACCCTGATTGAGCTGGTTGACTGGGAACTTAAATAGCCTTGCCGATATTTTACCGAGTGGCTAACGTGTTTGCGCCAGTCATCGTTGGCGAGCAAAAATTTATGTTCTATCTCAATGGCCATGATTAGATTTCCTTTAGTAGTCGCCAATAAGGCAGGCATAGTGTTTTGGGACGGATAACTTATTGCTGCAACATAGCGTCAGCTTTAGTTGGTATATTTTTATAGAGATTTAGATAAAAATAAAAATTATAAAATAGTCTTGTAGTGCAAGGATAATTCAGTGGACGGATGTAGCTGTGTTCAATCTAAACCTGAATATGGGGATTTAGCCAATCTGTTCTGACAACTAACGGAGTAGATGGGTATTTGTTATGGGGGGATTGTCGCGCTGATAACGATATTGCCATGAGGCTAAAGCGGTACCAATCAGGTTAATGAAAAAAAGGATTTTCCTCTGAATCATCTTCCAACGATAACGACTGCCCGGGAATCCTTTTTTCTTCCATTGCCCATTCTCCCAAATCGATCAATTTGCAACGTTCGGAGCAGAATGGTTTGGATTGCTGTTCAGGAGTCCACGGTACAGAACAACCGCAGTTAGGGCATTTTACAATGAGTGGTTTGGCGGATGCCGGCATTAGAAAAGACAGCAGGTTAAAGAGAAAGGAATATCATCAGGACTTTGTGTCGGGCGTTTATTGTCGGAAGAGGGCACCATGAACCGGATAGTGCAGCGATGTTTGCCGCCACTGATTTCTGCAAAGCAGTGTATGGATTTATCCAGGCTTACTTTAAGCAGTTGGTGAGGCTGGCTGGTGTCCAGCAAAAATTGAAAAAAACCTGCTTCAGCGATCTCTTGAGTTGGTGAACTGCAATTACGAATAAAGTTGAGGATCAGGTCAATTGCGATACGAATGTCGGCAAATGGGCTGCTCCAGTGTTCCAAGTCTTTTAATCGAATAGCTTCATCCTGTTCCAGCCAGTAATGGAATTCCGGTAAATCAAAAGAGCAGGTCCCTCCGGGGATAGAACTGCGTTGAGCTATACTCTGGAATAAGTCGCTCTCCATGACATGGGTGCCGATTTTTCCATTTGCAGCATAGAGTTTTTTACTGGTCTGATTTAATTTTGTAAGCAGTTCTTCCAGTTTTTGTGTATCAACACTTTGGTTATTGGCGATTTTATTCAGCGCGTTGGCATGGCGATCCAGCTCTTTTAGTATTTCCGATTTTAGATCGTTGCGTCTGAAAATTGTCATGATATCGAGTAGCACGCTAAGCGCAGCACGTTTATCAGCGACTGTTTCTCCCGTTAAAAAATGGCTGAATTGTTGGAAAAGTTGTTCTAGCCGTATGAAAACCCGGATGCGTTCATTCAGTGGAAATTCATAGGTAATAGTGGTGTTCACAGACTAGTTAATCTCGGCAAGTGCTTAATGAAAGATACAAATTGTGCAATTTTTTTACCTGTTCTGCAAGTCTATAATCAGAACCCGTGTTATCGATCACATCATCGGCTTTCGCTTTTCTGAATGTGCGCGATACCTGATTGTCAATTATCGTCTGTATTCTTTCAATGGTCAGTTTATCCCGAGCTCTAACACGTTCAATCTGCGTTTCAACAGGACAGTCAATAACCAATATCCGGTCAACAATTTGGGTCATGCCGGTTTCAAATAATAGAGGGATGATGATAATACAGTATGGAGCGGTCAATCGCTTAAGCTCTGCTGCTATAGAGTCAAAAATTAAAGGATGAAGTATCGATTCAAGTTTTTGTTTCTGTATGGTATCGGAAAAAACCAGCTCTCTGAGCTTCTCTCTATTCAATGAGCCATCCGGTCTTAGTATATCCGGGCCAAATTCCAGGCATATTTGAATCAAGGCAGGCTGTCCTTTTTCTACCAGTCGATGGGCTATCTCGTCAGCATCAAGCACCGGGATATTTAAATCAGAGAAAATTTTGGCAACAGTTGATTTTCCACTGCCTATACCACCGGTTAGCCCGACTTTCAGCATGAGTTTATAAGCCTACTGCTGACAAATAGAGCTGGTTGAGTTTATTTCCCCATAATAGCGCTATCCATCCGGCAGTGGCTAAATAAGGGCCAAATGGAATAGGTATATTATGATCGTGTTTTGCAAAAATGATCATGCCGAGCCCAATGACTGCGCCGACCAGTGATGACAATAAAATAATAATCGGTAAGAACTGCCAGCCCAACCAAGCGCCAAATAAAGCCAGTAATTTAAAATCGCCATAGCCCATACCTTCTTTGCCTGTTGCCAGTTTGAACAAGTGAAAAATAGACCAAAGGGCGGTATAACCTGCAACAGCGCCGATGATGCTGTCGTGTGCATCAGTAAATATGTTAAACAGGCTCAGGCACATTCCTAGCCAAAGCAGGGGCAGAGTGATGGAGTCGGGTAGTAACTGGTGGTCAACATCAATAAAGATTAACGCAATCAACGACCAAGTTAGCAACAAGGCAAAAATAGCTTGAGGTGTATAACCAAAATGCCAAGCCACTGTGATTGAGGCTATCGCTGTTAAGGTTTCTATGATGGGATAGCGCATTGAAATGTGGCATCCGCATGTTGCGCATTTACCTTTTAAAAAAACATAACTGATGACTGGGATGTTTTGGTAGGGTTTAATAGCTGTATTGCAACCGGGGCAGCGGGATAAAGGAAAAACCAAGTTGAAAGGTTCTTCTTTGTTTATATTACTTAAAATATCTGTTTTTGAGATATCCGAATTGATTTGCAGATATTCCATGCATTCCTTACGCCATCCTCGCTGCATCATTATCGGTAATCTATAAATAACAACATTGAGAAAGCTGCCGACAAGCAGTCCGATAACACCGGCCATAGCCGGAAATAGGAAGGGTATATTGAAAAGCATATTAAGCTGTTGCATCTTGTGTTGGCGTCTACATTAAACCTGATTTTAGACTGTGTCGGCTTAAGTTATGGGGCTGACAAGCAATTTTAAAAACAAGACGGTTTGAGCCCTTTGTCATTAATTATTATTCTTTGGCGGATAAAGTAATTAGCCGACCGCAGCGCCCATTTTGAAGATAGGTAAATACATCGCGACAATCAGGCCGCCAACTAAAATGCCCAAAATAACCATGATGATAGGCTCCATTAAGCTACTCAAGTTATCGACAAGATTATCGACTTCCTCATCGAAAAAATCGGCAACTTTCAACAGCATAGAGTCCATAGCACCCGATTCCTCGCCGATAGCCACCATCTGTACCACCATGTTGGGCCAAAGATCTGCCTGTTGCATAGCAAATTGAAGCCTTTGTCCGGTTGCCACTTCTTCGCGCATTTTTAGTACGGCTTCACAATAAATAATATTGCCGCAAGCTCCGGCAACAGACTCCAGCGCCTCCACCAAGGGTACCCCTGCCGCCGACATAGTTGCTAAGGTTCTGGCAAAACGCGCAACGGCAGACTTGTGTAAAATCATGCCGACCACCGGTATTTTTAGCATGGTTTTATCCAGGAAGTGATTGAATGCTTTGGAGCGCTTTTTGAAATAACCAAATACGTAAACAGTTCCGACAACAATGCCGACAACAATATACCACCATGCCTGCATCCATTCAGACATAGCGACGACCATTTTAGTGAAAGCGGGCAAATCTGCGCCAAAGCTCTTGAACATGTCGGAAAATACCGGAACCACAAAAATCAGTAGGATAGTCGTGACGACAAAGGCCACGACTATGACTGCAATAGGATAAGTCAGCGCCTTTTTGATCTTTTTCTTCATCGACTCGGTTTTTTCTTTATAAGTAGCGATCTTATCCAGCAGTGTTTCTAATACCCCTGCCTGTTCGCCCGCATCAACCAAGTTACAAGTTAACTCATCAAAGTATATCGATTTTTTTTGAAGCGCTTGGGCTAAAGTGTCGCCGCCTTCAATATCGGCTTTGATACCCATTAGCAGAGCTTCCATACTTGGATTGTCGTGGCCTTTGCCGACAATATCGAATGACTGAACCAGGGGCACACCCGCTTTTAACATAGTAGCTAATTGCCTGGAAAAAACAGCTATATCGCCCGGTGTAATAGCCTGAACTTTTTGAGTAAACAGGGGCTTGGGTTTTTTCTTGAATTTAATAACACGGTATCCCTGACGCCGCAGCTCAGCCTTTGCAATGGCTTCGCTTTTTGCAGAGATTATCCCGCCAGCCTTTTTTTTGGTTTTGTCGGTTCCTGCCCAGACGAAATCTATTTGTTCAGTTTGGTCTGCCATGTTTATTCCTTGGTAATTCGATCGATTTCTTCCAGGCTGGTTATACCCATACGCACTTTGTTCAGTCCTGATCTGCGTAAATCATTAAAACCTTCAGCCAAAGCGCACTCCGCGAGTTGATCGGTATTCCCCCCGTTCAGTATAAGGGAGCGCATTTTTTCAGTGAGTGTCAGGACTTGATAAACACCGACCCGGCCTTTATAGCCGTTGGTGCAATGCTCGCAGCCCGAAGCACTGAATATTTTAAGGTCGCGCAACTCTTCTTCTTTAAATCCGGCAGCGAGCAGGACTTTATCGGGCAAGTCGGCGGGGACTTTACAGTGTTCGCAGAGCCGCCGTCCCAAACGTTGCGCCATAATCAAATTAACCGCAGAAACAATGTTGAAAGGGGGAATGCCCATTTGCAGGAGCCGATTTAAAGTTTGCGGTGCGTCATTAGTATGCAGAGTTGATAACACCAAATGTCCCGTTTGCGCGGCTTTTACGGCAATTTCGGCGGTTTCCAAATCGCGAATTTCCCCTACCATGATGATATCGGGATCCTGCCGTAAAAAAGCACGTAAAGCACTGGCAAAGGTCAGTCCTGCTTTAGGATTCATATTGACCTGATTGATCCCTTCAACGGTAATTTCCACTGGATCTTCGGCAGTAGAAATATTGCGTTCCATGGTGTTGAGAATATTTAAACCTGTGTAGAGCGAAACTGTTTTACCGCTACCTGTTGGTCCGGTTACCAGCACTAAGCCATAAGGTTTGTTAATAGCCTCAAGGAAAATCCGTTGTTGTTCCGGCTCAAACCCCAGTTTTTCAATACCCAATTGGGCGCTGGTAGGATCCAGAATACGCAACACCACTTTTTCGCCGAACAAGGTAGGGCAGGTATTTACCCGGAAATCAATCGCACGATTTTTGGATAAGGTCATTTTAATACGGCCATCCTGCGGAACCCTGCGTTCGGCAATATCCATTTTAGACATGACTTTAAGACGGGAGACAAGTCTGTTGGCGATACTGGGGGGAGGCGACGCAACTTGGCGGAGTATGCCGTCCGATCTATAGCGGATGCGAAAAGCTTTTTCGTAGGGTTCCATATGTATATCGGATACGCCCTGTTTTATGGAGTCCAGCAGTATTTTGTTGACGTAACGAACAATCGGCGCATCGTCAATATCCGATGTAATAACATCGGCTTTAGTGTTATCTTCTTCTCCGCCGGTAATGTCCAGGTTTTCCAGATCCTCATCAAGCATATCAGTCATTGATGTATCGGCGGCCTCCAAGGAAGCTTCGATGGCTTTTAGAAGCTTATCCTCTTCAACCAGAATGGCTTCTGGATTAAGTCGACTATGAAACTTGATGTCGTCAAGAGCGTGGAAGTCGGACGGGTCGGATATCGCGATAAACAAAGTTTTGCCTCTGACAAAGATAGGCAGCGCATGGCATTTGCGGATCAGTTTTTCATTAACCAGATTAATAGGAAGTCTGCGATAGTCAATTGCATCCAGATCAAAAAAAGGAACGCCAAATTCAAGCGAGGCTTGGGATGCTATAGCTTTACTGTCAATAAGTTTATTGGCGACAAGATAGCGCATTAACGGAATTTGTTTTTTTTGCGCTTCCTGACTGTAAGTTTTAGCATCGCTCTCAGTTAACAAACCTTTATCAATCAAGCACCGGGTAAGGCCACTGAATTTTAAATCTGTCGATGCGGTATTCATATGATGATTGCTTTGTCAGTTGTTTAATTAAATATAGATGAAAAAAGAATAAGGTACAAGGCGTAAGACTAAAGGAGTGCTCTCCCTTTTCGTCTTGTGCCGTCCGTCTGCCTTTCTTTATAACGCCCGGATTTTGAGTTGCTGTTGCTCAAGATTGTTAAGCATTGAGCACAAGTCGGTCAGCTTGGCTTTTTCTTTACCGATAACTTCCGGTGGTGCTTTATCGACAAACGCCGGGTTATTTAGCTTACCTTCAATTCTGGGCAGGTCGTTTTTGATTTTTTGTATCTCTTTTTCGAGACGAGCCAGTTCCGCTTCCTTGTCGATTAACCCTGCCATTGGGATCAGGATTTTCATCTCGCCAACCAGCGCCATCGCTGATTCCGGTGCAGCCTCATTACTGTTTAACCAGATTATCGATTCCAGTTTGCCCATTTTCCGTAAATAACTCAGGTTGTCGTTCAAATTTTGTTGGTCAATATACGAGCCGTTTTGCAGTAGCACCTGCAGCGGTTTACCCGGGGCAATATTCATTTCACCGCGAATACGACGCACGCCTAGAATAAAATTCATCACCCAATTGGTTTCGACGATCGCCTTGTTATCGATCTGTGCTTCATTCGCTACCGGATAAGGCTGCAACATGATCGTATCTGCCGCCGCGCCAGTTCCCGGCCGGCTTGCGGCATGTACTCCATCCCTGGCGATAACACCAGCCAGCGGCGCAACGCGCTGCCAGATCTCTTCGGTAATAAACGGCATGATCGGATGCGCCAAGCGTAAAATCGATTCCAAAACCGTTAGCAGAGTTTTGCGGGTACCGCGTTGCAATGTCTCGTCATTGGATTGCAGTGATATTTTTGACAGTTCCAAATACCAATCGCAGTATTCATTCCAGGTAAAGTCATAAATAGCCTGCGCCGCTAGGTCAAAACGGTAATTATCGATTGCATTACTGGTTACAGCCGTTACTTGATGCAACCGGGAAGTAATCCAGCGATCCACTTGACTGTATTTGCAAGGTGCGCCGGATAGACCGTTATCCTGCTCTTCAGTATTCATCAGCACATAGCGCGCCGCGTTCCAAAGTTTGTTGCAGAAATTACGATAACCTTCGGTACGGGCAAGGTCAAAACGAATATCGCGGCCGGTAGACGCTAAGGACGCAAAGGTAAAGCGTAACGCATCCGTGCCGTAAGACTGAATTCCGTTCGGAAAATGTTTGCGCGTATCCTGTTCGATTTTTTTTGCCAAATGCGGCTGCATCATGCCGGAGGTGCGTTTTGCGACCAACGCATCCAGATCTATGCCGTCGATGATGTCAATCGGGTCGAGCACGTTGCCTTTGGATTTGGACATCTTTTGCCCTTCCGCATCGCGTACCAGACCGTGGATATAAACTTCTTTAAACGGCACCTCGCCCTGGAATTTCAGCCCCATCATAATCATCCTGGCCACCCAGAAGAAAATGATGTCGAAGCCGGTCACCAGTACGCTGGTCGGGTAATGCTTGGTCAATTCCGGGGTTTGTTCCGGCCAGCCCAGTGTGGAAAAAGGCCACAGTGCTGATGAAAACCAAGTGTCCAATACATCTTCATCCTGCTTAAGCGTATAGTTGGCGGGCAGTTTATGTTTGGTGCGGATGTCCTGCTCGGAGTTGCCAACGTAAACATTGCCCAGTTCGTCATACCACGCCGGGATGCGATGTCCCCACCAGATTTGCCGCGAGATACACCAATCCTGAATATTGCGCATCCATTCAAAATACGTGTTTTTCCAGTTGTCAGGAACAAATTTGATGTCGCCGTTTTCAACGGCCGCAATAGCGGGTTCGGCCAGTGGCGCGACCTTGACATACCATTGATCAGTCAACAGCGGTTCGATAACGCTGTTGGTGCGGTCGCCGCGCGGCACCATCAATTTATGGTCGGCTATTTTTTCGAGTAAACCTGCCGCATCAAGATCAGTAACGATTTTTTTGCGCGCTTCAAAGCGGTCAAGACCTTGATATTGACCGGGGACTAACTCATCTGCACAAATACTCGCGTCGACAGTTAAAATATTGATCAGCCCGCCATGGGGTAAATCCTGAATAACCGAATTATGGCGGTGGCGCGACCAGACTTCGTAATCGTTAAAATCATGGGCCGGGGTGATCTTGACGCAGCCGGTGCCGAATTCCGGATCGACATACTCATCGGCAATAATTGGGATCCTGCGGCCGGTTAGCGGCAGTTCCACAAACTCGCCGAGCAGATGTTTGTAGCGCTCATCATTCGGATGTATCGCTACCGCGGCATCGCCGAGCATGGTTTCAGGACGCGTCGTGGCAACGATCAATTGGCCTTGCCCATTCGACAGCGGATACCGTAAATGCCACATTGAACCGTTTTCTTCTTCCGACAATACTTCCAAGTCGGAAACGGCGGTATGCAAAACCGGATCCCAGTTGACCAAGCGCTTGCCGCGATAGATCAGGCCTTCTTCATACAGCCGGATAAATACTTCCTGTACCGCATCGGACATGCCCTGATCCATCGTGAACCGTTCCCGGCTCCAATCCAGCGAAGAACCCATGCGTCGTAATTGACGGGTAATCGTGCCGCCGGATTCTTCTTTCCATTGCCAGACTTTTTCAAGGAATTTTTCGCGACCAAGATCATGGCGGGTAAGACCCTCCGCATTACATAAGCGTTCTACCACCATTTGCGTGGCGATGCCCGCATGGTCGGTACCCGCTTGCCATAAAGTGCTGTAGCCTTTCATCCGATGATAGCGAGTCAGGGCGTCCATGATGGTGTCCTGAAACGCATGGCCCATGTGCAAGCTACCGGTTACATTGGGAGGCGGAATCATGATGCAATAGGATTCGCCTTCCGGCTTGGCTGCAAAATAGCCTTTTTCTTCCCAGGTTTGATACCAGCGTTGTTCGATTGAATGCGGGGCGTATGTTTTTTCCATGGATGGGCTGCTCTGATTTTGTAAAAGTTGATGCTTATGATGATTTATTTGTTACCAATTTTTATGCGTAGTAATCGGCATGCCTGATTTCTGATATCGGCGATAACGGTCTCTGCCCGCTTCTTTGGTTGTTTCACTGTTATCCAATATTTCAAGAATGCGTTCAGTTTTAGGGCTCACTTCAGGATAATGTGCAGACAGATTAAATAATATTTTTTGACAATACTCAGGTGGATTAGCCGAGCCTATCAGGATGACTTGTTCAATGGTCTCATTCGCTCCCGGCGAGCCTGCGGCATACACACCATCCTTGGCGATCGCCGCGCCAGTTCCCGACTGGCTTGCGGCATACACACCATCCTTGGCGATACCGGGCGGCTCGCCGGTGTATATCTGGTGAGGAATAAAGCTACCCGCCCTGAAAGTCCAGAGCAGGTCATCTATGGCTTGGCTTTGTTCGGCATTGTCGGTTAATACATAGCAAAAACTACCGCTACGATAGGCTTTTTCTATCAGTTTGCAGGCAAACAGATGCCTATCGTGCAGCGATTCCGACGGCAGTATATAAAAGCTGACTTCAGCCACTTATATTTTGGGCGCGTACCCGGTTGATCAGATATTGGCTTAATAACGGTACAGGACGGCCGGTCGCGCCTTTGGTTGGGCCTGTGCGCCAAGCTGTTGCTGCTATGTCTATATGCGCCCAGCGGAATTTTTCGGCAAATCGTGCCAAAAAACAGGCCGCGGTAATGGTGCCGCCGTCTTTGCCGCCGACATTGGCCATGTCGGCGAAATTGGATTTAAGTTGTTCCTGATATTCTTCCCAGAGAGGTAAACGCCAGATGCAGTCGTTGGCGATCTCGCCGGCCGCAGTCAGATCATTGCATAAGGCATCGTCGTTACCGAGCAGACCGCTAACAACGCGGCCTAAAGCAATTCCACACGCGCCGGTCAGGGTGGCAATGTCTATCACTACCTCGGGGTTGTACCGTTCCGCATAGGTTAAGGTGTCGCAAAGCAGCAGGCGGCCCTCGGCGTCGGTGTTTAACACTTCAATGGTTTTGCCGGACATGCTGGTCAAAATATCGCCCGGTTTATTAGCGTCGCCATCGGGCATGTTTTCCGATGAAGGGATCAGGCCGATAATATTCAGCGGCAGCTGCATTTGCGCTATGGCGAGCAATGTGCCCAAAACAGTCGCACCGCCGCACATGTCGTATTTCATTTCATCCATACCTGGGCCCGGTTTCAATGAAATGCCGCCCGCGTCAAAGGTCAGGCCTTTGCCGACAAGCACGATAGGCTTGGCGTTTTTTTGACCACCTTGATAATCCAGGATAATTAATTTAGCAGGTTGACGGCTGCCGCGCGAGACGGACAGAAAAGCGCCCATACCCAGCGCAGTCATGTCGAATTCTTCCAGTATTTTAACAGCCAGACTGTCGTATTTTTTACCCAACTCAATCGCCTGTTCGGCAAGAAAGCTCGGTGTGCA
>NZ_SCTW01000096.1 GCF_004322395.1 Methylobacter sp.
ATGTCGAAGAATCCAAACGATACTACGAAAAGAAACGAGCTGAAGGCAAAAAGCATAATCAAGCGGTTCGCGCATTAGGAAGACAACTGTGTCGCGTGATATTCAAAATGTTACGCGATGAAAAAACATACGAAAATAAATAATTTTATTTTTCGGTTGAAAATATAAGCGGGATGTTCAGGTCTTGAATGGTGCATTGACGATGCTTTTATTTTAGAGGCGTGCACGACGCAAGACTTGCCCCCTTGTTTTTGTGTTGCCGGTTAACTTATTTCCCTATATTACATTGGCTAAAGAGCTGGAGCATTTGGTTGATGGTAGTTTACAGCCTATTCCCACTTAATTGCCTTAACCTAGGCGAAATAATTCCTTAACCCATAGTTCAACACCCCAGGTTACCAGTAAGCTCAAAACAGACATGGCCAATGATGCAGCCATTATGTTGAGATTATTCGGTGTGAATTTGTTCATGGCGATTACCCCTTGGCAAATGATTTAAGGGATCATTCTGAGCCATCCACGTTAAATTATGATGACACGCCAATAACTCGTTCATTTATTGCAGGGTATCTATCATCAGATAGTCCAACTGGGTATGCGCAGGATTACGGCAAAGGACCGCATAGCTTGCTTTTCAGAAAAAAGGCTTAGATTCTGAGCTATCCTCACAAAACATCCTTTAATCGTATCGATTTGTAGATTCTTATAACTCTATTGATTTCGGGCTGCTATGTTCGGTATAGAACATACAGCTTTCGCATAATTGTTTACAGTAATAAAAAATTATACTTACGATCCGCTTATTTCTTAAGGTAGATCGTACTGTTTACTGATAAAAGTAAATCAGAACTCACGGTGAATCTAACCATTCTCAAGAGAGGAAACTGTCATGAGTGTCATCGATAAAGCTGCAAAGCCTGTGTTAACTACCAGCCTAAATATGGTTGAGCTTGCTGAAAATTGGAATCGGGTGAGCAATGGCCAAAAATAACATTCCGCGTCATGTCGGTTTTATTCCCGATGGAAACCGCCGCTGGGCGGTGGATCATGGTCTGCCAAAAGAAGCCGGTTATGCTTATGGCCTTGGCCCAGGCTTGCTTTTGTATGAGCAATGTAAAGAGCTCGGGATCCAAGAGGCTTCCATCTATTGCTTTACACAGGACAACGTAAAACGTCCTTCGATTCAGAAACAGGCATTCAGCGAAGCTTCCGTAGCGTTTGCTTTCGAGATGATACGCAGGGGAGCGGCGCTGCTTGTGGTCGGCGATGACACTTCGGCGCATTTTCCCCAGCTATTGAAAGAGTTCCGACAGCGTCAAGGTGAAGGAATGAAAGTCAATCTATTGATCAACTACGGTTGGGAGTGGGATTTGTCCGGCCTTAAAAATGGCGGATTGCGCTCGGAGGATGTTTCACGCCTGGATTTGATTGTACGTTGGGGAGGCGGACGCCGATTGAGCGGTTTTCTTCCGGTGCAGTCGGTTTATGCGGATTTTTATGTCAGGGACGAATACTGGCCGGATTTTGAGCCGCAGCATTTTGAACATGCACTCTGCTGGTTTAAAGATCAAGACCAGACACTCGGCGGCTGAAGATCTAAGACGGTGTTCACGCTAACAATCCGTCAAGCAGACTCAATAAGGTCATATTTATCAAAATATTTTCTTCGAAATTGCGGTGAGAAGACGCCGTGAAATTTAATGTCCGCACTCACATAATCGATAAAAATCTCTCCCTATCTTCTTGGTCAAATTGCTTTAAAGATATTCAAAAAATGGTATGCTTAGCTTTAACAAAAGACGACAGACGATAATAGATAATTTAGCTTTAATATAAATCAGCCGAAATAATCAAAGTTATTGAATGTGCTTAGACGAGAAGAACATCTTACGTTCGCTATGATGTGGTTTACTTTGATTATCACATCTACTATTAATCAAATAAAATGGAATCACAAAAATCTTTTGTCAGCTGGTTTCGGGATTCATCCCCTTATATCCATGCTCATCGCAACAAAACCTTTGTTATTTTCTTCGGCGGCGAAGCGGTATTGGCTGATGATTTCGATCATCACGTTCACGATTTTGCATTGCTGAACAGTCTGGGCATACGTTTGGTTTTGGTTCACGGCATACGCCCGCAGATTGACCAGCGGCTCACCAAACTGAACGTTCCCGCCCGGTTTTACAATAACTTGCGCATTACCGACGATGTGGCGCTGCAATGCGTTAAGGAAGCCGCAGGATTAGTTCGCGTGGAAATTGAAGCCCTGTTATCGATGGGGTTGGCTAACTCGCCGATGGCAGGGGCAAAAATCAAGGTAGCTTCCGGCAATTTTGTAGTGGCTAAACCTATAGGCGTAATCGACGGCATTGATTATTGCCATACCGGCGAAGTTCGCCGCATCGACAGCGCGGCCATTCATCAACAACTCGACCAGGACAATGTTGTGCTGATTTCTCCGGTTGGTTATTCACCTAGCGGAGAAGTCTTTAATCTGTCAGCCGAACAGGTCGCGACGGCGGTTTCGATTGCGTTAAAAGCGGAAAAGTTGGTTTTGTTAACCGAACAAAGCTGCTGCAATCCCGATAACGGCGAACAAGTCCAGCAAATGACCACAGCTGAAGCCGGCGCTTTCTTGCAGAAACATCCGGACATATCGGCCAGTGTCAGTTTATCGCTTAAAGCTGCGATACAAAGCTGCCAGTCCGGCATCGACCGGGTGCATTTGATTAACCGAGCTATCGACGGTGCGTTATTGCTTGAATTATTTAGCCGTGACGGCATCGGTACGTTGATCAGCTCAACGGCTTTTGAAGAGTTGCGCCCGGCCACACTGAACGATATCGGCGGCATTCTGGAGTTGATCAAACCGCTGGAGCAGCAAGGCAAACTTGCCAAACGTTCCAGGGAGAAAATTGAAATGGAAATCGCCGACTATGTTGTTATTGAGCGCGACGGACTCATTATCGGTTGCACTGCATTGCACCCGTTTGAGCAAAGCCGGTTTGGTGCGATTGCCTGTCTTGCGGTGCATCCTGATTATCAGGGGTCTCGCCGGGGCAATCGAATGCTTGAATATGTCTATCGCAGGGCAGCGGAACTTAAGCTTAAAAAATTGTTCGTTTTATCTACGCAAACCATGCACTGGTTTATTGAACGGGGATTTTTATCGTCGGATATTGCCGACCTTCCTGATCAGCTCAAGATGCTGTATAACCCGCAAAGAAATTCTAAAGTTCTTTGTAAAGAAATTGCATAGCATCTTCTGATGAGCCATAGCCCCGCTTGTATATCAATCCTGCAACTATCCGACTTGCATATCCTGGCAGCGCCGGAAGATAAAATGCTGGGAATTAATACGGAGCATTATTTCCACGCCTGCCTTGAACAGGCCGTTCGGCTTCGCTCACAGCGAGCCGATACGGAGCAACGGCATTTTGATTTGATTCTGCTTACCGGCGACTTGACTCAAGAACCTTGCCCAGAAAGTTACCGCCGCATCTTAACCCGTCTTGAAGCTTATAAAACGCCATGTATCTGTCTGCCAGGCAATCATGATGATTATGAACTGATGCTGCGGATATTGAATACCGACAGTATTAATTGCCGAAAACAGGTTTTATTGGATAATTGGCAGTTGATTTGCTTAAACAGTCAGATACCGGGAAAGCCCGGGGGGCGTCTATCGAAAGAGGAATTGGACTTTCTTGAAAACTGCTTAAGCAAAAATCCTGATCGCCATGCGTTTATCGCAGTCCATCATCATTGCTTGGAGACTAAAAGCCCCTGGATGGATACGATGATCATAGAAAACAGTCAGCAGTTATTGGCAATAGTAGACAAATATCCGCAAGTAAAAGCCATAACCACCGGCCACATACATCAGGTTATGGATATAAAGACAGCAAATCTTCGGATAATGGGCGCGCCTTCAACCTGCTTTCAATTTACACCAAGAACCAACGGATTCAGCGTGGACAACACGGCTCCGGGTTATCGATTAATAGAGCTGTATACAGATGGTCGAGTTGAATCCGAGGTTGTCCGTTTACCTGAGCCATTAATAGGATTACAGACGAATAAACACGGCTATTAAAATGGCTATCGCTTGCGCCTTCTGTCTTTCACCTTTTCAATGTTCTTAGCCAAATACCCTGTTGCATTAACCGGGACGGTGTCGGCGGTTAGAATAGCGCCTAACTCGCTCATCGCTTTTAGATAAACTTTGCGCTTAAAGTACACTACGTCTTTAAGCGGTTCCCAATAATCCACCCAGCGCCAGTCATCGAATTCTGGTTTGGAACATAAATCAAAACGTACATTGGATTCATGCGTTACCAAACGCAACATATACCAGATTTGTTTTTGGCCGATGCATACAGGAAGGGAGTTTTTGCGTATATAACGCTCAGGCAACTGGTATCTCAGCCAATAGCGCGTACGGCCAAGTACTTCGACATGCTGTTCTTGCAGTCCAGTTTCTTCGCACAACTCCCGATACATCGCAGCTTCTGGGTCTTCATTCGGATTAATCCCGCCTTGCGGGAATTGCCATGAGTTTACACCCATTCGTTTTGCCCAGAACAAGCGACCCTCGTCATTGCAAAGGATGATCCCGACATTCGGCCGGTATCCTTTAGAGTCAATCATGTTAAAACCTGTGTTTTTACCTTTCCTATATCTTTAATCTTGCTAATGGTAAAATTGTTAAAGATAGGTCAGTAATTTAAATTAATGACCGCATTGTTCCATAAATAGAGTGCATACGCCATAGGGCACAGCTCTTTTAATTTTCCAAAACAGGATTAACCGTGAGCTTAGCGATTTTCGATTTAGACAACACCCTGATTGCCGATGACAGCGACTACTTATGGGGGCAGTTTCTTGTCGACCAGGGCATCGTCGATAAAAATCACTATGAAAGCGCCAACGCCAAATTCTACGATGACTACAAGCAGGGCACTCTGGATATTGTTGAGTTTCTCCGCTTTTCGCTGCAACCTTTAGCGGACAATGACCCCGAACAACTCTATCAATGGCGGGCGCAATTTATAGAAGAAGCGATCAAGCCGTTGATGTTGAAATCCGCGCAACAGCTGATCGCCAAACATAAAGACCGGGGAGATACGTTGCTGGTCATTACTGCAACCAATCGCTTTGTTACCGAGCCGATAGTCAGGCTGTACGGCATTGAAAACTTACTGGCGACCACGCCGGAATTTGTCGATGGCCGATACACTGGCGGATTTAACGGCATTCCTTGCTTTAGGGAAGGCAAAGTTAAGTTGCTGGAAGCATGGTTGGGAAATTCAACCGAAACCATGCAGGACAGCTGGTTTTATAGTGACTCCCACAATGACTTGCCTTTGCTCAAGCTGGTAGACAATCCTGTTGCAGTCGATCCCGATGAAAAACTAACCGAATTTGCAAGTGCCTCTAATTGGCCGATCATCAGCCTGAGAAACGGCCAATGTCCGACGCATCATTTTCAAAAATAGAAAGCTCAGTTAGAAAAATAGAACACAGATGACGCAGATTAAGCGGATAAACGCGGATAAAAAGTGTAACTATTCAGCGCGAAGCATAATATCCCACTCCATCAGGATAGAGATAGCCATCTGCGATTTGCTGGCAACTGCTTAGCTGAACAGTTACATTTTTGCAAACTTACTCCTAACTCACAATTTGGCACAATGACTATCATGACATTCCCAACCATAGAATCTTTCGTTGGCAATACACCTCTGGTTAGGTTGCAGCGCTTGCCCGGCACCACCAGCAATACTATCCTGGTTAAGCTGGAAGGCAATAATCCGGCCGGGTCAGTAAAAGATCGCCCGGCGCTCAGCATGATTAAACATGCCGAGCAAAGAGGCGAGATCAAACCCGGCGACCGGTTGATTGAAGCGACCAGCGGCAACACCGGCATTGCGTTGGCGATGGCGGCTGCGATCAAAGGCTATAAAATGACCTTGATCATGCCGGATAACATGAGTGAAGAACGCAGGGCTTCTATGAAAGCGTATGGCGCCGAGATTATTCTGACGCCGGCCTCAGGCAGTATGGAAGCGGCGATTGATTTATCCAGAGAAATGGAAGCGGCAGGTAAGGGGAGAGTGCTGGATCAGTTTTCCAATCCTGATAATCCACGCGCTCATTATGAAGGCACAGGTCCGGAAATCTGGCGAGATACGCACGGCAAAATAACCCATTTTGTCAGTTCCATGGGTACGACCGGCACGATTATGGGCACTTCAAAATTTCTGAAGGAACAAAACGCCGATATTCAAGTTATCGGCGTACAACCGGAAGGCGAGTCCAAAATTCCCGGCATCAGGCGCTGGCCCCAGGAATACTTGCCTAAAATTTATCAAGCCGACCGGGTAGACCGGATTATCGATGTCGATCAGGTTTCAGCGGAAAACGTCACCCGGGCTTTAGCCGCCCAAGAGGGTATTTTTGCCGGCGTTTCATCCGGCGGAGCCGTTCATGCAGCATTGAAATTGTCCGAAGAAGTCGAGAATGCGGTCATTGTGGCGATTATCTGCGATCGTGGCGACCGGTATCTGTCTACAGGTGTTTTTCCTGGCTAATGAAAGCCCCGCTCGTCCTGAGCTCTGTAAGGGCGACTGACCGGTCGCCCTTGATAATAACCAAGCTCATCCTGTCCATAGTCTTTATTTTAATAACACCTATCGCCAATGCACTGGATAGCGTATCGCTTAATGTCGGAACCCTTGCAGGAACACAATGGAAACTGGAAGACGTCAATATCGTCCTGGCCGACTTGCAGCAAAACCCGCAAAAACTCGCCTTAACGATCGCCAAGTTAAGCCTGCCAAAACCTTTCGACGATTTCAACCCGGTCAATATCCGTTGTACTGCTTTCACTTGGCAAAACAAGGAGTTGTTATGCGAACAGGGCAGGGCGGAAATGCGTTCCAAACGATGGCAATCTCCGACAGCCAACTTCTCTTTTCATGTTACCGAAAAGCGCAGTTCGTTCAAGTTAGCCGATTTATACTTGGCTGGTGGAATTATTGCTGTTGACGGTGAAGAGCAGGGCGATCAATGGCAATTGCAGATTAACGCTAAAGCTGTAGATGGTAAGTTGATTCAACAGCTGTTGCCGCAGGAATATTTCAAACTGAAAGCCGGTAAAATCGATGTTAAGTTAAATGCATCCGGCAGTCACACGCTGGTTAAGGAATTTACCTTAACCGCCCAACTTAATGGCCTGACCGGCCAAACCAAAGACGGGAAACTTGCAGCTGAGGCATTAGTGCTAAAGACAACTTTGAACGCCAAAAACTATAACGGTCTGTGGAATTGGCAAAGCCATATCGAAATTAATGGCGGCGCGTTTTATGCAGAGCCTTTATATATGGAAGCGACCGGGCAAAATATAGCTTTGGACACACAGGGCGACTGGGACATATCAAACAAACAAGTCGATATCAAATCTGCAAGCTACCGGCATTCAAAAGTCGGGGAATTAATCGGCAGTGCAACCGTTCGATACAAGGATGGAGCAAGTTTTGAAAGAGCCCAACTCGCGTTGGTCAGCGACAATTTGCAGGATTTATCTGCAATCTACCTGAAACCGTTTTTTGAGCAGACAAAATTGCAAGGCGTTGCGCTCGCAGGTCATTTAAAAGCCGATTTCTCAATTAATAAACAAGCCTTAACCGCGTTAACGGCAACCTTTAATAATCTCGATATTAAAGATACCGCAGGCCGCGGCGAAATTAAGGGCGGCTCAGGTCAGATTAACTGGTCGAATGATGAGCTTTTTAGACAGCCGTCGAGATTTTCCTGGCAACAATTGCAGGTGTACTCCTTGCCAATAGGCCCTGCAGAGCTATCGTTTCTGAGCCGGGCTGACAGCATCCGGCTGCTAAAAAAGACCCAGCTACCTTTATTGAGCGGGGTAATCGCTGTCAATCATTTCAACTGGCAAGCAAAACAACAGCAAGACCCCAAGGTATCCTTTGAGGGAGAGATAAGCAATGTGTCACTTGAGCAATTGTCCCTGATTCTAAATTGGACATCGTTATCAGGTACTATCAGCGGTCATATTCCCCGAGTCGAGTACAGCAATAAAACCTTGAGCCTGGGCGGCGAACTGATTGTCAAGGTTTTCGACGGCGAGGTTAGAGTCAGCAATTTAGCCTCTTCGGGATTGTTTTCGGATTTTCCCAAGTTTTATAGCGACCTTGAAATTGAAAACCTGGATCTGGATCAGTTAACCGGCAAGTTTAAATTCGGCGGTATCACTGGTAAGTTATCGGGCTATGTTCAGCAGTTGTATATGGAAAACTGGCAGCCGGTCAGTTTTTTTGCATGGTTGGGAACGCCGGAAAACGATGATTCCCGGCACAGGATCAGTCAAAAAGCGGTACAAAATATCGCCAACATCGGCGGCGGTGGTGCTGCCGATCTGCTGTCTAAAAGTTTTTTAAGGTTTTTTGAAACCTTCGGATATGACAAGCTCGGTCTGGGTTGTTATCTGCATGACGGTGTGTGTCAGTTGATGGGTGTGGAAGCTACGGAATCCGGTTATGCCATTATTACCGGCGGCGGCCTGCCGCGGATTGATGTGATCGGCTATAACTCGCGAGTTGACTGGAATGTGCTGATGGAACGTTTGAAGCGTATTTCGACATCGGATGAAGTGATTGTCGAGTAGGCGATGATTCGTTGCCCGGTTCTCTACTCAACTTATCATTACTGTAAATCGTCATTCAAAAGATTTTCAGTAATTTAGTAAAGGATTAATTATTGACCGGATTTTTTTCACTAAGAATTAATAATACAATAACTTGTCGAGTAGCGCGCCTGACAATACGGTAAACTATAGCAATTTAATTCGTTTCACCTCTCTTGCAATTTCGGAACACTTATGACTACTTGGTTAGAAACCTGTCAAAAACAATTAGCCAGACTAGAAAAAACGTCGGTACTGGCAGATAAACTGATTACTTTGGGCAATAAAACCGGCGTGGATATCTCCCCTGATTTGCTAAGACGGCTTAATATTGAGCGGCCGCGTTTACAAAGGCAATTAGAACGACTGCATGCTAACCGTTTCGAAGTGGCGGTGATCGGTTTAGAGAAGGCGGGTAAAAGTGCGTTACTGAATGCCTGGTTAGGACAGGAGATTTTGCCGTCAGCACGCGAGCGCTGCACCTTCACCAGCACTGAGATATGGTCCGCCCAAACTGAGCAAGATCAACTGCTGTTCATCCAGTATTACACCAAAGAAGAAATTAGCAAGCTTCAATTACAGCGCCGCGATGCGCTGTTAGGTATATTAAGTGAACGCGAACGCAAAGAAATACAAGAAGATTTTGACGATACGGAACAACACCTTAGCCAGATTCTAGTGTTTTGCAAACAAAAAGCCGGCTTTACTCAACACTTCACCGATATTGGCGAAATTAGCGAGCAATTGCAGTCGGCAGTGTTTAAAAACCGGGCTCAATCCTTAGCTATTAAGCGTATTCAGGTGAAAACCGTGCGTTTGCGTAGCGACCGTGACATTATTTTTCATGATGTGCCTGGTTTTAACTCAGGTATTTTAATGCATGCCGAGCAAGCGACCGAACGGCTAAAAAATTGCGATGCAATCATTTACGCGAAGGAAATGAAACAGCCGTCTATTACAGGGCCCGAGAAAGAAATGCTGGTCATTGCCGATTCTGAAGACCCCAGTGTAAAAGTTTCCGATAAGGTATTTGTGGTGCTCACTCAAGCCGATGCGATGGATGATCAAATCGATTTTAAAGAGACCTACGCCAAACATCGCAGCTATTGGCCGTCAGTGCCTGAGCGCCGGTTGGTTCCAGTTTGCGCGCGCGCTCATTTAGTCGAGTTTGGTATTCCTTCGGAAGACACCCTAAGGCGAACTAAGAGTGCTGACGATAAAGCCAAAATGAAAAAGCTCGGCATTAACGATGGCATGGTTGCGTTAAAAGAATCAATCAATTACTACATTGATAACGAACGTTCTGGTGTTTTAGAAAGGCGTTGCGATGCCCTGGTCAGCAGTATTCGACAAATTGCTAATGAAGTGTTGCTTAAGCTCGAACCGATTTACGGCGTATTTGATGAAACTGAAATCCAAGAAGATGATTTGCTCGGTAAAGATTTTAACCAATGGTGGGGCCGCGAATGGCAACGCATCAAAAAGGATTTCGATACTTGGTATGCTGAAATTATTCAAGGTCGCAAAGAAGCCGATGCTTTGGGTTCGGAACATCACGAGCTGGCCGCTCTACATTCTGCCTACGATGAAAAAATCGAATTTTTGCTTTCTAATCTGACCACAGCCCAGCCTGATGAGTTAAAACGTATTTACACGGCCGGCGGTACTATTTCCATGCCCGACCCGCGCGAAGGTAACTATAAAATTCGCGAAGAACTATTTCGGGAAATTCAGAAAAAATTTGAGACCGAACTGACCGACCAATTGGCGCAAGCACTACAAGCTCTTATCGATCAAATTGCACTTAAAACTCAAAACCTGCTTTGGGAAACCGAAGAAGTACGTAAAACCCTGCTGCATTCTGATGTTGATGAAGTCCTTGAACAGGCTCGAATCCGCCACGGCTTTCAAGTACTGTTTTTACGCTTTAGCCGAGTTGCCGTTGAAGCTTTTATTGCTAAACCCTTGCAAGCCAGAGAGCGTTTATTAAACGAGCGCGCTGCTGAAATTAAAACGCTGGAAGCATTTTATCAAGGTAACGATAAAACCAAACACGAAGGTGGTCTGACGCATTATCTGCGTTACGGATTGTGGACAAAATTAACACACACCGACAGTAGCCGCGCCAAATCGGTAGAGAAAGTACCTGCCAAAAGCCAAGTGATACAAGATATTGTGAATGCGGTTACCGCTGAAGCAGCTCCCCCTGTGAAAAAGTTCATTGAAGAGTCGGAAAGAGTATCTTCTAGTGACCCGAGCAATTTTGAAGCAGTTGTTGCCGAAATTAACGGCGATTTAGCCGCTTTACAAGATTACCTAAAAAACAGCGTATTTTATGCTGCGGGCTTTATCACTTACTGCAATCAGGAACTGGAGCGTATTCGTAATCGCTTTAAAGAAATGGAAGACAATGACCGGCAGTGGATTGGTATTATTCGCACAGCCGTAAAGTATGAAAAAAATCCTAATATTCCTTACAACATTGACCACACTCGACGGGATTTTCGTATGCGTCGTGAGATTGCTGTAGAACTTAAGGAGGTTAGAGAAAGTTGTACAAATGTGTTTTGATATTTTAAAGTAACTCGCGTTCCATGCTATCGCTCTGTGATATCGAAGCCCATCAACAGTAAAAGTTGGGCTTCCTTGTTGCACTATTTACAATCACTTTAGCCTAACACAATTCCTTGCGCATGGTTTCCAGCGCTACATTGTCCAACGTTATACCTTGGGTAAACTGTAGTAATACCTCGTTCGTTCATCAAAGTTTGACAATTGCCGTCGCTCATTTCAGCGTGTATTTTAAAAAACTGCAATTCCTGTCCTTTGGGCCACGTGTTCCATTCCTGAGCGTCCTGCGAATTATTCCCGGCGAAAGCTGCGGTGCTCGGCGCGGCAAACAGGATAAATACCGTTCGTGCGTAACATCAATTACTAATGGCCGTCCGCCGCGAATCGATGTGATCGGCTATAATCGGCATTAACTGGAATGTATAGATGGAACAGTTAGTCGATATCAGGCCCGGTAATCATTAAATAATTAGGAAACCGTTATGAGAAAAATATCAGTATTAAGCGCAATATTGTTGACTGCTTGTGTCACCATCAATATTTATTTTCCGGCTGCCGCAGCCGAAAAAGCGGCGGATGAAATCATCAAAGACATACAAAAAAATACGCCGCAACAAACGGAACCAAAGCCTAAGGCAAGTTTGCCGGATTGGCAGGTCAGTGTTTATCAGCTGATCGATAATGCGATCAATGTTGTGGTGTCGCCTGCGCAGGCAGAGGAGGCAAATCTGGCAATCGATAGCGCTGAAATCAGGCAGTTGCGCGCTACGATGGAAGCTCGCTTTGCCAGTCTGCAACCTTTATATGCGGCGGGCTATATCGGTATACAGGCGGATGGCTTGCTGGCGGTTAGAGATATTGGCAGCGTACCGCTTAAAGACAGGAATCAGGTCAATAAACTGGTTACTGCAGAAAATGCAGATCGCCAAAACCTTTATCAGGCGATTGCGAATGCTAACGGCCATCCTGAATGGACTGCACAAATTAAATCAACTTTTGCCGGTCGTTGGGTTAGTAATGCTCAGTCAGGCTGGTGGTATCAATCCTCAGGAAGCTGGAAACAAAAGTAAACATGGCAAATAGAAGAAGAGTCAAAAAACAGTTACCGGAAACGCCGGTTAAAGTCACCATAGAATCGTTGGCTCATGACGGGCGCGGCGTGGCGCATGTCGATGGTAAGGTGATTTTTATCGATGAGGCATTGCCGGGCGAGGAGGTTGAGTTTGTTTATACCGAAAGCCGTAAGGATTATGCGGAAGGCAAGGTCGTCAAGCTGTTAAGCCGGGCCGCTGACCGGGTCGATGCGTTATGCGCTCATTACGGCGTTTGTGGTGGTTGCAGTTTTCAGCATGTCGAATCGGCTGCGCAAATCCGAATCAAGCAGGATTTGCTGATCGATCAGTTCAAACGCATAGGCAAGACCGAAATCCCCGAGCTTTGGCAGCCTTTGGCTGGCCCGCATTGGGGTTATCGCAGCAAAGCGCGGATGGGCGTTAAATATGTCGAGAAAAAGAATCGGGTGCTGGTGGGGTTCAGGGAAAGACGGCATCAGTATTTGGCTGAAATTGAAAGCTGCGTGGTGATGAACCCTATCGTCGGCACTAAGCTAATGGCTTTGTCGGAAATGATCGGCGGGTTGACCGTCAGGGATAAAATCCCGCAGATTGAAGTGGCTATCGGCGACCGGCAATGCGTGTTGGCGATTCGAGTGCTGGAACCGCCGACCGATGCCGATAAGGAACGGATGCGCGAGTTTGCTCATCGGCATGATATATCGCTGTGTCTGCAATCAAAAGGCCCCGATACTATTATGCCGCTGGATGGCGAGCCGGAAGTGATACCGACTTACGCGCTGCCGGATCAGGGCTTGGAGTTTAAGTTCAAACCCGCGATGTTTACTCAGGTTAATTATGAAATCAACAAGCAAATGATCAATCGGGTGCTGGAGACTTTGACATTGAATGAAAACGACTCGGTGCTGGATTTATTTTGCGGCTTGGGCAACTTTACTTTGCCGATGGCGAAATTTGCTGGGCGCGTAGTCGGCGTGGAAGGCGACCAACCCTTGGTCAATCACGCCAAGGAAAATGCTCGTCATAACGGCATCGAAAACGTTGAGTTTTATGCGGCCGATTTAAGCAAGGATATTAGCGATCAGCCTTGGGCCAACCGGAAATACAACAAAATCATGTTAGATCCGTCCAGAGCCGGAGCTTCCGAGGTTTTGCATCATTTTAAAAAATGGCAGCCCGAGCAGATTGTTTATGTGTCGTGCAATCCATCAACATTAGCCCGTGATGCGGGAATACTGGTTAATGAACTGGGCTATAAACTGGTTAAGGCCGGGGTGATGGATATGTTCCCGCAAACCGGGCATGTGGAGTCAATAGCTTTGTTTAAAAAATAAGCGTGTGACTATGTTTCGTATCGTGCTGTAACGGTCTGCGATACGACAGTATGAGCAGGTGATATTGCTGATTCACAACGATATGATGCACCGGGATAAGAGTGGGGATTAAAAGTGCGGTTTAAATACAATTAACTGTAATTCCTGCCAATGACGAGTTGCTTCGCTATCACCACAAGAATGGGCATCGGTATAATCTCCTAAAAGCGGCGCTTTTAATCCCCTGCTTTGGATGAGAGCATCGGCATAATGGAGAGATACGCTATAATTAAGTTACAAAGTTGGGAAAACCGGCACAATTCCACTAGAATTGCAGGTTGGTAAGACTGGGCATACTAAAAAAATAAAAGCCAAGTCTTGATGTGTTATTTATTTCACCCTAACGGGGCTAACGGGGAGTTTCCTTTGTCATTTTCAAACGGATTTTTCATTCAATTTATTCGGTTAGCTGGGCCTTTTTGGCATTCTGAAAATAAATCCACTATTCGCAGTTTGGTACTAGCTTTATTCATGCTCACCATCATGCAGATCGGCATTGCTGTGGTTATTACTGTGTGGAGCGCCGATCTTTTCAATGCACTTGAACAACGCTCAATGGGAGGGCTATTTACACAGATCGGTCTGATCGTACTGATTTTCGGAGCCAATATAGCGGTTACCACCGCCCATTTTAAAGTTAAACGGCGCTTGCAACTCGACTGGCGAAGCTGGTTAACGCATCACTTGATCAGTAAATGGATGACTGAAGGCCGCCATTATTTGGTTACCCATATTCAGGGAGCACACGATAATCCGGACGGACGAATTGCTGAAGATATCCGTATTGCGACTGAAGCCGCTATCGATCTTTGTCACTCTTTGATCTATTGTTTGTTACTGCTGGTTAGTTTTACCAAAATTCTTTGGGCGCTTTCCGGCACTGTTACCCTTAATCTGTTGTTCTTTGAAGTTCCCATTTACGGGCATTTGGTCTGGTTGGCTATCATCTATGCGGCTTGCGCTTCCGCATTGGGTTGGTGGTTAGGCCGTCCCTTTACCACAGCGACAGACGCCAGACAGACTGTAGAAGCCAATTTCAGGTTTGGCTTGGTAACCGCACGGGAAAACTCCCTGGCGATTGCGCTGGTTCATGGTGAAGCCAATGAGCAGACTCGTTTCATCGGGCTTTTTAAGAATATTGTTCATGCTTGGCAGCGGCAAACTCATGCTTGGTCTCATCTATACATGCTCACTTCCGGCTATTCGGTGTTGTCGATGGCCTTTCCGATTCTGGTGTCTGCGCCCCGCTATATTTTAGGAAGTATTCCGCTTGGAGCCTTGATGCAGTCAGCCCAGGCATTTCAGCAAACTGCTGGAGCGCTGTCCTGGCCGGTTGATAATATGGCTAAAGTAGCGGAATGGCGAGCTTCGGTTGAGCGGGTATTGGGATTGGCTAATGGATTAGAGCTATTAGAGCAGGAAATCGCTCGCCATGATCCGCATCGAATTCATCTGGAAAAAACAGAACAGGATGTTTTGCGTTTTCGTGACTTGTGTATTATCAGGCTTGATGGCGTGGTATGCGTATCGGCTATGAATGCCGAAATCAAGCCCGGAGAGCGCGTACTGATTACCGGCAATGCATTTACCGGCTCCAAATTGTTTAAGGCGATAGTCGGTCTTTGGCCGTGGGGAGAAGGAGCTATTGAGTTACCGCGCAATCCGGTATTCTTTATGCCGCCGCGGCCTTATTTGCCGACCGGCACGTTGCGGGCGGCAATCTGTTATCCGTCAGCTCATTCGGAATATTCCGAGTCTGCGATTGCTGATGCGCTTGACTTGGTCGGTTTGCAAGAATTGCATGAGCAGCTTGACCACGAAGACAATTGGGCCGGTGCTCTTTCCCGTGAACAGCAACAGCGCTTAGGGGTAGTTCGGCTGTTATTACAGCAACCCAAGTGGATTTTGTTGCAAGAGGCTATGGATTCGCTTGATTCCTCTTGGGAAATGAAAATGCTGAATTTGATAGCCCAAAAACTGCCTGATGCTGCAATATTGACAATTACTAACGAGCCTATGGCAGAGGGATTTCATGAGCGGAGGATTGTGCTGTAATTGTTCTCGTTTTTAATGTTTGATAATAATGAAGCATGATTATTGGTAATAAATACGGCAAAAAACTGCGCGGCGTTAACCTTGGCGGATGGCTGGTTCTTGAAAAATGAATGACGCCCAGTGTTTTTGACGGTCTGGAAGCTGTAGACGAAACCACTTATTGCGTCGAACTGGGAGCCAATGCCGAGCAAGCGCTAAAAAAGCATTGGGACAGCTTCATCACCCGCGACGATTTCATTTGGCTGGCAAATGTCGGCATCAACGCAGTGCGGATGCTAAGAAGTTAGGGCCACGCTATGAAAAAAATTATGTTACTCCTATTTTTACTCCCAACGATTACATACGGAGCTGGTTCGCTTTGCGATGCCGACGAGCAGGTTTTGTTTTCATGCCCGGTGGGCAAGTCTGGAAAGTTGGTGTCTTTGTGCGGTTTTCGGAAGCTGGAGAAAGACGTCGGTTACCTTCAGTATCGTTACGGCAGCCCCAAAAACATCGAACTTACATTTCCTTCTGCTAAAGCCGGTTCTTTGGAAAAATTCAGGTACGCCCATTACTTTCGATTTCAAGTCGACAGAACGTTTGTATCCTTTTCGAACGGCGGATTCGAATATTCAGTATTTACGAACTACGATGGAGAAGAAGAGTCTCCCGTGCAAGAAAAGGGTGTCACGGTTTTTAAAAAGAGCCAGCCTGACAAAGAAACCAACTTTATTTGCAGCTCGCCAGTCTCTGAGGATCTTGGAAAACTGGAAAATATTTTACCTTGCGACAAAGAGAGCGATTTCGCTTCATGTGGCGAATAGCTCTAGTTTGGCAGCCAGGCTGTGCCGGAAAGCCGGGCACATAGGCTACTTCCCCACGCGCAACGTGAGAATGCAGTTAAGGCGGACTGCGCCGCGAGTCGCGGCAATCCAACTTCCACTTGTTATTTTTACAAGGGTTTGACGATATATTCTTTATAAAGTTTAATGGGGTCTTTAACTTACGTTAGCCTTTATTTACAGCGAAGCTTTTTACGCTATCTTTCCACCTGTCATAAAGAGAGATTTAGAAATGCAAACACAATTTCTAGCAGCTTTATCCAATAATTCTCAAACCAAAAACGCCAATCGTTCAATATCTAAAATATCCCGGCTTTGGGCTCTTTTAGTTACATTATTGTTTAGTATGTTGTTTTCTGCGCCAAGCTACAGCCATAGAGGAGCACTTGATGAGATTGACATTTGCCGTATCAGGGTTGGAACTGAAAAAATCCACTTTACCGCTTATACGCCGACATTTACTGAGAGCCAAGGCTATTGCCGTTTTATTCCCAATGTGGGGCTGACTAATCTAATTTTCGATTATGAAGGCAAGAAACTCAGGGACGTCTCAATAGAATTTGAAGTGACTAAAGAGCCTGAAGGAACGCGCATTTTTTATCAAGAGCCGCAAAAAGCTAAAACCGGATCGGTTAAAGCGGATATTGACTTTTCTAAATATGGTGCCGGTGATTATCTTGCGCATGTGACCATCGTTCACGACGGCGAAAAGCAAGACACGCATTTGCCGTTTGTCATTGGCTCTGAAGAACCAACACCATGGGGCCGGTATTTGTTTTTTATAGTATCCGTGGCGGTGTTGACGGCTATAGGCATTGCAGTATTAACTCGTAAATACGGTGGTAATCAAGAAAATACGCACTTTTAGCAAACGGTTACGAGTCACTCCGGCTTTATTAGGGTCACCCAATAGCGGGAGTCGATGTCTAATCCTTTTAGCGATAGCGAGGTAAACGCTCATACATTGTTTTATCTTCTCCTGCATTCACCATATTCATGTGGATTATGCAGGAGAAGATAGCTGTTTATGCAGTTGTGGTTTATTAACTCATCAAGCCAACTTTTCTTTTAAAAAATCAATAACATCCGCAAACGGAATTTCCTCGTTTGCCTCAGCCGTTCTGGCCTTATATTCAACCGTGCCGGAATCCAGCCCGCGATCACCCACCACGATGCAGTGCGGGATGCCGATCAGCTCCATGTCGGAAAACATAAACCCGGCGCGGACTTTTCTGTCATCAAATAAAACATCGATTCCGGCAGCCAGTAAGTCTTGATATAACTTCTCCGAAGCTGCTTTAAGGCGCTCGGATTTGTGCATGTTCATTGGGCAAAGCGCGACTTGGAAAGGTGCAAGATTGGCGGACCAGATGATGCCTTTGTCGTCGTGGTTCTGTTCGATCGCGGCAGCAACGACACGGGAAATACCGATGCCGTAACAACCCATGATCATGATTTGGTTTTTGCCGCCTTCGTTAATAACGCCGGCTTTCATCGATTCGCTGTACTTGGTGCCCAGCTGGAAAATATGGCCGACTTCAATCCCGCGAGCCAAGGTGATTTGGCCTTTGCCGTCCGGACTGGGATCGCCTTCAACTATTTTGCGAATGTCAGCAACGTGTCCTTTCGGAAGCTTTGAAATGGGGATTTCTAGAAAATCTTTTTCCCAGTTACACCCTTTCAGATGAAAGCCTGACTCATTAGCCCCGCATACAAAATCAACCATATGGATAGCTGAACGATCGGCTATCCAATTAAATGGCTCTGATTTCTTTAATAGCTCCTTTGATGGCGGACCAATGTATCCGGCGCGGCATTTCAGATGCTGCTCAATTTCCTCGTCAGTTGCAGGGCGGAATTCGCCCAATATCTTGCGAGTTTTGATTTCATTAAGTTCATGATCGCCTCGCAAATACAGAAGCCAGAATGCTTCTTTATCTTCGTTCTGAGGCGTCTTAACTTTTTGCACGTAAGCAAGTGTTTTAAGAATTTCTTGTGGAGCAATACCTAAAGACTCACTGACTTCAGAAATTGATTTTTGGCCGGGCGTGGGGATTTTTTCTAATTCTTTACTAGGAATTGATCTGGGGGATGTGGGCTGTAAAGCCTCCGCTTGTTCAACATTAGCGGCATACTCGCTGTCGGTTGAGAACGCAATCGCATCCTCGCCGGAATCGGCCAGCACATGGAACTCATGTGATACCGCACCGCCGATAGAGCCGGAATCGGCGATTACCGCGCGAAATTTTAAGCCCAAATGGTTAAAAATATTGGTATAGGCTTGATACATCGCATCATAAGTTTCCTGCAATGATTCCTGATCCAAATGGAAAGAATAGGCGTCCTTCATAATAAATTCACGCGAACGCATCACGCCGAAACGGGGGCGGATTTCATCGCGGAATTTGGATTGGATTTGGTAATAAGTGATCGGCAGCTGCTTATAGCTTTTGATCTCGTTGCGCGCCAAATCGGTAATAATTTCTTCGTGAGTCGGTCCCAAACAAAAATCGCGTTCATGACGGTCTTTTAACCGCGCCAGTTCCGGGCCGTATTGTTCCCAGCGGCCGGTTTCCTGCCACAGCTCTGCCGGTTGCAGGCCGGGCATTAGCACTTCCAATGCGCCGGTTTTTTCCATTTCTTCGCGGGTGATTTTTTCAACCTTACGCATGACCCGCAGCCCCAAAGGTAACCAAGTGTAAAGACCTGCGGCCAATTTACGGATCAGGCCTGCGCGGATCATCAGTTGATGGCTGGCTATTTCAGCATCAGCCGGTGTTTCTTTAACGGTGTTGAGTGGGAATTGAGTAGTACGCATTGTGATTTAAGGAGCTGGACAATAGAAAACCGCTATTTTACAGATTTAATACCGATTTAGTCATCCCGTTATCGTAATCAATTCAGATGTTGATGAATAAGTCTTTGGCAGCATTTTTATAACCTGACTAAACACATCAAGTTGAGTTTATCGTTCGGACATTACGTGTTATGTTTTATGAGGAATTTTGAGTTCCTCATAATAATAATTAAAGGATTACCCTTGGAATATAGAGCTGACATTTTAATTGTCGACGACACATTGGCCAACTTACAACTATTATCGACTCTTTTAAAAGAAGAAGGCTACAAAGTACGTCCTGCTAACAGCGGTGTTCTAGCATTACAGGCAGTTGCCCAAAAAAAGCCGGACCTGATTTTGCTGGATATCAAAATGCCTGAGATGGATGGTTATGAAGTTTGTGAGGCATTAAAAAGCAATCCGGAAACCAAAAATATTCCGGTTTTATTCATCAGTGCATTGAATGATGTTGCCGATAAAATCAAAGCCTTTAATGTGGGCGGTCTCGATTATATTAATAAGCCTTTTCAATTTGAGGAAGTAAAAGCCCGCGTTGGCACTCAGTTGCGATTAAAAGCTTATGAAGATGATATGGAGGAAAAAATAGCGCTTGGTATTCGTGAAATTGAAGCGTTGAATAAGGAAATTATTGATACTCAACAAGAGCTTATTTTTACCATGGGGCAAATTTGCGAAAACCGTTCGCAAGAAACGGGACAGCATGTAAAACGTGTCGCCGAATACTCGTATTTATTAGCAAAATTGTACGGTTACGAAGAACAGGAACTCATGAAACAAGCCGCTTCCATGCACGATATTGGTAAAGTCGCTATTCCGGATAGTATTTTAAATAAACCCGGTAAGTTAACTGCCGAAGAATGGAAAGACATGAAAACACATTGTCATTTAGGTTTTCAGATGCTCAATCTGTCACAACATGCTTCCCAACGTCCGCTATTTAAACTGGCGGCGACTATTGCTTTGGAACATCATGAAAAATGGGATGGCAGCGGCTATCCCTATGGTCTTAAAGGTGAAGAAATCAGTGTCGCGGGACGTATTACGGCTGTTGCCGATGTGTTCGACGCGCTGGGAGCTATGCGATGTTATAAGCCTTCGAAGAGTTTGGATGAGATTTTGGAGATTTTTCAGCTGGAAAAAGGTAGGCATTTTGATCCGGACATGATTACTCTGTTTTTTGATCATTTGGATGACTTTATAGCTATCCGGGATAAATACGCGACACCTGAATAACGGACGAAAATGTTCATACTCTCCGTCACATTAAATAATCGGCACATCGCCAGTATTCCTTTCACATCACGCAGCAACTTGTTTAATTTGTTGGCAGTGTACGACCATACGCGGATACGTTCAGCGTGCCAGGGTAGAGGGACATGCGGCCAGTGCTTAGTGCGTATTGACCAAGGCGGAGCCAGTGAATTGACGCATTATGAATATGAGCGTCTTAACGCATCGCAAATCGCCCGCGATATTCGTCTTGCCTGTCAAGTGACGTTGTTTGATCACGCCAGTGTTACGCTTATTAATCCCCTGGCTATCGAAGCGCTGGATACCATAAGCATTCATCCCTTCATGCCATCGGCCAATGCCAGGTATGCTGTGGCAGTAGATTTGGGTTCAACTCAATTACGCATGAGTCTTTGGGATTATGTCAATCAACACCGTGTTGCTGGCTATTGTGGTTTTAATCCGCAAGCTTACTATGGTACAGACATACTCAATCGTTTAACCGCTGCTACGACTGATAAAACCAAAGGATCGGTAATGAGTGAGTTGATACAAGACACGATAGAGCGCGTGGTAACGGAATGGATAAATGCTAAGAATGTGCATATTACGGAAATCTTAATTGTCGGAAATACAGCGATGCTGGCATTGTTGGCGAACAAACATACCGAACAATTATTACAACCTGCATATTGGACGCACTCTATCGATTGTTCTTTAAACTTTTCGACATTACGCCAAACGCAAATTCCCGTTGCTGCTGTCCAGCCCGTAGCCGGTTTTGTCGGTTCCGATCTATTGGTTGGTTTATTGGCTGCGCGTTTAACGCAAAGTCCAGGTAGTGCGTTGTTTATTGATTTTGGCACTAACACCGAAATCGCTTTATGGCATCAGGATAAATTATGGCTTACTTCCGTTCCCGGCGGCCCTGCATTTGAAGGATGCGGTATTAGTTACGGTATTGCTGCTGAACAAGGAGCGATTAGTCATGTTAATTATGATGCCGGGACAGGAGAGTTTCACGGTGCGTTGATCGGCACATTGATCGATACAAGCGAGATTAAGGGCTTATGCGGTTCGGGTTTATGCGATGTTATGGCCTGTTTACTTGCATCGGGACAATTGAAAAAAAACGGTCGCTTTGCAAAAGCGGATTCCGAGTTGGAAATTGAATTAGTTAATCTGCATTATCGTGTTACTGTTAAAAAACAGGATATTGATATTTTTCAACGCGCTAAAGCCGCTACAGGCGCAGGTATTGCTAAATTGCTTGCCTTGGCAGAGGTGTCATCGGCTGATTTAACTCGACTGTGTATTGCGGGGTCTTTTGGGCAGTTTTTAAATATTCAACATGCGCAAGCCATTGGTCTATTGCCTGATTGCGCGCATGAAAGAGTCGAATTATGCGGTAATGCCGCGTTAATGGGGTGTGAGCAGTTGCTTTCCAGCCATAATCGCGACGAACAATTAAACGAACTAAAACGCAAAGTTGAAGTGGTTAATTTGTCGCAAGTTATCGATTATGAAGAAGCGTTTGTCGATAATCTTTACCTGCAACCGATATTGTTAAACTGAATGTTTTTGTTAAATCGCACAATGACTCACCTTAACTGAGAATTTTATGATACTGAAAAATGTTATCACGGCTTATAACGAGGCCATTTTTGATACGGATCGTGATAAAGCATTCGAGGTTATTCACGAAGCGATAGCTCAGGGTCTTACCCCTGAGGATATTGTTTTTAAAGTGGTTATTCCGGCTATGGAACTGATGATTAAAGCCATCAGTGAAGATTTTGACGCCAATCTCGCCCAACATTTCATGGCGTCGCAAATCGCTTCCCAAGTCACCGATGAAATGGTGGCGCTGTTTCAATCAAGTCCCGAAACTATTGGGCGTATAGTCATCGGCACATCGCACGGCGATATGCATACGTTGGGTAAACGCATTGTCAGTGGCTGTTTGCGTTCGCTGATGATTGACGTGATCGATTTAGGGGTTAATGTCAGTGCGGAACGCTTTGTCGATGCCGCATTGGAGCATGACGCAAATATTATTGCGATTTCTTCGATGATGGTTCATACCGCGCGCAGTGAACAAGGTTGTCTTGCGGTACGGCAATTACTTAAGGAACGCTGGTTAGAGGATCGCCTTAAAATCGTTGTCGGCGGCGCCCCGTATACATGGGATACGGAACTTTATAAAGTCGTCCAAGCCGATGCCTGGGCACGTGATGGTATTTCAGCAGGAAAAGTCATTAAGGATTTAATCGTGGGGATGCACAAGTGATTACTGGAATGGATAGATTGGTTGCAGCAATTAAGGGTGAAAAGGCGGATCGCATTCCGGTATTTTGCAATTTATTGGACCAAGGCGTTAAAGAGTTGGGTTTAGTGTCTTTATATGATTATTACCAACATGGCGAATATGTTGCCGAAGCGCAATTGAAAATGCGCGAAAAATACGGCTACGATAATGTCTGGAGTCTGTTTTATGTCGGTAAAGAAGCGGAATTATTAGGCTGTCGAAAGATTTTGTTTTCGCCGGACGGTCCGCCTAATGTTGAACATTTTGTCATTCAATCCTATGACGATATTCATAACTTGGAAATTCCTGACGACATCATTCATCACCCTGTTTTTGCCGAAGAATTAAAATGTTTGCAAATCCTGAAACGGGAAGTGGGCGGACGTTATCCGATCTGCGGTTATGTTACCGCCAGCATGGCATTGCCC
>NZ_SCTW01000097.1 GCF_004322395.1 Methylobacter sp.
GTAAGGTCGGTCTGCCCCTCGGGTTTGTCGCTCTTGGGGTCGAGCGGCGGTTCGCCGCCTTTGGGGGAAGCGACCGTAACGCTAGCACCCGCATCAATGAACGTGTAGTAAGGGGCGCAGAATTCTTCCAACCAAAACCCCGTCTTCCTCCCTGTATTCCCAAGCGCGTCATGAGACGTCAGTACCATCAGAATGTTCATGGTGTTCCTCCTTTGTTCAATCGATTAGGAAACTACAACTGCGATTAAGTCAGAAGCGTGGAGACAGTCTATTGGGCGAAGGTAGGGTCGTGTCTCCTTATCGATCAGCGCGAAGAGCAGCGTTAACACTTCAATGTGCATAAAAATAGTTTGCGGATTACATAGAATGTAAACCGAATGTCCGCAATGGGATGCTGAGGGTCATCTATAGTTTAAATGCGCCATTCCATTTCAACCGCTAAAAAATCATAACACTTCAAACTAAATACACAATTTGTATAAATACCTAAACGTACTAAAAAATCAGCTGCTTTGGTATTCTAAAGCCTTGTTGGACGAAGCCGCTAACACGCGGAGAAGACCCCTCCGGGGCATAATTGTTTATAAAATGTAACCTAAAGCCCGCGTAGCTCCGAATAGCGAAGCGTATTCGGAGGAATGGAAGCCAGGGAAGGCACAATTTAACTAATAGGATCAGGTTAAATTGATAAATCAATCGAGTATGACTCTGAGGTATCCACAAGAATATCTATATAAGACAATATCCTATTTAGTCTTTTTTGGGCTTGTATAAGTCCAAGTGGCGCTAAAATAGAATTTCTTTCCAAAAAGCTGTGTCAGCGGCAAAACTTTATGTCGATTATTAACACCTTACACAAGTAAAAAGTAAAAAGGGACCCTTATTCTTGTTCGTTTAATTTTTTGCAACAGCGCCTATACTTTCCGACTATTTTCACCTTAAACCATCAAGGGCTAACACCATGAACGAAACAACATCGCCTGCTAATCCTGCCAATAAAGCTTCCAACGGTTTTGGTGGGCAAGCTGTCACCGAGGGCATTGATTATAAAATCTACGGACATGAAATGCAGTTTGTGGAAATCGAACTGGATCCGCAAGAAAGCGCAGTCGCGGAAGCAGGCGCGATGATGTACAAAAGCGCGGGAGTAAACATGGAAACTATTTTCGGTGACGGCTCCCAGCAACAATCCGGCGTTATGGGATTACTGCTCGGAGCCGGAAAACGCTTGCTGACAAACGAAAGTATGTTTATCACCGCGTTTACACAATCCACCCAAGGTAAAGGCAAAGTGGCATTTGCCGCGCCCTACCCCGGAACCATCCTCGCTTTAAATTTAAAAAACTATAACGGCAAACTGATTTGTCAAAAAGACAGTTTTCTGGCGGCAGCCAAGGGCGTGCAAATTGGCATTCAATTTCAACGCCGCATTTTAACCGGGCTGTTTGGCGGCGAAGGTTTCATCATGGAAAAGCTGGAAGGCGAAGGCTGGGTATTTATCCATGCCGGCGGCTGTTTACAAAAAGTGGAGCTTGCGGCCGGAGAGACTTTACATGTCGATACCGGATGTTTGGCGGCAATGACCGGCAGCGTTAATTTTGATATTCAGAAGGCGGGCGGCGTTAAAACCATGTTGTTTGGAGGCGAAGGTGTGTTTTTTGCCCAATTAACAGGCCCAGGCACTGTCTGGCTGCAAAGCCTGCCGTTTTCGCGTTTGGCCGGCCGAATGCTTTCCGCCGCACCGCAAGGCGGTGGGCGGCAACAGGATGAAGGTTCAATCCTGGGCGGTTTAGGCAACTTACTGGGCGGTGATTAAACCTGCGCCCGCATTTTCTTCCTATGTTAGATTAGAAATATCGATGTGCAAACCTTCCAGGTTTTAAAAACCTGGAAGGTCTAACGCGCAACATTTACGCTGGTTCCCAATCTCAATTTTGAAACCCAAAAGTCGAAGCTCATGCATTCATAGTTTCGCGAATTCTAAACAACAGGCTTATTTAACAGCCGCCGCTACCATTTTTTTAGCAACATCCAAAGATGGCTTGTGTTTCCTGGCGCTTAATGCAGCCAGTAAAGCAGCCCCGCCTCCTACAATCAGTGCCCCAGCAGCGACAGGATGGATTTTTGCCTGTTGATATATGCTATTTTCCAGCACAAATCGCTCTTCTGAACCGCGCTCATGCAGTTTGGAATTGGTTTGATACAAACCATCAGGCCGATTTGCCTCTGCCTTTTTACCTGAATTCTGCTTTGTGTCGATCGTCGTTTCGTTCATCTTTTCATAGAGACGCGGCATATTAATAGCCATTGAGGAGTTTATCTTGGCCATTTCACCAATAAAAAACTCTCGTTTCGGATGCTCGGCGCAATGCAAAATGGCTTCTGCAACAAGCTCCGGCGCATAAACCGGCGAAGGAAGCTTTGGCTCATAGGGCAGGTAATTTTTTGCATTTTCAGGAAACGGGGTATGCGTAGCGGTCGGTTTGATCAGCGTTATGGATACCGGCACAGCATCACTTTCAAGCTCCATTCGTAAACTCTCTGTAAAACCTTTGACCGCATGTTTCGAAGCGGCATAGATGCCTTGCAATGGTATTGGCGCATCCGATACTTCGCTGCCTAGATTGATTAGTGCCCCACCCTTATTGCGCAAATGCTCCACGGCAATTCTTGAACCGTAAACCACCCCCCAAAAATCGGTATCAAACAAGCGCCGTAAATCTTCGACGGGCACGTCCATTACTCGTCCGTAAATCGAACCGCCTGCATTGTTAACCCATGTGTCAAAACCGCCGAATTCGGCAATAGTCATTTCCGACGCTGCCCGAAGTGCATTTAAATCGGCAACATCGGCTACGGCGTAAATAGCATGTCCACCGTTAGCATTTATTTCATTCGCCAATTGTTGCAATGCTTGCTCATTGCGTGCGACCAGAACCACTTTGGCCCCTTCTTTTGCCGCCATCCGCGCTGTCGTTAAGCCAATGCCCGAAGTGGCGCCTGTAATAACTATTGCTTGTTGCGATATAGGTTTTAAGTTCATATTCTTTACCTCATGTTTGTTTTTCAGGTTTGGGTTGGCCTTGCAAAGATGCTTTCATCGATACTTTGAACGTATCTTGAGTTTCGCGAAAAAGCCGGAAATTTATCGATTAATTGGACAAGGATTTTCTTCTTAGTCGGAAAGAGGGCCGAACTGAAAATAAGATATTCAATCCGACTTTTGAAGCGTGCATCTCTAATACTGCAATTTCGGATAAAATTTAACCGAATGAGCTGGCAAGGTCTGTTCGTTATCAAACCCATACTAAATTAAGAGGCAAGATAAGTGCTTGTAAAAAGCCCGACAGGGATGAAACTGTGTAGTGGTCAAGTTTTTTCAGACACAAATATAGATTGTCCGACGGCCATTTCCCGTTCATATTCATTGGGAGACCGATAACCTAATGTGGAATGCAAGCGCTGGTTGTTATTGAAGCTCACGATGTAACGCGATAAGGTGTGGTTTCCTTACGTCGGCAGCATCCTATCGAGCTGAACGGCATATAAGGTTAATTGCCGTTCAAATTATTCGCCCTTTTCAGTTATTTTTATCAGCAAAATCGCTTGTCGCTATGTTTTGGTTGAAATACCGGCTGACTATTTGGATCTGGCACAGGCACTGTTAATCGGCTATTTTGACAAATTGGAGAATGGGTAATATGTGGAGATACCTCATAACCTGATCCCTTTTCCCCATGCCCTCTTTCCAAAATCATCCGAAAATAGAAAAATATCCAGCATCTGTTTGGAAGCGATTGGCTTTCCTAAGAGATGCCGGATAAGGGTCGGCAACCATTCGATTCTGGAGCATGGCAATCCCGCCCGTCGAGAGAGGCAAGACAACCGCACTCCAAGGAAGTACATGAGGAGGAGAATGACCGGCTACCGGAGAATATTGTATTGCCCGAAGCTTTCTAGAACCTTTCAGTAAAATGGGACACCGCTCGCCGCCACGCATATAATAATTAGGGACCTAAGGGCAATAGCGGCTTTATCGCGTAACGCGCTGAATGATAATCTTGCAATACGGCGCAATACGCTATTGACGCCCTATATAATGCGCCTTATCACGTTATCTTGCACACGTTAGGCAAACTCAAAAAACCAGTTTATAGAACCCGAAGTTGATAAAGCGACGTAAAGCCCTCTCGGCAATTGCTCCTGCATTGCTCTACCTCCTGCATCCTTGCAGTCGTCCAGCGGGAGAGAGTTGGGTGAGGGGAATCTAAGATAAGGAAAATGCTTATTTATATCCCCTCATCCCAACCTTCTCCCTGAGGGAGAAGGAGCAAATGTCGCTTTACTAACTCTGGACTCTATTACTTGGCGCATACAGACCTTCAGTGTCCGATAATAGCTTGATCAATCGTTTATTTTGACGTCCCGTGCGGATTTGCGGCCTCTTTGTTTGACATTCCGCTTTGCTTTCCTGCATTCTGACCCACTCCCTTCAGCATCACGGCATTGGCTCTTTGTCTCCCTTGCAACATCTCGACCTTTCTGTCTTATTCCCCGTGCTTCATGTCTATCACCCCGACGGTTATCCCGCCGTTCCATACCTGCCGTTTCGGAGTTAGCGGGGGCCGACCAGATCAGCGACCCGGCTGCGGCAAAAACAAAGGCTAAGGTAACAACCTGAAAATAAGTCTTTCGATTCATACTCTTTCTCCAGTGCTTGATCCGCATAACGCGAAAACGTTGGTGTTTGAATTTAATGGGGCTTGAGTTCCGGGTTTATGACGCTCTTGATGATACGCACAGTTTCATCGACATTATTGGAGCGATGGATTAAATCCAGGTCACCCTCGCCGATGACGCCTTCTTGTACCATGGTTTTATTGCCGAACTCTCGAAGTTGCTCCCAAAACTTTCCGCCCATGCCGATGATGGGAAACTCTTCCAGTTTGCCGGTCTGGACCAGGGTAATGACCTCAAAGGCTTCATCCAGAGTGCCGAAACCGCCGGGCATGACCACAAAGGCGCTGGAATACTTGACCAGCATGACCTTGCGAATGAAAAAGTGTTCGAATTCTATAAATTGATCCAGGTAAGGATTGGGCTTTTGTTCGAAGGGCAGTTTGATATTGCAACCCAGGCTGACGCCTCCCGCCTCTTTAGCGCCGCGGTTTGCGGCTTCCATGATGCCGGGACCTCCGCCGGTCATTACCGCATAGCCTGCTTTTGCCAATTCTCTTCCCAAGTCGCGGGCCAGGCAATAATAGGCATGATCTTCTTTAAATCTGGCCGAACCGAACACCGTAATGCACTTTCTGTCGAGGTTAAAGCTTTCGAAACCGCGTAAGAACTCCAGAAAAAAGGTCACGGCGCTTTCCAGGTCCTGCTCGCGATTGCGTCGGCCGGACAAAAAGGCTTTTTCAGCGCCTTCGACTCTGCCTAATAATGAATAATTTTTTGTAGAAGGAGGATTATTACTGTTCATATTGATCTCCAAGCAATGTCTAATTTAACAATTCAACTTCAAGTGACCTATGATCCTAGAAAAAGCAGTTGAGCCACGGATGGACACGGATTTACCCGGATGAACAAAAGTTACCTCAATTCTTGGTAACACCTTTGAGAGAAGCACTCAGCACTTTTAACATAATGATTTATCAGTGTTTATACCCAAAGGGCATAAGTTTCGTTTGAGCAGGCAAGCTGCTCAACTCAGCTTTATCTGTGCAAATCTGTGGCTAACTGCATGATAGCTACTCAGTCAAAACCGCAAGCGTTTCCCTGGCAATCTGCAACTCTTCGTTCGTGCGCACCGCCAGAACGCGAACGGCGTGGCCGCCACTCCCTATCTCGCTGACTTCGTCAAGTATCCTGTCATTGGCTTCAGGATCGATGGCGATGCCGAGTTTTTCAAGGCCTGTACAGACCCGGCTCCGGATCAAAGGCGCATTCTCGCCAACACCTCCGGTGAAAACCAATGCGTCCAGCCCGTCCAGTGCGACAAAATAGGCGCCGATATATTTTCGGATACGGTAACAATAAATATCCAATGCCAGCCGCGCTCTTTCATCGCCGGTTTGCTCACCTGACAACACTTCTCGCAAGTCATTGCTGCCGCATAGACCTTTCAATCCCGAATCTCGGTTCAGGGCTTCCTCGAGCTCGTCGGCACTCTGGCCCAGAACGTTTTCCAGATGTAACGGTATTGCTGCGTCTAAATCTCCGCACCGGGTTCCCATGACCAAGCCTTCCAACGGGGTGAAGCCCATCGACGTATCGATACTGCGTCCGTGTTGTATCGCAGCGGCGCTGGCGCCATTGCCGAGATGCAGAGTAATTAATTTAAGTTCTTCGACCGGGCGCTGCATATAGCCGGCCGCCCGGCTTGCGACATAACGATGGGAACTGCCGTGAAACCCGTACCGGCGTATGCCATGGCGGCTATACCAGGTTTCCGGGACCGCATAGCGAAAAGCGCGGGGCGGCATGGTCTGATGAAAAGCAGTATCGAACACCGCCACTTGCGGCACAGACGGAAAAGCTTCTCGGCAGATTTCGATACCGGTCAGATTGGCCGGATTATGTAGAGGCGCCAACGGTATCAAATTTCGAATCGTATCGATGACCGTCTGATTGATCGCTACCGATGTCGAAAAGGCCTCTCCGCCATGGACCACGCGATGGCCAATCGCATCCGGCTCCTGCCCTGCTTCAACCCCGGAGGCGTTACGTAAAACCTCGGCAATATGGGCGAAAGCCGCGCGATGGTCGGGGACTTCGATTTCCTGCTGGTGCTCGACCAGTTCGCCTTGCGCATTTTCTGTGCGGTGGTGGATCAGGCTTACGCTCTCACCGATACGCTCCAACAGCCCGCTGGCAAGCAGGTGTCCTGGCTCCATGGCAAACAGTCCGTACTTGATCGAGGAACTGCCGCAATTGATAACCAGTACTTTAGGAGTGCCGCATTTAATCACCTTCGCGCCTCGAACACGGCGACCATGCGCCCGGATATTTGATAAGACGTACCTTCGAGAGCCTTCTGCTGATTGCGCGGCATGATGTCATCCGGGCCAATACGCGAGGTATCCAGCGCCAAGTGCCATTGTCGTCCGGGAATCTCGGGCAAGGATGCCTCCACGGTCCGCTCGGACATATTTAAAATGACATGCAGGTCTTCCTCGCCATCGCTCAGTCCGGCCAACGTGTAAGCCAAATATTGGGCGCTAAAATCGAACCATAACGGCTCATCAAGTCTATAGCCATGCCAGGCGATATCGGGAAGGCCGCGGCCAGAAACCTGTTCTCCGCTCAAAAATTCGCGCCGGTTCAGATTCGGGTGCCTGCGCCTTAACGCAATCAGTTCCTTTACAAAACGCAGCATATCGCGGTTTTTTTCAATCAGGCTCCAGTCGAACCACGACAGCTCGTTATCCTGGCACCAGCCATTATTGTTGCCTTTTTGCGTGTGCAACACCTCATCGCCGGAAAGAAGCATCGGAACCCCTTGGCTTAATAACAGGATGCTGATCAGGTTCTTGGATTGCCGCCGCCTCAGGGCTAAAACTTCCGCATTATCGGTCTCGCCTTCAGCGCCGCAATTCCAGGATAAATTGTTATCGCTGCCGTCGCGATTATTTTCACCATTGGCTTCGTTGTGTTTACCGTTGTAGCTGACCAAATCGTAAAGAGTGAAGCCGTCATGACAACTAATGAAATTGATGCTATGCAGCGGCAACCGGTCCTCGTCCGCATAAAGGTCGCTGCTGCCGGCAATGCATGACGCCACTTGGCCGATCAGCCCCGGATCGCCGCGGACAAAGCGCCGGATTACATCCCGGTAGCGGCCGTTCCATTCTGCCCAGCGCATGCCCGGAAATGATCCCACTTGATAAAGGCCGGAAGCATCCCATGCTTCCGCAATCATTGGCACCTCGTTAAGCGCAGTAGAAAACTCGATGCGCCAAGGCAGTGACGGATTGGCTTGAGGCGTGCCGTCTTCGCCGCGCGTAAAGACGCTGGCAAGATCGAAGCGAAAACCATCGACATGCATCTTTTCAACCCAATACTCCAGGCAATACACAATGAACTGAGTCACCAAAGGATGATTACAATTCACAGTGTTACCGCAGCCGGTGTAATCACGATAATAAATCCGGTTATGCGGATCGAGATGATAAAAAATTTCGTTAATAAAACCTTTGAAGTTTATCATCGGACCATTGTGACCGCCTTCCGCGGTATGATTGAAAACCACATCTAATATAACGCCGATGCCGGCATTATGCAGGGCTTTCACCATATCCTTAAATTCATGCGCATTCGATCCGAGCTCGGGGTTTATGCAATAGCCGGGATGCGAACTGAAAAAGCTATGCGTGTTGTACCCCCAATAATTCTTTAATCCCCTTGCAGACACGTTATCCGGCACGAATTGTTCGTCAAAAGCCATGACCGGCAGTAGTTCGACATGGGTTATGCCAAGTTCCTGTAAGTAAGGAATCTTATCGATCAATCCGGCAAACGTGCCGGGATGCCCAACGCCTGCCGAAGGATGGCGCGTAAATCCTCCGACGTGAAGTTCATAGATGACCGCTCCTTCCAGGCCGAGTTTCCAGGGACGTTCGCCTGCCCAGATATAATCCGATTTTGCGACAACTGCACGATAAGATGACCGGCTTTCGTCATCCGGATCCGAAGCACGCCGCCGATTCCAAAAAACATCGCTGACCGCCATGGCCCAGGGATCGATTAATTCCTTTTTGGCATTGAAGCGACGCCCGGTCGAAGCCATATCGTTCGGTCCAAACATGCGCCAGGTATAATGGGTTCCGGCCGGAAGCGCTTCGACGAACACATGCCAGAAAAAAAACGATCGGTTCGTTTTGGGGCTTAGGCTGATGACCTGAAACGGCTCCGGACTTCCGGCCGCTTCATAAAGCAACAGCTCGGCTCCGCTCGCATGACGACTGAAAATTGAAAAATTGACGCCGGCGTTGCTGACCGTCGCCCCTGGCGGAAAATACGAGCCGTTGCTCAATTTATAGGAAAGAGTCATTACAATTCACTCCATAAAAATTTTGGCCTGGACACAATCGCTTTATTAAAGCGATTTCCTAAAAAGTGGGGCTAAAAACATCCGTCAAGTGCCGGCGCGGTTGCGCAAATGCTCGGGCATATAGCTTCGGTCGCCCAAAACCTCCAGCATCGGCCCATAAGTCACAAACTTGATAATAGAAACCGAAGCAGCGGGTGCGTTGATCCGATCCCGGTAACGGCCAACGTCTATTCCCAACAGGCTGCAAAGAATGATGCGTATGGTCGCCTTATGCGATACCACCAGCACATTGCCGGTCTTGTACTTGGACTCGATTTCCGTAATGATAGGAAGCGCGCGGGCGGCAATCTGAATCGCCGTTTCGCCGCCGGTCGGAGGGTTCCAGGCCGGATCGGTCTGCCAGCTTAGATAGTCCTTATCATAGTTTTGTTTGACGAAATCCAACTCTTGATCTTCCCACATCCCATAACTGATTTCACGGAGCCCATCCCTGATCTGCATGGTCATGCCCAAGGCGTCGCATAAAGGCTGTGCTGTCGCTATCGCTCTTTTCATCGGGCTGACATAGACATCGGTCCAGGGTATCGAGCGATAGGCTTCGGCAAAACACTGCGCCATTTTCATGCCTTCCGGGGTGAGTTCGGCATCGAGAGCGCCACAATAAGCGCCGCGCTGGCTGTAGGTCGTTTCCCCGTGACGAAGTAAATAGATTTTAAGTGACATTGCGTTATTACTCCTTGGTTGAAAAGAAAACTCAGCGACTTAACGGCGGCATCCAATAAATAACTGATGTTACGCACGGGCTGTATTTCTGACGTTTGTCGTACTGAGCCCCATAGCTTACGAAAATATCCTTAAACCCATGAACCAAATGGCGATGAAAACTTGCCAATGGCACGAATTCAATCCCGTTTGCCGCATCGAGCACCGGAGCTTTTGCCGAGAACAGCCCGTGAGGGGTGCGGCAGGGATGCCGCACGTCAGCAGAGGGGCAGGAGCCCCTTCTGCTGACCCTCGACAAAAGCGAGGAGCACAGGAACAAAGCGGCAACCGGGTCGCCTTTTCTTTTGGCGACGCAAAAGAAAGTGACTCGCCTTCGGGGGCGAGACCCCGATTCAAATAATCGTCGCGTGAGCGACTCCTTATACATCATTCATTCGGCTAAATGCGTAACATCAGTAAATTAAGAAAAATCGAAATTCGGTTTTTCAACCGCTTGCCGATCTATTAAAGCTGATAGTCAGTTCCCCCGGCTTAGCGAGATCGCCCCGCAAATCGACTCCACGGCGATTAGCCGCCAAGTGGCGCACAATTTTGTAAACGTCCTCGATCCGATCATTGGCATTCACCTTTTCCGCCAAGGTCGCCAATTTCATGGGCTGATCGGTGTTTTTCAAAACGGAGAGAATATTCCGTTGCAGCTCCAACAATGCCTCGGCGGCTTTTTTACCGGCTTCTACACCGGGCTGATGATAAGCATTGATGTTAATCAGGGAAGCATAAAATCCTACAGCGCGCTCATAAAGGGCAATCAAGGCGCCGACCGAACGAGCATCTACCCGAGTAATCGTTACGGTAATCGATTCCCTGAAATTCTCGAAAAGGGCGTGTCGCGTGCCTTGTAAAAATCCGGAAAGAAAATCGCCGCTGGTGGCATCGGTTTCTACTTCAATGGAGGGGCCAGCCCGGTCCTCCAGCACTTCTATGAAAGTCGCAAAAAAATTCGCCACGCCTTCCCGCAGTTGCTGAACAAAGGCGTGCTGGTCCGTGGACCCTTTATTTCCATAAACCGCAAGGCCTTGATGGACCGTGTTGCCGTCCAGGTCTTTTTGTTTACCCAGAGACTCCATCACTAACTGTTGCAGATAGCGGGAAAACAGCAACAGAGCGTCTTTATAGGGCAAGACCACCATGTCTTTCTCCCCTTTGCCGTTACCCGCAGCATACCAGGCTAGGGCCAGCAAAGCGGCCGGGTTGCGCTTGAGCTCAGGCACGCGGGTGGCAATATCCATTTCCTTTGCACCCGCTAACAATGCGCGGACATCAATTCCCAGCAGCGAAGCCGACAGCAGCCCTACAGAGGACATCTCCGAAGTCCGCCCTCCTACCCAATCGAACATAGGAAACTCTTCAAGCCAGCCTTCCATTCGCTCCTGCTGATCCATTTTACTGCCGAACATCGTAATGGCCACCGCATGAGCAGGAAAATTCAAGCCTTGCTGCTCGTATACGTGCTTCACTTCCAACATGGCATTGCGGGTTTCGGGTGTACCGCCCGATTTGCTGGTGACGATGACCAAGGTACTGTTAAGCCGGTCGTTCAGCCGATTGAGGATGCGATCGATCCCCGCGGGGTCGGTATTGTCGATAAAGTGTATAGCGAGCGGCGGCTTATCGGCTGACAGCGCTTCGGCTACAAACTCCGGGCCGAGTGCTGACCCGCCAATGCCAATAGAAAGTATATCGGTGAACTTCGGAGCTTCCGGCGGATAAATTGTGCCGTCATGGACCTTCTTGACAAAACCCTCAATACGATCAAGGTTCTCTGTGATCTGATTTTTCAATTCCGGCGGCGCAATGTCAGGGTTACGCAACCAGTAATGCCCGACCATTCGATGTTCATCCGGATTGGCAATTGCGCCTTGCTCCAATGCCTCCATGTCTTTAAACGCTTTCGCAAATTTTGGCTGCAAGGATTCCACCAAACTCTCGCTAAAGCGCATTCGGCTGATATCGAGATAAAATCCCAAGTCCTTATGAAAGTAAAGCCAATCTTGGTAATGCTGCCAGAGCTCTAGTGGGTTCATTAGTATTCTCCAATTAATGCGATAAATCTTATTTACTAATGTTACGCAGTTAGCCGAAGGAGTCGCTAATGCGACGGTTTATTGAATCGGGGTCTCGCCCCCGAGGGCGAGATACTTTTCTTTGCTCCGCCAAAGAAAAGTATCCAAAAGAAAGGCGGCCCGGTTGCCG
>NZ_SCTW01000098.1 GCF_004322395.1 Methylobacter sp.
CATTTCGGCAATCTTTCCCTGTAACAGAAAACGCCCGGCCATCAACTGAACATCATGATGGCGCATGCCCAGTATGCGTCTTGATGCTTCGCGTATAACTGCAAAAGCGATCGCCAGCAGCTCATCGCGAAAGCCTTTTTTTTGCAGTTCGCGACCGACTTTAGCCAATTCGACGCGCAAACCATCATCTTGATGATTCCAAATGGAAGACTCCAGCGCATTAACCTTTTGTACAAAACGTTTGGCTTTAGCGGTGCCGCTTGAAGAAAAGTGAACCATAAATCCGCGTAAACGCTCCTCAAACTCGGATTCATGCAAATCAACCCGTTCGACATAGCAGCCATCGCTAACTTCTATGGTGCGCCCCGCAATCAGCGCTCGAATATCAGACACCGAAGCGACTCAAAAATAATTGCCGCAAACGGCGTAAACCCTGCCAGGCTAACGGCTCATTGCCATGATCGAAGCGGACATGTACGCGCTCCCCAAACGTCACCGTTGAAACAGTCGCCGGCAATGCAAGATCTACGATAAAAATCCGCTCGACCGTCTTCAATCCGTCCGGATCGTTAGGCTCAGTAATTATGGTTCCGCCGCCGCTTAACGATAATGCCGCAGACGGCAGTTCGTTTATCCCGCCTGCGGATTCCCTGGCTAAATTAACGCGATGGCTTTGCGCTATCCAATTCGATAACCGTAACTCTATCGACGCCAGTCGCGAGCGCACCAAATCTATATCGTCCTGCGGAACAACCACCCGCGCCAATAAGGCATCGCGTTCCAACACATAGCCGATCAGGTCGCCTTTTTTGAAATATTTGCCGGGCATGTCTTGCGGCTGAGCAGCAACGAAAACACCCTCGGTATTGGCATAGCCGATCAGGTTTTCAGCTCGTTTTTCCAATTGTGCCTGCTTCTCTTGCTCGCCTTGCAATTGGCGGAACAAAACCGCCGCTTTGGTCGGATCAGTAAATTGTTCGGCGTTATATTTTGCCTCGGTTTCTTTAACTTTGGCTGTTGCAACGGCCAGCTCGGTGAATAGCAAATCATCCTCTAATACATACAGAGGCGTTGATTTCTTGACCCTCACGCCGGGAGAAACCAGCCAGCGGCGAAAAAAACCGTTCCCCCCGGCGCGCAAAATGGACTGGTCGGGCAACCATACGACTCCCTCGGTTCTGGTATAAAGCGGCATGGGCAGGACAAAGCCCAGAAGCCCTACGCCGATCAGTATAGAAAGCGAGATCAGTAATGCAGCTTTTCGGCGCCGTCTCAAATTGGCTGAGCCTGTGACATGCTTATAAGCCGCCCGTAAGGGCATTGCCAACAGTTTAAAGCCGCCCCATAGCGCCAATAGCGTGCCGAAAATAAAAAATCTGTCGGCGATAAATAGAGTGACGGACACCGTCACGAAAGTACGGTACAGCCATGCCAGCGGAGTGTAACAAAGCAGCCAAAGCCGTTCCGATTCGGTCTCATGAGAAGGGGCTATATCATACGCGCCAAA
>NZ_SCTW01000099.1 GCF_004322395.1 Methylobacter sp.
GTTTTTTGTGTCGCCTAAAGCGCCTACTTTGGGTTTTCGTAGATCAAATGATTTTTCTAGGATAATTTATGATTTTTTCATTAACCCTATCACTACTTTTTCATTAATTTGGCACAGTTTTCACTAATTGCGACAACCGACAGCTGGTACGTAATTGTAATGATTCAATTGCAGATTACCAATTTCCCTCTATCCGCAAATCACAGCCCCATCATCAAACTACTGCCATGCTTTTTCAGCCAATGCCTTCGGCTTTTATAATCCGGTAAATGTTCAGCAACCAAGGCCCAAAAATGAGCGGAGTGGTTCCTGATCTTGATGTGGCAAAGTTCATGCACCACCACGTATTCCATGACTTCGGGAGGGGCTATGATTAACAGCCAATTGATGTTGATGTCGTTGTGAATGCCGCAGCTGCCCCATCGGCTTTTTTGGGTTTTGATTTTAATGGTCTGCGGAAACAGCTGTTTTCTTTCTGCATGCTGCTTTACCACCCGCTCCACTTGGCTTTTCGATTCCTTTTTCATCCAGCGAATTAATGCTTCTTTTATCTCGGCACTGTGATCTTTAATGATCAATGCGTCGGGCACGTGGGCAATAAATCCCTGGCTAAATTCTATTTTTATTCTTTTTAATTTTGAGGGCTGAACTGCCAATTTATAGGATGCCCCCTGATAAGGAACTTCAGCGCCATGAACATAAACAGCCGGAGCCAATTTTTTATGATGCAGGCTATTGGCTTCAATTTTAGCCAAGGTTTGGACTATCCACTGTTGCTTGGCCTGAACAAATTGATGGATTTTATGCTCGGCAGCCTTAGGTGGAGCGACAACTTCAACTTTACCGAGCGTTACGACGATTCGCATCTGCATGGCCCGCTGACTGCGCCGGATTTGGTAGGAAAATGCTAAATTAGAAATGACGGTTCTCTATGTTACTGGGTTAAAAAATACTATTATCTGCTTCGGTGCCACATGCGCCCTACTGATTTCAATCCTATTCATCCTGATTAATCATGTGAGTTGCCAGTTGCTGTAATGCTTGGCTTAAATTTTCTCTGAAATTCGCATCCATGGCTATTTCATTTAGGGCTTTATTCATGCACAACATCCACTGGTCTCTTGCACTTGTATCTATCGCAAACGGAAAATGCCGCTGCCGCAACCTTGGATGCCCGTATTCCTGAATAAACAAATCGGGGCCGCCCAACCAGCCGGACAAAAACTTGAACAACTTGTCATGTGCATCCGACAAATCCGCCGCATGCATTGCCCGAATTCCAGAGGCCTCAGGCAATGTGTCCATAAAGAAATAAAACCGCCCAACTAAACTGCGTATTGCCGCCTCTTTGCCTATCAGTTCATAAGGCGTTATTTGTGTGTTTTCTGTCATAATCCAGCGTTATAAGAAATCATTCTTTCAATAATCGGACATTCTACTAAATATTCTTACCAAGACAGTCAAACTCTTGTAAGATTTAGAGGTCTATCTTTTCCGTTAACCCTTCGTTTTTTAAGGAATGTAAATAAAATGAGATTAAATACTGCTATTTCACGCCCGGAAGCCGGCGTTCTGGCAACCAATAAAGTTCTGAGAAACACTTATTTGTTATTGTCGATGACGTTGATGTTCAGCGCTATGACAGCAGGTGCGGCAATGGTTCTGAATCTGCCGCATTTTAACCCTATCATTACCTTGGTTGGTTATTTCGGCCTGCTGTTCTTGACCACTAAATTCAGCAACAGCAGCTTGGGCCTGATTTTCGTTTTTGCCTTAACCGGCTTTATGGGACTAACTCTCGGCCCTATTTTAACTATGTACATCAAGGCCTTCAGCAACGGCCACGAACTGATCATGACCGCATTAGGCGGCACAGGTGTTATATTCCTGGGTCTTTCAGGCTATGCCTTAACAACACGCAAAGATTTCAGCTTTCTGGGCGGCTTCCTGATGGTGGGCGTACTGGTGGCATTTTTGGCGGGTCTTGGAGCGATGTTTTTTTCTATACCGACTTTATCGCTGGCGGTATCGGCCATGTTTATTCTGCTGATGTCCGGTATGATTTTATTTCAAACCAGTGAAATCATTCACGGCGGTGAGACTAACTACATTTTGGCAACCGTTTCTTTATATGTTTCTATCTACAACCTGTTCCTGAGCTTGTTGCAGTTGCTAGGCGTATTTAGCGGCGAAGACTAAAATTTCCGCAAAAAAAAGCCCGGCTGCCCTATCAAGGAAGCCGGGCTTTTTAATGCGCTGCTTTTTACGATTGTGTTTTAGACCCATGCAAACGAATCAATAAAGCGGCTTCATCGTGGCTTAATCCTGAGTTTTGCATTAATTCATTGATGCTAGCTCCGCTTCTTACTTTTCGAATGTCTCCGCTGTACGGATGAGAAGAAGACTGGTCGTTTTGCGCGGCTTCCGTAATCTTTGCCGCCAGATTATCAATCTGCCCGTCTGTAGCGGCTATTCGGTCATCCACTGTAGCTATTCGGTTATCGATCATTAAAGCGGCGGAACACAAGCCTGCAATATCGTTACTGTTACTGTGAACAATATCATTAAGAACCTGATAATCGTGTTTAATTTTCAGCTGAACACGTACCAACCAAAGAAGCAAAAGCAGCATGACAACAATAGTCACAGCTTCAATGATAAGAACAGCCATCAATGGATTATTCATCACACAATTTCATCAATATGTTGTATGGGCTCGGCGTCCTGTTTTTCAGCTTCTTGCTTTTTTCCATTTTGCCGTTTCTCTGGCGGATGATCGTTGTCTCTAATTTTTTTGGATTTTACGACTGGAAAAGCGGGTAATACGGGTTGTATTTCTAGCATATCGGCCTCCTGTATCTAACGCTGGTGCAAAAAGCAAACTCTTTCTTAATATTAGCAGTCATTTTACTTTATTGTTAAACAAATCAGCACTATGGTTGACTAACATCCATTGCGGTCGGCGCCAAATTTAATAATTTGGCACGTTCTTCATCGTTTGCGCCATAACGAGCAAAAGCTTGCGACATTAAAACCAGAACCACTCTCCGGTTCTTAAATCGCCCCTCCTCTATTTTGTTATCTCCGATAGGATGAAATTCCCCATAACCGATTGCAGACAAACGGAGAGGGTTAATACCTTCCTTAACAAATTCGTGAACAACGCTGGTCGCCCGAGCGGACGACAAGTCCCAATTCGATCTAAATTTTATGTTATCGATAGGAACATTATCGGTATGCCCTTCGATATTAATCATATTGGGTAACGGATTAACCACTTCGGCAATCTTTTTCAGCACCGGTAGCGATTTTTTGGATAATTCCGCCTCACCACTCAAAAACAGCATTTCACTGTTCATTTCCAGCTCTATCCAATAGTCGTTTTTTTTGACTGCAACCAGCTTTTCATCAATAAAAGGGGCTAAAACCTGTTCGAATTGACCGGATACCTCGCTCAACTGCTTTCTCTCTTTTAATATCTCTTCGCTCAGCTCCCGCCTTTTTTCAATTTCTGCCGTCGGGGGATTTTCCAATGGAATAGGCTGTATAACCGTCGGCAAAGTTCCTATCTGAATGGGGTTGGTCTGTATGGAATCGATCTCACTGCTCAGTTGCTCTTTATTTGAGAAAGCTTCGCCTAAGGAATCGGACAATGTCTTGTATTTTCCTTCATTGACCGAAGAGATTGAATACATGACCACAAAAAATGCAAATAACAGGGTGATAAAATCTGCATAAGACACCATCCAACGGTCATGATTATTAGTATCCCTAGGTCTTTTCCTACGCCTGGCCATTACTTAGTCTTTATATGTCTCATGCAGATAGCCGCTCAATTTCAGTTTGATATTTCTTGGGTTTTCGCCATCGGCAATAGAAATAATACCCTCAGCCAGCATTTCCCTGGCTTGAGTCAATGCAAGCACGTGATTTTTTAATTTATTGGCGATCGGCAAAAAAATCAGGTTGGCAGAGCCCACGCCATAGATTGTTGCGACAAAAGCCGTTGCTATCCCTTGACCTAACAGTCCCGGATTGGTCAGGTTCTGCATGACATGAATTAAGCCCATCACGGCGCCGAGAATACCGAAAGTCGGCGCATAGCCGCCCATAGCTTCATACAAGCTTGCTGCTTGCAAACCCATATTTTCCTTGGAATACATATCCATATCCAGTATTTCACGAATGGCTTCAGGATCATTTCCGTCAATTAGTAACTGTAAGCCTTTTTTGGTAAATGGGTCTTTTTCATTGGGCAGCGCATTTTCAAGACCTAATAAACCCTCCTTTCGCGCCAAATAACTCCAAAAGATTATCTTGTCAATTTGCTCCGAAAGATTCATTTCTTTTGGTATTAACACCCACGAAAGCATTTTTATGCTTCTGACAAAAATGCCCGGTGGAAATTGCAAAAGCGTTGCGCCGAATGTACCCCCAAACACAATAATCAGTGCCGGTACATTAATCAACGAGTTGATATCGCCACCATCAAGCACGATTCCTAATAAAATCGCACCCACGCCAGCTGAAATGCCTAGGATACTTAAAATATCCATTTTTTTAATTTTCAAATAGATGACTGAAACTATCAATCGCTTGTCCATTCAGACAGTCTTGATCGCAATCTCAACACGGCCTGAGTACTGATTTGACTGACTCTGGATTCACTGATATTCAAAACCTCACCGATTTCGCGCAAATTCAGCTCTTCATCATAATAAAGCGATATAACCAAACGCTCGCGTTCAGGCAAGCCCATGATTGCGTTTGCCAACGCCTGTTGAAAACTTTCACGAGTTAAACCGTCTGCCGGCCCTTCTTCCTGATTCAGGACATCATCAAGATAACGGTCGCCATCTTGCGCCAACTCTTCGATACTGAATATGCGGCAACTGCTTGTATCCTGAAGGATGTGATTATATTCATCTATGGCTATGCCTAAATGTTCGGCCACATCGACATCCTTTGCCTCGCGCCCGGTTTTATTTTCAATTGTCCGTATGGCATCGCTAACCATCCGTGATTTTTTATGCACGGAACGAGGCGTCCAATCACTGCGCCTAACCTCATCCAGCATTGAACCCCGAATACGAATGCCGGCATAGGTATCGAAGCTGGCTCCCTGCGAAGCATCATAATTCTTGATTGCTTCCAGTAAACCGAGCATCCCTGCCTGAATCAAATCATCGACTTGAACGGAATCGGGCAATCTGCTCAATAAGTGGTAGGCAATGCGCTTAACTAATGGCACATGCTGCATGACACGTTCATCTGTGCCTCCAGCCTGTACCGAAGTGTACATTGCCACGCCATTCATGCGACATCCTTTTGAGATCCATACTGGATCATTCTTTCAATAAAAAACTCTATATAACCGCCTGCTTGGGATTTTAGCGGCCAACTATCAATTCTGGCAGCTATTGTTTTTAACGCCAGAGATGACTTGCTTCTGGGAAAACCTAGAACGACCGGCATCTGTTTTTGAACCGATTTACGCAAATATTCATCATAAGGCACCGCACCTGCAAATTTCAAAGTGACATCCAAATAGCGGTCCGTTACTTTACTTAATTTTTGGAACAACGCATGGCCTTGCTGAACAGTTTGAACCATATTGGTAATCACATGGAAATGGGACAAACCATAATCTCTGTTAAGCAATTTAATAAAAGCATAAGCATCGGTTAACGAGGTCGGTTCATCGCAAACAACAACAATGATTTCCTGGCAGGCGCGGGCAAAATTGACCACGCTTGCCGATATGCCGGCCGCCGTATCGACAATCAATACGTCGATATCCTGGTCAATCTCGCTAAAGGCATGAATGACTGAGGCCTGTTCAACCGTGGTCAATTCGGACATTTTTTGGATACCGGATGCCCCTGGAATAATTCTCAAGCCGGAAGGGCCGTCAAGCATGATTTCGTCTAAGGTTTTTTCTCCCGACAGTACATGCGAAAGGTTGAACTTGGGGTATACACCCAACAAAATATCAACATTCGCCAGTCCCATATCAGCATCCATTAACACTACCCGCTGTCCCATTTGCGACAGGGCTAAGCCGACGTTAACCGACAAGTTTGTTTTGCCTACCCCACCCTTGCCGCTGGTAACCGCGATAACCCGAACAGGTTTAATTGTATTCATTTTTCTTATTCCTGCTGCTTGATCAGCTTGCTTATGCATATCCTTGCGCCACCCAAGCTTCATTATATGCATCGTTATAGTCGCTTTCTTCATCCAACTCAGCCGCACATTGTGCGACTAAAGTCCTGGCACAAGCGCTGTGCATATCCTCAGGCACTTGCTGACCGTCGGCAATAAAAGCTAGCGGCAGATTATGTTCTATTATCGAAGAAATTGCCGAACCAACCGTTACCGCTTCGTCAAGTTTAGTCAAAATACTCGCTTGTGGTTCAAAAATATGAAAGGCTTTGATAATTTCATTCATAGCCTTGTATTCAGTCGCAGCCGACATCACCAAATAGGATTTAATGTCTAGGCCGCTTTGTTGCAAGGTATTAATCTGCTCGACCAGTTTCATATCGCGTTGGCTCATGCCGGCAGTATCGATTAGGATAAGACGTTTATCTGAAAAGCCATTGATAAGAGTACGCAATTCAGCGGCACTTGAGGCTACCCGAACAGGAATATCGAGTATTCGCCCATAGGTATTAAGTTGCTCATGAGCGCCTATACGGTAATTGTCGGTGGTAATCAACGCGACCTGTCTTGGCCCGTGTTTTAAAATGAATTTGGCGGCCAACTTGGCGATCGTTGTGGTTTTTCCTACGCCGGTAGGCCCGACTAAGGCGGCAATGCCGCCGTGCTGCAGCAAATCATCGTGAGCTATAGGCAATACTTTAGCCAGCAGTTCTTGCGCTTGGTTAAAAACCAGCTCGGAATCAGTGTGATTATTAAAGCGGTTGGCAATTTTAACGCTCAGTTTTCTTGAGATGCTCATGCCGGCCAAACGTTGCAGCAAATCAGCTCTGACCGGGTTGGCTTGCGTTACTGCGCCCCAACTGACACTGGACAATTTGGAGTCCATTGCAGATCTTAAGGACTTAAGTTCTTTACTCATTTCCATTAATAAATTATCTGCCAGACTAGCCTGTTTTTCTGCTGTTTTGGCTATTGGAGCGGGTCTTTCTTTTACCGCAGATACAACAGGCTTGGCGGCTTTTGCCGATACAGTTTCCAGATTTCCGCGTAAGTGTACTTTTTCTGCATAACCGACATATTGGTCAACATTTCGACGGCCGCCAGGGGCGGTGGAAGTGTCATGATCGGTAGGGAACCGATTCGACCGGCTGTTAGAGATGTTGGAAGTGCCGCCATCGGCAGGGAGCCGGTACGACTTTACCGGAGGATGCTCAGCCACGAAGCCATCCGCGCTCTGTTTTCTGGGGCTACTTAATACATGCAAACGATTTTTTTCCGCTTCAAAATCGGGCAAATTAACTTTTTTAGTTTCAGGGCGGCCGAAGATGGCGGAAGTGCCGGAATCGGTAGGGAACCGGTTCGACTGCGCAGAAGACTGTTGTTCTGCGGTTTGTTTTTGCAACTTGCTCTGAATCAACTGTTCATCAAAATCTCGTGCAGCAACAATTTCAACGCCGCCGTCAACAGACTTGTTTGACATGATCACTGCATCTGCGCCCAACTCTTCCTTAACCATCCGCATGGCCTGGCGTATATCTTCAGCAAAAAAACGTTTAATCTTCATAACTTAGCCTCATGTACTATATTCTTCGTCCGACGGTTGAAACCACTCTGATCTGGCGATCAGCAGGTATTTCATTGTATGCCAAGACATGTAACCCTGGAATGGAATGACGAACGAATCGGGACAACCAAGGACGGATATAAGATGAAACCAACAATACTGCCGTTTGTCCTTCCATTTCCATTTTTTGCATACTTTCTTGCAATGATGTATGCATTTGTTCCGCTAATCCCGGTTCAATTCCGACACCGTTTTCACCTGCCGTTTGCAAAGACTTATGCAATAACTGTTCCAACTCGTGATCCAACGTAATAACCGGCAACTCTTCCTGCATCCCACTGATTTCATGGATAATTAATCGGCCTAATGCTGAACGTACTGCCGATGTCAAGATGTCGGGATCTTGACTTCTAAGCCCGTACTCCGCCAAAGTTTCGACGATACTGCGCATATCTCGAATAGGAACTCGTTCTTGTAACAAATTTTGCAATACCTTGACCACTACGCCTAACGGCAATGTCTTCGGTACCAAGTCCTCAACCAGCTTAGGAGCGGACTTAGCCAAATTATCGAGTATCTTATGAGCCTCTTCATAACCGAACAATTCATGAGCATGCGACTGTAAAAGATGACTTAGATGGGTTGCAACCACAGTACCGGGATCGACCACTGTATAACCTAGAGTTTGCGCATGATCTTTCTGGCTTGACTCTATCCACACTGCCTCCAGACCAAAGGCGGGATCCTGACACGCAGTACCTTTCAAGGTACCGAAAACGCGTCCCGGATTAATCGCCATTTCCATGTCCGGCATAATTTCCGCTTCACCTACAGTCACCCCCATCAACGAAATCCTGTAGCCTGTTGGACTTAAATCAAGATTATCCCGGATATGCACCGATGGAATTAAAAAACCCAACTCTTGAGACAGCTTTTTTCGCACACCTTTGATACGGATCATGAGTTGTCCGCCTTGGTTTTTATCTACCAACGGAATGAGTCTATAACCTACTTCCAAACCGATCACATCAACCGGCATCACATCATCCCAACCCAACTCTTTGATCTCAGGAACAGCGTTATGAGCCAGCTCCTGCGGGTAATCGACAGCAATCAGCTCCGCTTCTTTATGCTGCTTCTCAATTAAATAGGCTGCACCCGCTAAAATCAGGGCCAGCAAGATAAAGACCATATTCGGCATACCGGGAATAATACCCAACGCCCCTACCACCGCCGCTGTAACCGTTAATGCTTTAGGATTTGCAAATAGCTGTGCGGTAACCTGTTGCCCGATATTTTCCCCTGTGCTGCCGACCTTGGTAACAACCAATGCTGAAGCTACCGACAATAACAACGAAGGAATTTGAGCGACTAAACCATCACCAATGGACAGTAAGACATAAATTTCTCCTGCCTCGGCAAAACTTAAACCGTGCTGAAGCACACCAATGGCCAAACCGCCAATCATGTTGACGAATAGAATGATAATCCCGGCAATTGCATCGCCCCGGACAAACTTGCTCGCGCCGTCCATGGAACCGTAAAAATCCGCTTCAGTAGCCACCTCGGCACGGCGTGCACGCGCTTCATCCTGAGTAAGCAATCCTGCATTCAAGTCTGCATCGATTGCCATCTGTTTGCCCGGCATCGCATCCAGCGTAAACCTTGCCCCAACTTCGGCAATCCGCCCGGCGCCTTTGGTGACGACCATAAAATTAATGATGATGAGTATGGCAAAAACCACCAGACCCACGGCAAAGTTACCACCGATAACAAAAGCTCCAAAAGCCTCAATCACCTTACCGGCCGCATCGCCGCCTTTATGCCCTTCAATCAATACAATACGGGTCGAAGCCACGTTCAGCGCCAATCGTAATATGGTCGCGAGTAAAATAACGGTTGGAAATGAAGCAAACTCCAACGGTCTAACTGTATAAACAACGACCAGCAGGATAATTAATGAAAAAGCGATGTTAAAGGTAAATAACAGATCGAGTATGAATGCCGGCAACGGCAAAATCAGCATCGCTAATACCATAACGATAACTAATGGAGCTCCCAGCTCGGCTTTGCCCAGTACCGCCAATGCGGCCTTTAATTTAGTAAAATCCATACCCGGTTAATCCCGTTTAAATTCATCAGGCACGTTAATATCTTCTGGTGGCAATGGAACTCTCCAGTCATTTTTCTGTGCCGATTTTAGCTGATAAACATAGGCAAGTATTTGAGCCACAGCTAAATAAAGCCCCTGCGGTATCTCTTTATCTAACTCAGTCGAATAATACAATGCTCTGGCTAAAGGTGGGGATGCTACCAACGGCACATTGGCGCCTATTGCCGCATTACGAATTTGTGCGGCTATTAAATCGATGCCTTTGGCGACCAATGTTGGCGCGCTATTTGAATTCTGATCGTATCTTAAGGCCACTGCGTAATGGCTGGGATTGGTAACAATAACATCGGCTTTGGGTACTTCCGCCATCATACGTTGTCGCGCTATATCCATTTGCACCCTGCGCTGCCGTCCCTTCACCTCGGGACTACCCTCGGATTGTTTATGCTCATCCTTGACCTCCTGCTTAGACATTTTCATGTTTTTATGATAATCCCACAACTGATAAGGCACATCGATCATCGCAATCAGCACCAGTGAGGCACTCAGCATTAAAAAGCATGCTCCAATGATGTTTAACGCATGACTTATTGACTGTTCCAGTGGCTCGGAGCCCAATCCAAGCAACTCACTTATATAGGCTTTGTACAAAACAGCCGCAACAGCAAAAACCAATAAAATTTTCAACAACGCTTTGAATAGCTCAACCAATCCTCGTATGGCAAAAATCTTAGTAATTCCCGTAATTGGATTCATTTTTGACGGTTGAAAAGATATTGCCTCCCAACTAAATACCCAGCCGCCCATTGACATAGGCGTAACAATTGCGACAACGACCATCAACGCCAAAAACGGTACAATCAACATAATGCTATCGATCATTACCTGCTTTAAATGTAATACACTACTAACCGGATCAAAAATGGTTACGCGGCTCAGTTGAAACTCAGTCCGCATCATTTCCAATAGCCCCTTCCCGATTTTTTCTCCCTGCATCAGTAAAAATGTTGCGCTTGCTATCAGCATGGCAAACGTAATAAGTTCTCTGGAACGGGGAATTTGACCTTTTTTCCTGGCGTCGCCTAAACGCTTACCAGTGGGTTCTTCGGTTTTATCTTCGTTATCTGCCATAACTTAATCTACAATCTCAGCAACTGCCCGATCAAATCGTAGCCATCCGTTAACATTCCGGAAAATTGATCCGACACATCAGGCAGTGTTTTCCAAACCAACAATATGCCCAGCATCAAGGTTACCGGAAATCCCACCGAAAAAATTTGTAATTGCGGAGCCGCTCTGGCTGCCACCCCAAAAATAATATTAACCAACAACAGGCTGGCAATGATGGGCATAGACAACAATAAGCCGCCTGCGAACATTCTGCTGCTCCACGCGAGGATTGACCAGATGCCCGCCTTATCTATACCGTCGATACCGATGGGTAAGGTTTTAAAACCATCCACCAGCATTTGTATCAACAACAAATGCCCATCCAAACTGATAAAAATTAACGTGGTGATAATTGTATAAAATTGTGCAATCACCGGCACTTGCTGTCCGCTTTGCGGATCAACCATCATTGAAAAACCCAAGCCCATACTTAAAGCAATGCCTTGACCGGCAAAAACGACCGCAGCAAAAACCAACTGCAGAATAAAACCACTCGTCAAACCGATCATAATCTGTGAAATAGCCATCATAAATCCGGTGTAGCTGAACATTTCAATAGCGGGCAAAGGAGGAAGTAAAGGCATGACAACGAGAGTGATTGCTACTGAAAGGATCAGTCTGACTCGCGCCGGGACGGCCTGAATGCTAAATAACGGCACGGATACGAACATTGCACTAATGCGCATTAACGGCCATATAAACTCTGCCACCTGGCCGATAATTTGCTCTTCGGTAAAATTCAAAGCTTTTGCTCCTGCTCACGCCCCTTGCCTACATCCTTGTAGGCAAAGTTTAGCCAATTAAATGCGGAATATCCCGGATTAACCCCTGAAAATAATCCAGGAACATTTGCAGCATGACCGGCCCCATAATCATCAAAACAATCCCTATAACGATCAACTTGGGCACAAATGTCAATGTCGCTTCACTAATCTGGGTGGCAGCTTGAAACATCGCGATAATCAGGCCTACTGCCAAAGATGGCAATAACACCGGCGCAGTCAGCTTGATCGCAACAATCATCGCTTCCTGTCCAACCATATAAACAGTTTCCGGTGCCATAATTTACCTTGAGTGGTTATCAAGTAATATAAAAACTTGCTGCCAACATTTCCATGATCAAAGACCAGCCATCAGCAAGAACAAACAACATTATTTTAAATGGAAGAGAAATAATCATCGGTGACAACATCATCATACCCATGGACATCAGTACGCTGGCGACCACTAAATCAATGATCAAAAAAGGCAAGAAAATCAGAAAGCCTATTTGAAATGCCGTTTTTAGCTCACTGGTTACAAAAGCCGGCAGCAACAACGAAAACGGTACGTTTTCGGCCGACTCCAACTCTGGATTGCCGGAAATTCTGATAAATAATTCCAGATCGGCCTCTCTGGTCTGTTTTAGCATAAATTGCCGGAATGGCTCGGACGCTTTTTCAATGGCGACAGTAACGTCGATTTTCTCTTCGAGGTACGGCTGGACGGCTTCGGTATTCACTTTGTCAAAAACCGGCATCATAATGAAAATAGTCAAAAACATAGACAAGCCTAATAACACCTGATTACTAGGCGCCTGTCCAGTGCCTAAAGCCGTTCGCAATAGACTTAGAACAATGACGATCCGGGTAAATGATGTCATGGTCAACAACAACGCCGGCAACACGGTCAACAAGGTCATTAACGCCAGAATCTGGATCGTTACCGTGTAAGTCTGAGCGCCTTGCTTGCCCGTAGTTACGGTGACCGCTTCAATCCCTGGAACAGCATAAGCTGGGGTTTCGATCAACAAAAAAGCAAAGCCTATAATCAGTAATCGGAACAACATGCTTTTATGCATCAGAACGTCCTTTCATCACTTGCATTAGTTTTTGTGCAAATCCTGTATCCATATCCATAGATGACGACTCTTCCCTGTTCAAACAATCGTCACCTTCCAACACATGCAAAGTGTCTATACGTCCCGGTGTCACCCCTAGAATAAGCTGTTTTTTCCCGACCTGTAGCAAAATGACTTTTTCCCTCATGCCCAACGGCAGGCCACCGACAATGCGCATTTTTTCCGCGCCATTGGCAGTAATTCCGCCTAATTTACGCATCCCCCATACGCAGAGAAAAAAAACACTCAGAACTATCAATAGTCCAATAATCCAATGAAGCATATCGCCGGAAGAAATCGTCCTGACTGCCTGTTTCGGAGCATCGACACCAGACGCGGCAAAGCACACTGGAATCCACCAGAACAATAACCACGCGACAATTGTTTTCCCAGGCATCAAGCTAATCTTTTAACCCGTTCCGATGGACTTATGACATCGGTCAAGCGAATGCCGAATTTATCATTGATCACCACCACTTCACCATGCGCAATCAGTGTGCCGTTTACTAACACGTCAAGCGGCTCTCCTGCAAAACGCTCCAACTCAACGACCGAGCCTTGATTTAACTGTAAAAGGTTCCTGATATTAATCTGCGTCCGGCCGATTTCCATAGAGATAGTAACGGGAACATCCAGAATAACATCGAGATTAACTTCATCACCTGCGGCTGAAGACGATTTTTTATCTTCAAACTGATTATTGAATTCCTGAAATGCAGCAGCCTCAAAATCGTCAATTGTTTGTTCATCTTCAGGTGTACCTGGATATTCACTCATCTTATTTCTCAATCTAATATTGTTATAATCAAACCCTAAATACGTCAGCCTAATTTAAGATTTTACCTTATCAATAATCTGTATTGCATAATTGCCATCCGATATGCCGACCTTACCTTCAAACACAGGAATCCCTTCTGCTTTCAAAATAACCGTTTCCGGCATTTCAATAGGTATTACGTCACCTTTTTTTAATCGCATAATGTCTCTTATGCTCATGCTTTTTTCCACCAGGAGACTGTTTACGTTCACTTCCGCTCTCAGCACTTCAGCACGCAATGCTGCCTGCCAACTGCCGTCAACCTCACCGCTATCGCTACTGATGGCATCCAGTAACTCCCGGATAGGTTCAAGCATCGCATACGGCATAGCAATATTCACATCGCCTCCCCCACCTTCCAATTCGACATGAATGGTAGAGATCACGATAATTTCTCCGGGACCGATAATGTTGGCAAACCGGGGATTGATTTCTGCGCTCACATATTCAAAATCGAGCTCCATAACCGGCTTCCAAGCTTCTTTCAAATCTTTGAAGATCATATCAATGATTATCCTGACTACCCGCATTTCGGTCGGTGTAAATTCCCTTCCTTCAGTCTGATTATAAAACTGTCCGGCACCGCCGAAAAAATTGTCTACTACGGTAAAAACAAGTCGCGGATCGATTACTATCAAGGCTTTGCCGCGCAAGGGATTAAACCGGACAATCGTCAAATTTGTTGGAACCAGCAGCCCTTGTATATATTCGGAAAATTTTTGAACTTGAATACCCGATATAAAAATTTCTGCAGAACGACGCAGAAAATTGAATAAGGAAATACGGATAAACCTTGCAAACCGTTCATTAACCATTTCCAAGGTAGGCATACGTCCACGAACAATTCTTTCCTGGCTGGCAAAGTCATACTCTCTGACAATGCCTTTTTCATGAAATTCTTCGGCACCTGCTTCAGGATAAAAATCGGACTCATCCTCTGTATCAATATCCCCATCGCTTACACCGTTCAACAGTGCATCGATTTCCGCCTGCGAAAGTAAATCGCTCATAAGTTATTGCATTACAAATGAAGTAAAAAATATCTCGTTAACCTGACCTTTCCCTGCCATTTTTATTAAAACGGCGGTCACATCATCTAACATGGCTTTACGCAGCATCTCCTTGCCTTCACGAGTATTTAAATTTGCTGCATCCTGAGCGCCGATCAGCATCAACAGGTTATTTCGTATCATAGGTTCATTTTTTTTCAAAACATCAATGGTTTCGGCATCTTCAGCTAACATTGACACCGTAATCCGCCCGTGCTGGACCGGCGCCCCCTTGGGAAAATCGACGACGATGGGTTTACTCATATCGAAATAGAATTTTTCTACAGGAACTGCCGACTCATCAACATGTTCAACTTCACCTCCTTTCATAATAAAAAAAGTGACTCCACCGCCAGCTGCTAATAAAATCACAGCAGCAACAATAATCATAATGATAAGTTTTTTAGGAGATTTCTTTACGTCTCCACCCTCTTGCTCAAGTTCAGCCATGTTGCAAACCCTTCAGTTTTTAATCAGTAAACAAGCAATTTAAAGACCACTAAATAATAATATATGCAGAAACATTTAGTTACATTTCGCTTTATTTGTTTGCATATGTAAATAACACTAACAAACAGCTGAACGCTATCATTGAATCTTATCTAAAAATCAAATCATACAAGAAAAAAGATCCTTTTAAAATAATAAGATATAAATATTTGTAAATGTGAATAATTAACTATATTCGGTATCAATTACAAGTATTGAATAGTTAAGCGAATAATAACCACAACCTAATTAAAGTGAAGATGTCATAAAACCGACACGCTATTGCATCCGATAAAATCAACCGGAAATTTTGATTCCCATATAAGACTATGAACGCTGTTGATGACTGTTTGCCGAAACTCTTCATCAAAGCGATATCACAACAGGAAATAAAATGTCTTTAAAAATCTATCAAGATCAACAATTTAATGTGTTAATCACCGGCGACATTGACATGAATCATTTATCATCGCAACGTCACCGTCAAAATATTATGGTAACCAATGAATACGATGAAATTTTAAGGCTCATTGAAACAACTCAATTCGATCTGATACTGCTTGACTCGACTGTAAACTGTTCGGTCGCAGCGGTTCCCGACCGATTATTGGGGCACTTTCGCCATCCCTGGCAGTCGGAGCTTATCACTCGTATTAAAGATCCTCTTGGCCTAAACAACACAACACCGATCATAGCTATCATTAATTCGACAGAAGAATCTCAGAGAGAAAAACAATCGCTAATTGAGGCTGATGATTGGTTAATTAAACCCATATCTGAAAAACAGCTTAATGAGACTATAGATATTTGGCAAACAAAGGCTATAGCTATAGCTCTAGCTTATATTCAAATAATTCTGAATAAAACTAAAAATAACCAGCAACTTACTTTGACCATTTTTGAAAAATTATTTGAAGAACTTCCTCAGCAAATCATTCACATTAAAGATGCATTGGAAAACAAACAATACGATCGCGCCAAAGAAATTACGCACCAATTAAATGGCTCGGCGAGTTTTTGCGGGTTGACGAATATTCAACAACCAGCAAACACTCTGGAAAGTTGCCTATTAAAAAATAATTATGCGGCAATCGATCAACATTTTCAGGTGCTACAGCAATGCACTTTGGATTTTATACGTTATCAAGAATCCATCATAAAAAATTTGATGAGCTAATCCCATAAAAAAAGCCCGTAAAGGGCTTTTTTTATGGGTAAAAACGGTTTCAGTCCAACTCGTCAAGCAACGCTTGGGCTATCTTTTTTTGCTCGACCGTACCTTGTTCAAGCACTTCTCTGGCAATATCCTTGGCCGCATTTGCATCTCCCATATCTATATATGCTTTTGCTAAATCCAGCTTCGTTTCCAACTCGTCCATATCGGTAAGATCAGAGACGCCAAAACTAGCATGATCGGTGTTCTGTACGCTTGTTGTTGAGGGCGCATCCTGATCAAGATCAAAATCAAGATCAAAGTCAAAATCACCAACCGAATTATCATTAAAATCTAATGAATTATCCGCAGAAAAATCAACATGCTGACTGTTTTTCTCATCATCTAATACAGAGCTAAAATCAAGGTTATCGGCTTCTTTTGTTTCAGTATTGCCGGAATTGAAATTAAATTCGTGAGTTTCAAATTCCTGTGCTTTATTGGCTATATTTTCCCCTGAGGATGTGTCCAATAAGGTACTGGCGGCTGTAAAATCTTTATCCAATTCATTGGATCCGTAGTCATCCATTGAGAATGAACTTAAACCGAAATCAATCTCTTCAATCTGTGCTTCTGAAGGCTTATCCGTCCGGGCACCGGAAGCTGTAGCATCTTTTTCCGCTTCATCTGGCTCGTTGGCGTCCATTGAGAATGAACTTAAATCGAAATCAATCTCTTCAATCTGCGCTGCTGAAGGCTTATCTGTCTGGATACC
>NZ_SCTW01000100.1 GCF_004322395.1 Methylobacter sp.
GGACAGGTTTCATAAAGGCTCATATTTTTCATCAAAAAACTTAAATTCATTCAGCGGAAAATCAGGGAACTTTGTTTTGCTATTTTTTGTAGAAATAAGATTATCACTGCGGAATTTATCTTCAATGGCATTTCCCGTAAGGAAATTTATCGAGCGTTTTTCTTCTATACCGCAACCATCTTCGTCTTCTTTGTCATAAAAACAAAAATGTTCATCTCGACCAGAAAAGCGCCAAGACTGATCGATCAGCGCAAACCGGTACGTAATTACACCAAGCGGTACAAAGTTATGCAAATTAACAGAAAAACTGCTGTCGGATTTTATTTCTACGCCATCCAAAACCTGTAAATTACCGCCAGAAAACCCACCAGAAGGGATTGAGCGGATAACTTCTTTAAAGTTGTTGTTCTTCAATTTTTCTAAGATAAAGACACTAGCCAAATATGGGCTCATTTCGTCAGAAATATTTGCTGGTATACGCCACTGGACGGCACCAAATACATTTCCACTGCGAGAGAATTCAAAGCTTGAACTAACTATTGGCTGACCGTTGGTAAGATGTTCAAGATATGCTTCTACAGTGGTGAACGTTTCCGCAGTTGCCCAGTTAGAGAACAGCAGTATAAACAGCGCGAAAAAATGTTTCACTGTAGAGATCTCCCAAAAATCGAACTAGGGGTAGTTGTCCAACGTAGAGCTAACCGGGCGCGGCACGGAAAGCTGAAAAATAAAACCGCATTGTAACCGCGCTCCGGTTGAGCGCCATGTTAGGTTTTTTTGCCATGGGGAGCCACGCGGTTCAACTAAATACCAATATACAAGCTCAGCTTGTGTGGCTGGCCAGAAGAATATGGTAGCAAGACCTTGTGCGGTGGAAATTCGCGGAGCGAGCATTGGGCTGCCGAAATCTCCTGAAGAAATGTAATGTCCACCGACCTTTCTATTTTCACCAGCATCGGAATAATAGCCAGCACGGTGAATGAGCCAATTTTCACTACGGGCAACGCCATATGCTGCTGCATAGAGTAGGCAGAAGGTGACGATAATTGAGATTTTGGTTGCAGCTTTCATTGCGCCTGCTATCGAAACCTAACGTAATATATACGACATCAATTGTCGTATAAAAAAACGCGTTGTCGTATATCCTCCATACCATAGACCTACTTAATTGTTTTAATTAAACTTAATAGAACTCAACAGGACATAACGAATAAACAAATACGACTAATGAGCCGGGGTAGGATTATAACCCATATCGTAACGTTTCAAATGCGGCGACAGCCCAAATACAATCTAAATCACTATATCCGCCGCCCAACCCGAATCCCAACCCACACCCATTCAAATAATTTACGCAATTCCTCAAAAACCAGCACAGTCGCAGCAACTCCAACCGCTATCAGCCAATCCAGCTGCGTTAATGCGATGGTATGAAATATCCGTTGCGCGAGCGGCAAATATATGACCAGTATTTGCAGCATAATCACCCCGAAAATAGCCAGCCAAAGCAATCGGTTAGCGCAAAAATGCTGGTTGAAAGTCGTGCCTTTTTCCGATCTGGCATTAAACACATTAAACACCTGAAACAGCACAAAAGTCGTAAATGCCAGCGTCACGGCATGCGCCTCGCCTGCTCCCGACAGGCTTACGGCATCCCCGGCGATATCGCTTTCGCCGGTTTGCAAACCGTAATACAGCACTCCCAAAGTACCGATAGCCATGGTCAAGCCGTAGCTGAAAAGATTGCCGAAACGGCGTAACGACAGTATCTGCGCGTCCGAGTTTCGCGGCGCTTCATTCATGCTGCCGTTGCGGACGGGGTCAACGCCTAGCGACATGGCCGGCGGGCCGTCCATGATGATGTTGATCCACAGCAATTGCACGGCGGTAAACGGCACCGGCATGCCCAGCAGCGGGGCTCCGGCTACGGTCAGGATCGCACCGATATTAGTGGACAGCTGGAAGCGCACGAATTTGACCATGTTGTCGTAAATGCCTCTTCCTTCTTCGACCGCCTTGACGATGGTCGCAAAATTATCATCGGTCAAGATCATCGTTGCAGCTTCCTTTGCGACATCGGTGCCGGTGATGCCCATGGCGATGCCTATGTCGGCAGTTTTCAAGGCAGGCGCATCGTTGACGCCGTCGCCAGTCATCGCGACTACATGACCGTCGAATCTCAAGGCTTTGACGATTCGTACTTTCTGTTCGGGCGCAGTGCGGGCAAAGACGGTAATAGCGTTGATACGCGCGGCCAGAGCGTCATCGTCCAGTCCGGCCAATTCTTCGCCGTCGATCACTTCGCCGGACAAACCCAGCTCCTGGGCAATCGCAAAAGCGGTCACTTTCTGGTCGCCGGTAATCATTTTGACCGCGATACCGGCCTGTTGGCAGAGCTTGATGGCCTCACGGGCTTCGGCTCTTGGCGGGTCCATCAAACCGACCAGCCCGACGAAGGTAAGCTCCTTAATATACTGGAACAGATCGCTATCTGCTTGATAGTCGGCTGCGGGCAGCGTGCGAACCGCCAGACCCAATACTCGCAGGCCAGTACTCGCCATGGTTTGGTTTTCGGCCAACAGTTCAACTTGCCGAATCGGGAGCGAGTCGCCATTGTTATCAACGACAGAATGACACAGTTTGAGCAAGACTTCAGGCGCGCCCTTAATAAACACCTTGATCCGGTCGCCCTGTCGATGGAAAGTCGCCATGAATTTATGCTCGGCATTAAAAGGGATTTCGGCGATGCGCGGCAGTTGCGAGAGTGCCTGTTCTTTGTCAATACCGCCTTTGGCGGCAAGCACCAGTAACGCTCTTTCCATCGGATCGCCAACCGCCTGCTTATCTTGAAAATGGCTGTTGTTACACAAGGCTAAAGGCAGCAATAAATCCGCTAAATCATCGGCTATATCGCCGCCGCTAACGGGCAAAATTTTACCGGCAAGCTCATAGCCCTCACCGCTGACTTTGTAGCTTCGGCCTTTATAAAAAATTGATCGCGCCGTCATCTGGTTGACGGTCAAAGTGCCGGTTTTGTCGGTGCAGATAACCGTCGTGCAGCCCAAAGTTTCGACGGCGGCCAAGCGTTTGACGATAGCGCGTTGGCGGGCCATGCGATGCATTCCCAATGCAAGGGTTACGGTGACTACTGCGGGTAATCCTTCGGGAATGGCCGCCACGGCCAAGGCAATCGCAGTAAATACAGTCTGGATCAACGGTTCTCCGCGCCACAAGGCAGTGATAAACAATATCGCGATGATGCCAAGCGCGATCAAGGCCAGCCGTTTACCCAGACTGTCGAGCTGTATTTGCAACGGGGTATCTTGGTCTTCTGCCTCTGCCAATAGTCCCGCCAATTTGCCGATTTCGGTATCCATGCCGATAGCGGTGACTACCATTTCCGCACGGCCGCGGGTGACCGCATTGTTCATATACAGCATGTTGCTGCGCTCGGCGAGCGGTATCGTTTCCAGCTCGAATGCCTGATGCTGCTTGGAAACCGGCATCGACTCGCCAGTCAGCGCGGATTCATCGACTTCCAAGGTGTGACAGGAAATAATACGGCCGTCTGCGGGGATTTTATCGCCGGGTTCCAGAATGACTATGTCCCCCGGCACCAGTTGATCGACGGGCAGCTGAACGGTATCGCCGTCTCGGCGCACAGCGGCCTGCAACCCGAGCATACTCTTAAGCGCGGCCAATGATTTTTCGGCCTGAAATTCCTGATAAAACCCGAGTAGCGCGTTAATAGTCACAACTACCAAAATGACTGCACCATCTGTTAAATCGCCGATCGTAGCAGACACGACAGCTGCAAAAATCAGCACCAAAATAAGAAAACTTTTAAATTGGGATAACAGTAAATACCAGGCTGAACGCGGCGGTTTTTCGGTCAGTTGGTTGAGTCCGTAGCGATCTTGTCGATCTGAGGCGACTGCTTGGCTCAAGCCGGTAGAGGCATCAGTAGCCTGTGCCGAAAGCGTTTCCTCGACCGACAGGGTATGCCAACCGGGCTGAGGTAGATCAGGAGGAACTGCCGAATCTGAAGTCTCTTCTTCATGCTTTTGCAACTTCAGCCATGATTGCCATACAGACAGCAAAACGGCCAGAATCACCGGGCCTAAAAACAGGCCGATAGCGCCGAATGCCGTGAGTCCGCCAAGAACGCCGAACAACACCACCAGAAAAGGTATCCGCCCCGCACCGCTGATAACTAGCGGCCGGATTATATTATCCACTGTGCTGATCGCAAAAAAACCCCAAAGCAACAGTCCTATGCCCTGAAAAGGCTGTTCCGTAACTATCAGCATGATACCTAGAGGCATCCATACCAGCGTCGCGCCCATCGGAATCATCGCCAACAGCGCGGTGACCGCCCCAAACAGCACCGGAGCTTTGACGCCGGCAATAAAGTAACCCAATCCGGCTAACATTCCCTGGCCCAGCGCTGCAAGCACTAAGCCGTAAACCACGGCTCGGGTAGTGTGCCCTGCAGCTTGCAGATAAACATGCTGATATTTCCCTAAAAACCGCACCAGGCCTTGATGCAGCTGTTGAATGGCTTCTTCCCCGTCACGAAAACAAAAAAACACCGTCACCAGAATAACGCCCAGTTTCATAATGTAATTACCGACACCGCCGAGAAACGTTGCAAATTGGCCTGACCATTGCTGTGCCCAGTTAGCAAATTGCCCCATCACTGCGGCTCGGTCATCGGCCAGCCGATCTAACCAGACCTGCATAGTGTTGCCCAACCACGGAATGCGCTTGATGAAATCCGGCAGGCGATAAGTATCCGGACTAAAACCGCTGATCAGGGCTTGATAAGCGATTTTTAGCTCTTCTTGCAACATGGCAAGCAGCCAGTAGACTATCAATAAGATGACTGCTGCAATAATCGCCGTCATCAATGCTGCACTGAGCGTGGCATTGTCTTTGAGCCGTTGCCTTAAGTACCGATAAGGCGGCCATACTGCATAAGCGATGATCAGTGCCCAGGTCAGGGTGAGCAATAACTCACGCAGCACCATAAAGCCCAACAATAAAAGACCAGTCAATAAAATGCCTGGAATGAGCTGCCGTATTAATGTGTTACTCATAAAATCATTCATATCTATGACTCAAAAAAGTAAAAATAATCTGTCAACCCGATGTTAAAACTACATTGTAAGCCATAGTCATCTAATTATCAGTAATATACGAGATGAGATTTATCCTATGGGTGCTCTGCTATATAATGATTTTCGCACGCCTTAATGAGGGACAATAACTCTTGCTGAAATATGCATCACCCTCTCATACAAGTCCTAATCAGGAATAAAATTGCACACTCGACTTAAGATTTCTGCCGACTACCGGATAGCGCAATGAATCTCGACATCCGTACGATGATGGTGATGATCTCCGCGCTGTGCCTGATGTTTTCAGGCTTGCTGATATTAGCGGGATTACATGCCGGTAAGATCCGAGGAGTTCAACATTGGGCACTGGGCAGTTTATACATCGGGCTGGGGCTAGGCTTTTCTTATATTATCCAACAAAAATCATCCGGCAGCGCTTGGGTTCTGGTATTTGGCGCTACGCTGATGGCGGCGGGTATAGGTTTGCAATTCAACGGCATCCAGGCATTCAAAAAGGGTTGCAGCAATGGATACATTCCATGGTTATTGGCCGGGCTGGTGTTTATTCAGAGCATATGGTTAGTTATCCTCCATCCGGATATCCATGCCCGAGTCATCGCCAACTCGGTTGTGTTCGCCTTGAGCAACGCAGCCTGCGCCTATGCCTTATTCATCCGCATAGAACAACCTTTACGCACCGCGTATTGGTTTACCGGGACATCATTCGCTGTAGTTGCAATAATGTTTCTAGCCAGGGCAATAATTGTTTTTCTATCCCCAGCCGACACCTATACCCTTTATTCGCAAGTTACTATCAATCCTGTATCGTTTTTTATTGGCAGCATCGCACAAATGTGCCTGGCTTTCGGATTCGTGCTGATGCTGAATTACCGGCTTGCCGCGGATCTGCAAAAATTGGCGGCGAGCGATGCGCTGACTGGAGCTCTGAATCGGCGCAGTTTGGAACAGGAAGCCACCCGGCTGTCAGCTCGCTGTACTCGTACCGGAGATACGCTGGCATTAATGATGATTGATGTCGATCATTTCAAATCCATCAACGATCGCTACGGTCATCCTGCGGGAGATTCTGTGTTAAAGCATCTTACTGCAATAGCGCAAAAGACCATCCGTAGCGACGATTATTTCGCTAGATATGGGGGCGAGGAATTTTGCATTCTATTGCCATCCACCCTGGAAAAAGATGCCTGGTTACTGGCGGATCGCTTGCGTCAAAACTATGCTGAAATGGCGATGAAGTTCAATGACGAAGTCCTGCACAGCACCGTCAGTATCGGCGTTTCCGATTCACTACATGCCGGAGTTGAATTTGCCTCATTGGTAGCCGCCGCCGATCAGGCAATGTATAGAGCCAAACAAGAAGGCCGCAACCGGGTAGTGCTGCATTCATTATGCTTTAATAAGGCTACTATATAGCTCAAGCTTTATTCGCAACAGCGATTCGGAATAGCCAAACTCTTTTTGTAGTGTTAGCGATCCCTGATTGGAATGATTTAATGCTGTACCGTTTTGAATAATCTGTAGAAGTTTTCTGTAGATGACACTGCAATTTCATTTATCGTTGTTCCGCGCAACTTAGCCAGTTGTTCTGCAACATAACGCACGTAGATGGGATAGTTGGGTCTTCCGCGAAATGGTACCGGCGCAAGATAGGGCGAGTCGGTTTCTATTAAGAAACGGTCGGCAGGTACTTTTTTGGCGACTTCCTGGATTTCCTTGGCGCTGTTAAAAGTGACAATGCCGGAAAACGAAATATAAAAATTCAAATCCAACGCCTTTTTGGCAAATTCCCAGTCTTCGGTAAAACAGTGAATAATCCCCCCTACTTCATTGGCGCCCTCTTCTTGCAGGATGCGTAAAGTATCGTGTTTGGCTTCGCGGGTATGGATAATCAATGGTTTATCCAATATTTTTGCGGCGTTAATATGATTTCTGAAACGCTGATGTTGCCAACCTAAATCGCCTTCGCTGCGAAAATAGTCCAGACCGGTCTCGCCTATGCCTATAACTTTATCAGGACGGCCTAAAGCGATAAGCTCTTCGACACTGGGGTCATGACCCTCGTGGCTGTTAGGATGCACTCCGACAGTCACGGATATTTGCGGATAGGAAGATACCAAGTCCAGCATTGCCGGATAGGATTCCAAATCTATCGATATACATAACAGGTGTTCGATTTGACTGTTTGCCGCTTCGTTCATGAAACAGGCAAAATCATTTTGATAAGGCGCAAGATCGATACGATCCAGGTGGCAATGGGAATCTATTAACATGAAAGTTTTTATAAAAGCAGGCAAAGGGCGAAAGGCACAAGGCTAAGGGCGGGGTGTATTGACGCTCAGGTTTTTTCTCCTTTAGCCTTGTGCCCTTTGCCTCACATAGTATGCGTCGGACGATCGCCTTCTAAAGAACCGGCCAGATAGTTTTCTATTTTATTGCGCGATACGCCGCCGTCCTGATCGCTAAACTGTACGCCGACGCCTCTGGCTCTATAGCCTTCCGAGCCGGGCGGAGTTATCCAGATTATTTTCCCGGCTATCGGCAGCCGTTCGGTTTCCTCCATTAAATTGAGCAGCATGAATACTTCCTGCCCCATTTCATATTCACGGTTGGTCGGAATGAATAGCCCGCCGTTGATAACAAAAGGCATATAGGCTGCGTATAATGCGGTTTTATCTTTAATTGAAAGGGACAATATGCTTTGTCCGGCTCCTGCATCTGCCATGGTTATTTACTCCGGTTAAGTTCGTACCATTGTATTAAAATTTCTTCAAACAATAACTGTCTGTTTATTTGCGTATCCAGCCGTTGCCGACTTAATAATAATAGATCATACAACTTATAAAGTCCTTTTAATTCTAGCCGTTTGGCCAGTTCTTGCAACTGTCCGCTCAAATCCGGATTATATAAATTTTCGACCTGAGTGTGATAAAAACATTTAATCAGGTCGATGTTCCATGATGTCATCCAGAACATCAAAGGCTCTGCCGGTAGCTTGTGCCAGTCTTCGGCAACAATGATTGGGGATTTATGCTGCCTTGCTATTGCCAGCCATGACTTGAAACATTCATTGCGCAAAGTTAATGTTTGCTCATTAACATAATCCAGTGCCAGCAAAGGAGCGCCTTGTGCTAGAGAGACGTAGTAATGCAAGTCCTCCTTTTGCAACAGGGGGGCTTTCTGTAATGTCTCCTCTGCCAGCCAACTCACTATAGCGTCCTTATCCGGAGTCGCTACTGCCAGCTTCTGGCAACGGCTGATGATAGTCGCCGGCAGTTTGCCCGGTTTTTCGGTGATTAATATAAGCAAGGTACGCTCGGTCGGCTCTTCCAAACATTTTAAAAATGCGTTGGCTGCGGCATTATTCATCTTATCCGCAGGATTGATAATAACGATACGATGAGTCTCATACTGGGGCTTTAAGGTTAACCGGGTAATCAGGCTGCGTATTTGCCCGATAGTAATGCCTTTGCCCGTTTCTTCAGGCTGTACCTGAATAAAATCGGGGTGTGTATCGGCATTAAACAGCAAGCAGCTGCTGCAAAGACCGCACGCTGTGCCGTTTGCTTTAGGTGTTGCGCAAAGCAGGGCAACGGCGAATTGACCGGCCAACTGCTGCTTGCCGAGCCCTTTATTGCCGGTGATGAGTAAAGCTTGGGGAACGCGTTTTTGCGCGCTATAACTGCAAAGATGCTCCCATAAATGCTGTTGCCAAGGCAGAATCATTTAACGAGGCCCTGCCTGGTGGAAGGGGTCGGGCAATTCAATGCACACAAGCCTAACAAAGGACGAAGCACATCGGTAATGGCTCTTTGCACGTCAGGTAACGGTTGATTGGCTTTGATAAGTTTGATGCGCTCCGGATGCAGTTCGGCCTGCAATAAATAAGCCCGTCTTACATTTTCAAAAAAACTGATCTTTTCCGACTCGAAACGATCGAAAGCTCCGCGCTCTCTAACGCGCGCGATACCTATCTCGACCGGCGCGTCCAACAACAGTGTTAAATCAGGCCTTAATGTGCCTTGCACCATATTTTCCAACCATTTTATAGTGCTGATTTTCATATTCCGGCCGCCGCCTTGATAAGCGTAGGTAGCGTCTGTGAAGCGATCGCAAAGCACCCATTTTCCTTGCGCCAACGCCGGTTCGATGATGTGTTTGATGTGCTGGGCTCTAGCCGCGAACATCATTAATAACTCGGCCTGATCTGAAATAGCCTCGCTTTCTTTATCCAGCAATAATTCGCGTATCTTTTCGGCCAAGCGAGTGCCGCCGGGCTCGCGTGTCACAACGACCGATATATTATGTTGTTCCAGGTAGTCTTTGATAAAAGCCAGATTGGTAGTTTTACCTACCCCTTCTCCGCCTTCCAGGGTAATAAATTTCCCTCTGATCATTTTTTATTCCTTTGAAACTTGTCGACGGCCAATTTGTGGTCTTTTAAAGTCGCTGAAAATACATGCGTACCGTCACCGCGGGCTACGAAATAAAGACTGTCGCTTTTGTCAGGATGCAGAACGGCATAAAGCGCATCTCGTCCGGGCATCGCAATCGGCGTTGGCGGCAAGCCGCTAATGACATAAGTATTGTAGGGTGTGGCTGTGGTTAAATCTTTAGACTTAATATCGCCCTGATAGCTTTCGCCCATGCCGTAAATAACGGTAGGATCGGTTTGCAACAGCATATTTTGTTCCAATCTGCGGATAAACACCCCGGCTATTAAAGGTCTTTCAGCAACTGCTCCGGTTTCTTTTTCGACAATCGAAGCGAGAATCAAGGCTTCATAAGGCGTTTTAAACGGCAGGCCTTCCGTTTTGTTGAGCCATTCCTGCTGCAACACCCGTTGCATTTTGTCGTAGGCTCTTTTTAATAAAGCCACATCGGATGTGTGTTTCTCAAAAAAATAAGTATCAGGAAAAAACAAGCCTTCTGGCGATGCAGGAGCATCCGGATTGAATTTTGTCATTATGCTTTTAAAATCAACGCCGTTTAACGTATGCTCAATATTGGGATTTTTCTCAATTTCATGCAGTATTTCCTTAAAGCTCCAACCTTCCGGAAATGTAATAGGGTGTTGCTTGGTTTTCCCTTGAACGAATAGCTTTAAGATTTTAGGTATAGTCAAACCGGAAGTTAACTCGTATTCTCCAGTTTTAAGTTTTTTGAGCGCGCTTTCCTGAAAGGCGATGACTTTAAACCAGAATGGTTTAACAGCCAGTTTTTGATCTACAAGTTTATCGATAATGTGACTAAGCGAATCGCCTTTTTCAATTTCTATAACAACAGTTTTATTTATCAACGCTGGCTGATATAACGCCCTTTGATAGTCCATCCACAGCCAGCCGCTTACAAAACTTAAAATCAATAAAGCAAAACCAATGATTTTATGGTTCTTTGTTAAAAATTCCGGCAACCGCTTCATGCCTTATCCGCCTCCAGCCATGCAGTCTTACTGGTGGATTCGTTCAACCAGATTTGAATACTCTTGGTTATCGGGCCAACTGAAAAATGCATAGCTTCGATTTGCTTGATGGGCCAAATGCCGATAATTGAATTACAGACGAATATTTCATCGGCCGATAATAACTCATTTTTCGTAAACAGATGTTCAATTACCGAAAGGCCATGGTCAACTGAAATCGTCATTACAATACCGCGAATAATTCCGGCAACGCCTGATTGAGACAGTACTGATGTATAAAGACTATTGTTTTTAATGTAGAACAGGTTAGTCATTGTTCCTTCAATAACACGATCATTGACATCCAGCATAAGCCCTTCCTGCACGGCTGAGTCGTTCCATTCAGCTCGTGCCATGACTTGTTCAAGCCGGTTCAGGTGTTTAATTCCTGCTAAGGTGGGATTCAGGCCTAAACGAGTAGTACAAATACGGGCGACTATGCCTCGCTCTGAGTATATTTTCGGATAATCAGGATAGGGATGGAGACTTAATATGCGGGTGGGTTGAATGACATCAGGTTGGCGATAACCTCGCCCGCCTGTGCCGCGCGTGACTATGATTTTAAGCACAGCATGAGCTGAAGGCCATTGGCGGCAAAGTGCCTTAGCCTCAAGACTAAGCAATTGTCCATCCGGAAAAGGAATGTAAAGCCTGTCACAACCTGACTTTAAACGTTCTAAATGGCGTTCAAAAAAAACTGCTTTTCCGTCTCTAACTTCAATGGTCTCGAACAATCCATCGCCGTATTGAAAACCACGATCGGATATTTCGATATGCTCCTTGCTTTCACCATTGATGAGAATCATTTTTTTAGCCGGGCAGTATCCACAGGATGAATGACATTATGGCGAATGGCGGACGGAAAAGTCCTTACTTTTGGCGCCCATTTTACAAGGCTAATTACTCATAGCGTTTAAAAACCAACGAACCATTAGTGCCGCCAAAACCGAATGAATTGGACATAGCTACATCGATCTTCATATTTCTTGCGACATTCGGCACATAATCCAGATCACATTCAGGATCTTGATTTTCCAAATTGATGGTTGGTGGAGCGATCTGATTTTTGATACTTAATGCGGTCAGCACTGCCTCAATGCCGCCCGCAGCGCCTAATAAATGACCAATCATCGACTTTGTTGAGCTGACGGCAAGTTTATAGGCGTGGTCGCCCAATGCTGCTTTCATCGCCTGGGTTTCACCTACGTCACCGGCCGGCGTTGATGTACCGTGAGCATTGATATAATCGACGGCATCGGCATTTAAACCGGCATCGCGCAACGCATTCTTCATACAACGTGCAGCGCCTTCGCCACCGATTGAAGGCGTAGTCATATGATAAGCGTCACCGCTCATGCCATAACCTACTAATTCAGCATAAATTTTTGCACCGCGCGCTTTAGCATGTTCCAACTCTTCTAAAACCACAATACCGGCACCATCGCTTAACACAAAGCCGTCACGGTCTTTATCCCAAGGGCGACTGGCGGCTTGCGGATCATCATTGCGGCGAGACAAGGCTTTTGCCGAAGCAAAACCGCCCATTGCTGTTGGCGATGTAGTGCAGCGTTCAGCGCCACCCGCGACCATTACATCAGCATCGCCATATTTAATTAAACGTGCCGCGTCGCCAATATTATGAGTGCCTGAAGAACAAGCTGTAACAATGGCAAAATTTGGACCTTTTAATCCATATTTGATTGAAAGGTTGCCTGAAATCATGTTAATGATGTTACCAGGAACAAAAAACGGCGAGATACGGCGCGGACCGCTCTTATCATAGAGTGCGTAACATTCTTCAATACCGGTAATGCCGCCTATACCCGATCCGATAGCAACACCGATGCGCTCGGCATTAGCCTCAGTTACTTCAATACCTGAATCCTCAATTGCCTGACTACCCGCTGCAATTCCGTAATGGATGAAACCGTCCATGCGCTTAGCGTCTTTTTCTGGAATATATTGACCGGGATCAAAATTTCTTATGACGCCGCCGAAAGTAGTGGCAAAAGAAGAAATATCGAAAGAATCAATTGGACTTATGCCGCTTTTACCATTAATAATACCGTCCCATGTTTCTGAGACTGTGTTAGCTAAAGGCGTGATTGCGCCTAATCCAGTTATTACAACCCGACGTTTGCTCAATGTGGTTTACCGTAAGAAAAATAAAGGCGGGAAATGGGTTAGATATGTAGGCCGGAGTGTAACGGAACAATCAAAAAGCACTCAGATGGGTAACGATACGCTCGGCAACCGCTCCTGCATCTTACTAGAGGCGCCTACTTGAGTGCTTTTTGGCAACCTCTCCAGGTGTTGCTCCACTTCCTGCGTCCATGCAGTCGCAACCCAACCTACAAGCTCATCAACTAAGAAATCAGATTTTAAGCATTTTTTACTACATAATCAATAGCTTGCTGAACAGTTGTAATTTTTTCAGCTTCATCGTCTGGAATTTCGCATTCGAATTCTTCTTCAAGAGCCATGACGAGTTCAACTGTATCAAGAGAATCAGCACCTAGATCATCTACGAATGAAGCATCGGTAGCGATATCTTCTTTAACACCTAATTGTTCCGCAACAATCTTTTTTACTCGTTCTTCAATGTTACTCATAATTTTTATCCTCAAACAATGTAAGCTCCTCAGCGTCTAATCTGAGACCTACACTAGTATTGTTATTAGTTTTATTTGAAATCCCGTCTCCGGAAATTCCAGACGGCGGGGGAATTATACTTTATATTACCTTAATATCACAATATTAAGGCATGAACATACTATACGGTCTATATTACGACATGAACATACCGCCATTTACATGAATGTTTTCGCCGGTAATATAAGCCGCACCATCAGAGGCCAAAAACGAAACCGTATGGGCAATTTCTTCCGCCTTGCCCAAACGGGACAAGGGAATAGATGACAGCAAGGTATTTTTAATATCATCATTCAGTTCCTTGGTCATATCGGTATCAATAAATCCAGGCGACACTGTGTTGATGGTAATGTTGCGTGAACCTACTTCCTTGGCCATCGATTTGGCAAACCCGACCATTCCGGCTTTAGCTGCGGCGTAATTTGCCTGCCCGGCATTACCGGTCGAACCTACTACAGATGAAATATTGATAATACGCCCTGTTTTGGCTTTCATCATACCCCGCATTACTGCCTTGCTCATGCGAAAAACCGAAGTCAGGTTGGTATTGATAATATCATCCCATTCTTCGTCCTTCATTCGCATCAATAAATTATCACGAGTAATGCCGGCATTATTGACCAGCACAGTCGGCGCACCAAACTCGTCATTAATAATATTCATGACTTCTGCAATAGAATCAGGATTACCAACATCCAGCTTCAAGCCCTTTCCCTGACCCTCCAGATAGACTGAAATTGAATCGGCGCCGCTATCTGTGGTTGCAGTACCGATAACAAAAAAACCATCCTGAGCCAATCTTTCTGCGATTGCACGACCGATGCCGCGACTGGCACCCGTCACTAAAGCTACTTGCTTAACCATTGAGTTGTTCCAATACTGTAATTAATGATTCCGGGTCATGAATAGACATATGTTCGGCTTCCTTGGCAATACGCCTATTCAAGCCGATCAATACTTTGCCGGGTCCGCATTCAACAAAACAGGTAACGCCCTGATCATGCATGAACTTAATACTGTCGGCCCAGCGCACCGGCTTATAGAGTTGTTCTTTTAATGCGTTGCGGATGACTTCCGAGGCGCTGTGCGATGCAACATCTACATTATGAATCAGCGTCATTTTGGGCGTATCAATATTCGTGTTTTGCAATTGTTCATCCAGTTTTTGAGCTGCCGGCTCCATTAATGCACAGTGCGAAGGAACACTGACCGGTAATAATACCGCTCGTTTAGCGCCCGCCGCTTTTGCCTCAAGCATTGCTCTCTCAACGGCTGCAACATGGCCCGCAATAACCACCTGCCCTGGCGAGTTGAAATTGACCGCTGAAACTATTTCGCCCTGAGCCGCATTGGCGCAAACCTGAACGACTTGATGGTCCTCAAGACCCAGAATTGCCGCCATTGCGCCGACGCCGGGAGGCACAGCTTCCTGCATCAGTCGCCCTCTTGCCGCAACCAGTTTTATAGCATCTTCAAACGACATGGCATCCGAACAAACCAAGGCAGTATATTCGCCCAAACTGTGTCCTGCCATCCATGCGGGACGAATATTACTATGCTTGCACCAGACTTCCCAAACCGCTACACCGGCGGCCAGCATTGCAGGCTGGGTATTATGCGTTTGATTAAGCTCTTCGTCAGGGCCTTCATTAACAATAGTCCATAGATCTTTGCCTAATGCATCGGACGCACGTTCGAAAGTATGCTTTACCTCAGGATAGCTGGCAGCCAAATCTGTTAACATACCGATTGATTGCGAACCCTGACCGGGGAAAACAAAGGCTAAGTTATAAGTTTGGTTATTCATATCGATACGCTTTTAGTATTTAATTAATGCAGAACCCCAAGTGAATCCCGCCCCAAACGCTTCAAGTAAAACGACTTGTCCACGTTGAATACGACCATCCCGAATACCTTCATTAAGAGCGAGCAATACAGACGCAGATGAGGTATTGCCCTGATTTTCAAGTGTCAAAATAACATTATTCATGGACATTTTTAATTTTTTTGCGGTCGCGGCAATAATTCGTGTATTCGCCTGATGAGGAACCAACCAATCAACATCGGACTGTTGCATGTTGTTTGCAGCCAAAGTTTCATCGACTATGCGGCCCAGCGTGTTAACTGCCACCTTGAACACTTCATTGCCGCGCATCTTGATGTAGCCGGCTTCATCTTTATTCGCCTCAATAGCGACCTGAGGGTTTGGACAATACAACAGCTCTTCATATTCCCCGTCTGAGTGGATATGCGTCGACAAAATACCGGCATCATCCGATGCACCGAGCAATACTGCGCCTGCACCATCACCAAATAAAATACAAGTGCCTCGATCTGTCCAGTCAACAAGGCGCGAACAAATTTCAGAACCGACAACAAGAACTTTCTTGGCAGCACCCGATTTAATATATTGATCGGCAATGCTTAACGCAAAAATCGAACCTGAACATGCGGCCTGTACATCAAAAGCGACGCAATTTTTAATACCTAGGCGCCGCTGCAACAAACAACCGGTACTGGGGTAAACGCGATCAGGCGTCCCGGTCGCAACAATGATTAAATCAATCTCTTCGGGATCGCAATTTGCAGCTGCTATAGCTTGTCTTGCCGCAATTTCGGCCATACTTGAAGCCGTTTCATCAGCACCGGCAATACGACGGCTTTTGATACCGGTTCGCTCAATAATCCAGCTATCCGAAGTATCAACAGTTTGTGATATTTGCTCATTAGTGCGAACCTCTTCGGGCAGATAACCACCGGTACCGATTACTCTTGAATAACGAGTCATGCATTCTCTCTCTGAGCCAAAGTTCTTTCGACTTGTTCGCTTATTTTTCTTATAACGTCTTTTTTTACTTCAATTTCAGCAAGATGAATGGCTGTCTTAAACGCCAGCACATCAGCACCGCCATGACTTTTAATAACCAGCCCGCGCAACCCTAAAAAGCTCGCGCCATTGTATAAACGGGGATCTATGCGCTTTTTAAATGACTTGAGCACCGGATAAGCCAGCAATCCCGCTAACTTGGTTACGATGTTTTTACCAAAAGCCTCTTTTAATGCAGTACCGATCATTTTTGCCGCACCCTCAATGGATTTAAGCGCGACATTGCCGACAAAACCATCCGCAACAATCAGATCAACCGGAACATGTCCTGCATTTAAAGAATCGCCTTCTACATAACCTATATAATTTAGTGAAGAATTTTCCAGTAATTTTGACGCCGATTTAACCTGCTCATTACCTTTCACGTCTTCTTCACCGATATTTAACAACCCTACTTTAGGATTATCAATATTTTCGACCGCTTTAACCAGTTCCGCGCCCATCACTGCAAATTGAAAAAGATGCTCCGCAGTACAATCCACGTTTGCCCCTAAATCAAGCATGTGAGTATGCCCGTCGATTGACGGCAATGTAGAAATAATGGCTGGACGATCAATACCCGGAATCATTTTAAGCACAAAACGGGCAGTAGCCATTAAAGCCCCTGTATTACCGGCGCTAACACAGGCATCCGCATGCCCGTCACGAACCAAGTTTATGGCAACCCGCATTGACGAGTCTTTTTTATTTTTCAGTGCTTTGGACGGAGATTCATCCATCTCAACGCATTGGGATGCGTGCCAAATAATGAGTCTATCTTGATAATCAATTAAGGCTTGGGCTAACTGCGGCTTAAGAACAGTTTCATCGCCCACTAAAATCAGTTTTAAGTCTGGATTGTTCTTTAAACAATCCAATGATGCCGGAATGGTGACTTCAGGACCGTAATCCCCGCCCATTGCATCAATCGAAATTGTTAGGCTCACGCTTACGGATGACTCCTGAGTTATTAAAAAAGAAGCCGAACCTGGTCGGGTTCGGCATATCATCATGTTTACAAATTGGAAGATTTATTAATCTTCGTCGCCATTAGTTACAATTTGACGACCTTTAAAAAAGCCATCAGGAGTAACATGATGACGAATATGAGTTTCACCTGTCATTGGATCCTGAGACAAGGTTTTGCCGGTTAATGCGTCGTGTGAACGGCGTTGACCGCGTCTTGAACGCGTTACTTTACTTTTTTGTACGGCCATTATAAATCTCCAGTATTTTTTAATTTGGCTAAGATGGAAAAAGGGTTTTCGGGAGGAGACTGTTGTTCATTTTGTACAAAATCCACTTTAGCATTATCCGGTTTTTGAGCGAGACATTGATGCTGATGTTTAGGAAATGTAGGCAAAATAAGTAACAACTCGTCTTCAACAATATTCTTTAGAAGGATTTTTCCCTCATCGACTAACAACGGTTCATAATCCTCGGGCAATCTGTCCGCTTGATCTAATGAAGTAACAATCCCCAGCTTGACAGTATTTTTGACAGGCCATTGTACCGCCTGCAAACAATTTTGGCATTCAAGTTCCAGAACCGCTTCTATTTGCCCTTCAACTTTGGCCAATCTTCCTTCCCGACCAAAAAAAAGCTCAACAGTCACCGTCCCGGTATCGCTAAACAGTATATCCGCTAAACGATCCAGTCTGCTTATCGGTATTTGCCCCTTCAATTCACCACGCTTATCAGCTAGGTGCAAAGGGTCTATATATTCAGGTAATCGAGCTAACATAACCGGGTAATGTTATATGGAAACAACAAGTTCGTCAAATCCATGTGACATCACGTCATCAACGCTTAACGATGACGGGCTTATTGGAAAGTTCATTTAAATTATTTTCACCGGGTGGAAAATGGGTAGCAAGCAGCATCGTTATACGCTCGATACCTTGTAGCGACCCACGTAAAAAATCTCCTTGCTGATATTCTTTCTGCATAGCTTCTGCAACTGCATCCCATTCTGCTTGTTCAACGCGTTTGGCAATACCCCGGTCTGCAACAATATGAACTTCACGATCCGCGAGCAACAGATAAATCAGAACGCCGCTGTTTTCTTCGGTATCCCAGACCTGTAAATCTGAAAACATTTCTACCGCACGTTGACGAGCGGATATACCATTCCACACTTTACCAAGCGCAAGCGCATTTTCAACAGCAAAACGAAGTTCGCCACAGTGCTGATGCTCGGAATGTTTTATTGCTTCTTCTATGTCGATCAGCGCATTTTTAGGGAAAAGCACACGCCAGCGCCAAGGCAGCATAAAGGCATGACGAAACCAACGTTTAATATTTACCATGATCCTGATGCGCCTCCTCCGCCAAAGCGGCCACCGCCGCCACTCCATGAGCCGCCGCCACTACTTCCGCCAAAGCCGCCACCGTTAGACCAACCCCGTCCGCCCGTTGAACGAACTCCAACGATAAAAAAAACCATTAACCCAATAAATAACGCCACCGAAAAAGCTAATCCCATAACCAGTGCAGCTACCAAACCACTACCCAAGCCCGCCAGCATACCGCCCATGACCCGTCCCATCATGACTGACAATGCAAAGCCCAAGATTAAACCGCCAATCAAAATGAACATAAAAGCCCCATCGCCCTGTGCTTCACTCAGTCCTTCCGATGGTGCGGGCAACGCCTCGCCCCCGATCAATCCAATTAACTGTGTAACCCCGGCATCAATGCCGCCCGCGTAGTCGCCATTCTTAAAATAGGGAGTAATAGTCTCAGAAATTATACGCTTGGCAACTGCATCCGGAATTACGCCCTCCAGACCATAGCCGACTTCCAGACGCAACTTTCGATCATCTTTCGCCACTATCAGGATGACACCGTCATCAACGCCTTTACGACCGATTTGCCATAAATCTGCAACCTCTATGCCGAATTCTGCTATATCTTTAGGCTGAGTAGTCGGGACGATTAACACCGCAATCTGACTACCTTTTTGGGTTTCGAATGCAGCCAGCTTATTCTCCAGTGCCGCAACCTGCTCGGTGCTGAGTGTTGAGGTAAGATCGGTAACTCGACGCGATAACTCGGGAACGCCAACTATCGCCCAAGCCATCATGCAAAACAACAGCAGTAAAAACCCGAATCCGTAACGGGCTCGGGGAAATATCGCTGGCAACATTCTAATGTCCGCCAGCCGGTGCAGGTGAGCCAAAGTCCACTGTGGGCGGCTTTGCAATCTCTTGTTCATTTTCTACGGTAAAGCTTGGCTTGGCTTTATGACCGAACATCATCGCAGTAAGATTGGTGGGGAACGAACGCACCGTAATATTGTATTCCTTGACCGCGGCAATATAACGGTTGCGCGCCACGGTAATACGGTTTTCCGTACCTTCCAGCTGCGCTTGCAAATCACGGAACAGACCATCGGCTTTCAGTTGCGGATAGTTTTCGGCCACGGCCAGCAGCCGTGAAATCGCACTGGTCATTTGCCCTTGAGCGGCAATAAACTTCTGGAACGCCTGCTCATCATTAACCAATTCTGGCGTGGCTTGCAACGATCCGACCTTGGAGCGAGCCTCGGTAACTTCGGTCAGCACATCCTTTTCGTGAGCGGCATAGCCTTTCACCACATTCACCAGATTAGGCACCAGATCGGCGCGGCGCTGGTATTGATTTAACACCTCTGCCCATGCCGCTTTAATGCTCTCGTCGCCGGACTGTAACGTGTTATAACCGCAGCCGGACAAAATAGTCATCATGAATAAAACAATCAGCCGTTTAAACATATCAACCTCGCAGATTAGATTCCAAAATTCAAGTCTGACCTTGTTCTCGAGCCTGCCATTTGCCCTAATCACGCTAGCCGGCAAATGGCATAAGCATAGTGGATGTGTTTTCTAAAAATTAAACCACCCCGAACCAAATGAAGTAGCGAAAACAAGACTGACTATAGTCATTAGTTTGATCAAAATATTCAAAGATGGGCCACTGGTGTCTTTAAACGGATCACCCACCGTGTCGCCCACTACCGCAGCTTTATGAGAGTCGGAACCCTTTCCTCCGAATTGTCCTGTTTCAATCCATTTTTTCGCATTGTCCCAAGCGCCGCCGGCATTTGCCATCATCACCGCCAGCAGGAAACCGGAAGACATAGTACCGACCAGCATGCCTGCGAGGGCTTCTTTACCCAAAACATGACCCACAATCAACGGTACAACAACTGCCAATGTGCCGGGCAAGATCATTTCACGCAAAGCACTTTCGGTGCTGATACCGACGCAAGTCGCGTAATCTGGTTCTCCTGTACCGTCCATCAAGCCCGGAATTTCGCGAAACTGGCGACGGACCTCTACAACAATCTCGTGAGCCGCTTTACCCACCGCCATCATGGTCAGCGCGGAAAACAAATAAGGCATCATCGCGCCAATTAGGATACCCGGTAACATAGTAGGCCCTAAGATATTCAAATTGTCGATTTTTGCTGCCGTCACATAAGCGGCTAATAAGGCCAACGCTGTTAGTACAGCCGAGCCAATCGCAAAACCTTTACCGGTAGCAGCTGTAGTATTGCCCAAGCTATCCAGCGCGTCGGTGCGATGGCGCACTTCACTGGGCAAATGGCTCATTTCGGCAATGCCGCCCGCATTATCGGCGACCGGGCCGTAAGCATCCGTCGCCAAGGTAACACCCAAGGTGCTGAGCATACCCACGCCCGCCAGAGCTACCGCGTAAAGTCCGGCTGCAATAGTGCCGTCAGCCTTATGGCCCAGCCAGATACTCAGCAAGATAGACACAGCGACGATCAATACCGGGAACACAGTACTCATCATACCGACTGCCAAGCCTTGGATAATGGTAGTCGCCGCACCTGTTTGGGTGGCGTGAGCAATGGCTTGCGTGGGTTTTTCAGTGTAAGCCGTATAGTATTCAGTCACATAGGCGATAGCGTTGCCCGCTACCAAACCGACCAGGATAACCAACCAATAATTAAAACTGATCCCCGAAATTAATATAGCAAGTAAAGAAAGCCCCAAAATGACCACCGAAGCCCCCCAAACTGAATGACGCAACGCTTTCAGCAAATCATCCAAACTGGCATTTTCGTCAATATTTATTACATATTGCCCGATAAAACGGGTGATGCGGACCATTATGGAATCATCGGCATGTTCCGTCTGCTGTTGTTCATCGCCGGTTACCATATAAATACCAAAAAGACTGGCAATGATGCCGACAGCGGCAACCAAAAACGGCAGACCTATAAAAGCCGGGGATTTTGCACCCAATGCCGCACCCAAAGTTGCAGCAGCAATTATCGAACCGCTATAACTTTCAAATAAGTCGGCACCCATACCCGCAACATCGCCGACATTATCGCCCACATTATCAGCAATGACGGCAGGATTGCGCGGATCGTCTTCGGGGATGCCCTGTTCGACCTTACCGACCAGATCAGCGCCCACATCGGCAGCCTTGGTATAGATACCGCCGCCGACCCGTGCAAACAATGCAATACTGCTTGCACCAAAACCAAAGCCGGTAATATAGGTCAACTGATTCGGATTGCCGTTAAAGATCAAAAACAATACCGTCATACCGATAAGACTAAAGCTGACCACCGCCATGCCCATAATCGAGCCGCTGCCGAAAGCAACACGCAAGCCTTCATGCAGATTACGGTCGGCTGCAGCGGCCGTCCTGACATTGGCGCGAACCGCAACATACATCCCCAGATAGCCAGCGCCTGCCGATGCAATAGCGCCCACCACAAAACACAGCGCAGTCTGCCAATGTAAAAATGTCGAAATAATCGTAGCGACAATAGCCACAAAAATCGCAATAACGCGATATTCGCGCGATAAAAAAGCTGCTGATCCTTCTTGAATAGCCTTTGCAATGGCTTGCATCGTTTCATTACCTTGGTCATAAGCAAGAATACGCCGCAATTCCCATATCACGAATGCGCCTCCTGCAATACCCATCAATAATGCGATGACAACTGATGCAGATGTTGGAAACATCATAACTTCCTCTCCTCTTTAATTGATTTGACTAAGCCCATAAGAGCCCGCCATTTTTTATTATTTATTCAGCTATCGCACACAATTGTACAGCCGTCGCTATTAGAAACGGCATTTACGCAAGACGCAACTTTTTAAGTTTAGCACACGCCTCTCCCCCTTCAATGTCCGGAATTATTCTTAATTCCAATGCCTTCAATTGCTTAAGCTTGGCATGATAATGCTCGATTTCGCATGTAGTGTTTGGCGGGCTGAAATGATACTGCTGTCGCAAAATCTCCTGATAGATATTTTCTTTATCCATCAACCAAAGCAGGACAAATTCTTGGGTGCGAGACTGTTGCTGCTCATCGAACCTTAAAACGATATGCTCTATAGTCCGAGGTTGATCAAAAACGATACGGATTATTTGCTCGCCGGCGCTTGCCGCCACCCATCCTGAATCCGAGTCTCCGTTCAACAATAGGGCTGACTCAACAGGATGTTCCTGACACTCCGAAGTAAACTCTACTTGTGCAAGATGCTCCAAATCCAGAAAATTCAGATCGGAAATTGGAGGCTTCTCAACAGCTTGGTCGATCATTATTTTACGCATCATTAATCTCCTGTTGCAGTGTGCAGAGCCATTTGAGGCTTGACGCCCCTATCTCAGAAAACAGTGTAAACCTCCGTTAACTGATAGTGAAAGAAGTATTAGTACGGATGAAAACCAAATGAACAAACGAAATGAAGTTAAATTAACACTTGCATAGCTTATTACTTCCGGGTCTGGGCGCGCCAAAGTTTATGATTTCCTCTACTACAAAATACTCAAATCAATGTAATAAAAAACCGCGCTCTGAAGATTCCATAACATAAGTATTTCCCCATATAATTGGGCAGTTAAACTCACACAAGGAAATTTGGTTGTACCTTATCTGCTGCATATCTTACAATCCTATTGGGTGGGCAGTAAGGTATTGGGCTATTTAAGTTCCCCTCACATTAATAACATTAAATAACATTTGGAGTATGGTATGTTTAAAATTCGTTCTCTGGTTACCGCGTTGGCGTTAGCAAGTTCAGTTTCGGTGGCTTCGGCTTGGGAGGCTTTACCGACACAGGTTGATGCACCTGCTGACAATCCTACTACTGCGGCTAAAGTCGAGTTAGGTCAAATGCTGTATCATGATCCGCGTTTGTCTTCTACCGGTACAGTTTCCTGTTCTTCTTGTCATAACACCATGCTGGGCGGTGAAGATAATAGACCAAATTCTATGGGCGTTAATGGGCAAACGGGCGGACGTAGTGCACCGACAGTCTGGAATTCCGCGTTTAATACCGTCCAGTTTTGGGACGGCAGAGCGGCAAGCCTGGAAGCACAGGCAGCAGGCCCCGTAACTAACCCTATTGAAATGGGCATGAAAAGCTGGGATGACGTAGTAGCTCGTTTGAAAGCGATTGAAGGTTATCAGCAGGCGTTTGAGCAAGCTTTCGGTAAGGATTCAATTTCCAAAGACAATGCAACCAAAGCGATCGCGGCTTACGAAAGAACCTTGATTACGCCAAACAGCCCTTATGACAAGTACGTAGGCGGCGATAAGTCGGCTTTATCGGCGCAACAAGTTCGCGGCATGGAAAAAGTTGCGGAATTGGGTTGTACAAATTGCCATAGCGGCCCGGCGTTTAACGGTCCGGGTATGTTCCAGAAGTTTCCTGTGATTCCAAATGGCTATTTTGAAGCGCAATATCATATCAGCAAGGATAAAGGTTTAGCGGAAGTCAGCAAAAATCCGGCTGATGAGCATTTATTTAAAGTGCCTACTTTGCGAAACGTCGCTTTGACTGCGCCTTATTTCCACAACGGCTCGGTTAAAACGCTGGATAAAGCGGTAACATTGATGGCCAAGCTGCAATTGGGCAAGGATTTAACCAAAGAGGAAGTTGCGGATATTGTGGCTTTTTTGAATGGTTTGACCGGCGAGTTTCCTAAACAAAAAATGCCGGCTTTGCCAGCCACACCGGATTCTACTTTTAACTAAGCTTGACTTGAGAGCGGCCAACGTCGCCACTATAAGTAAATTTAGGGAGCTTTTTAGCTCCCTTTTTTTATTCTGCGTTATAAATAGGCATGGCTAGAATCCGCTCATCAATCTGCTTCGAGATCTCCTGATAAACGGGGCTGTTTATCGATTCAAAACGTTGTTTAAAGTCGGCCTCATTCATGTGTTCAGGAAGATATCTGGGGTCCGGCATAAAATCGCTGTAATCTTTTATCTCGGACATGGCTTTTTGCATTTTCCGTGCATTTTCCGGTGATGATGTTGCCATTTCGCCAAAACGTGTGCCTGCTTTATCGGCAGCTAAGTCGATAAAACTGAAACCGCTGCCGCCGTGTGCGTCGCTTAGCTCTTTTTCTTCACCCGCAATCTGCGCTGCTTGCTTATTTACCGATGCGGTAAGCGCGGCCGAACCTATAAAATGTTGAGCAAGATCTATGCGTTTATATAAGAAAGCAGAATATTGCTGTCCGGTTGCCGGCGCAGATTCAGGTGTGGACAGGAGTTTTTTGGTCTCCTTTTTATTGACGTAGTCGTTGATCGCGGAAATAACAACCCTGTTTTCATCAATAGCGTTTTCCAGTGTAGAGCGCTGGTAAGCCAGCTCGAACAACGGACGCAACAGTTCCGCAAGCGACAATCGCCATGCCGGATCGTGTTTGGCAACGATTTCGGCCAATTTTTGCTGATAAATGTTCAGCGTAGCGTTGTCGCCTGTATGAGTCAGGAAGTTTCGCGCCTGAATCAATGTATCCTTATTCGGATAGTAAGTAATGGTGAGCTTTTGCGTGTCGATTTTAACCGATTTGATGGGCCGGGTTGCCAGGATGAAATATTCATTCAACGATGAATGCTGAATAACGGTATCAATAACAAAGGCAGCCAGTCTCGCCGGTAACAATAACTTTCCGGCTTTAAATTTGGTTATGACCGGAAGATCATTATTTTCAGCATTACCTAATCTAAAGCTGATGTTTAAATATTTACCAATACTATTTTCCGGCAAAGTTATGGTAACTTCGAACCTCAACTTGTTGTTTTTCAGTTCGATAAGAGCGGCGCTTTTACTATACCGGTTTAACAAATAATTGCCGGCAAGATTCAGGTCGGCCTCGGTTAATTCAATGATACCAATTTCATCAGGCTTAGTTTTGGAACCTTCATGCAGAATTTTTTTTGCCCTGACCAGATCGTCACGCGTCGGCGACCATCCCACTTCAAGGTCGGGTTTATCGCCAACGCCGAAAAACACCAGCATGATGCTTAAGATGACTAATACACCAATGCAATACAACAAAAGACGTACGACGACTTGGATGTAGGGAACAAACCAATGCATAAAGCGGTTGTCGAATAAAGTTTTCATCAATTGATGCTTAGACAAATTCGAGTTTAAATCCTGCCGATTTTAAATAATCAGCTTCTTGAATTAAATCGGCATGAGTCAGCGGCGCCTGTGCCAGCCAATAGTCAGGAAACTGTAAGCGGATTTTTGGCTTTGTTAGCGATATTTTAAAATCGGGCAAATTATGCTGCTGGCGATTGCGGTGCAACAACACTGCCAGCCGTAGAATTACGGTCAGAATGGGGGCGTCAACATTCCACGGAGACGGTAATTTATTAAAATGAGCTCGCAAGAATTTACGTCGATGCGATTTTACGATGATTGCCAATAAAATTTGGTCTTGCCTGGAGAAACCGGCAAAGTCGCCGTTTTCAATAATATAAGCGCTGTGTTTATGGTATTGGCCGTGAGCGATGTCATGCCCTATCTCATGCAGGTCCGCAGCCCAGTTTAAAAACTGAACAACATGTTCGTGGTTCGGCCCGCAGAAATCATCGCCTAATTGATCAAGCATGTAGCTAATAGTCTGTTTAATACGGGCAGTCTGTTCTTTATCGATATGGTAACGATCCGCTAAACCCTGCACGGTTGCCGAGCGAATATCATGATCGTAAAGCCGGCCCAGCAAGTCCTGGATAAGCCCTTCCCTCAACGCCCCGTCAGAAACGGTCATTTGCTGAATGCCCAAGCTTTTGAAAGTAGCGTAGAGGATCGCTACACCGCCGGGAAATACAGGGAGACGCTCAGGATCGAGTTCCGGCAAGTTAAGGTCATTAATATGACTGCATTGGTTAATATGGGCGACCAGTTGCTCCAGTCCTTCCCGGGTGATACCGTTATTGCTCCAGTTTTTGACTTGAAGAACCTTATCAATAGCTTTTAAACTGCCTGATGCGCCGATGGCTTCGCCCCAGTTCTCACGCTGAAATTGTTTCTGGATCGGTTCAAGCTGTTGTTCTGCGAACAAGGTTGCCTGAGTGAATGCATTTTTGGATAGCTTACCATCTTTAAAAAAGTCGTTACTTACCAATACGCAACCCATCGGCGTACTTTCTTTTATTATGGGCGTGTCGCCTGAACCAATGATGTATTCGGTGCTGCCGCCGCCTATGTCCATAACCAACCGTAAATTGGCATTGCTGCCCAGACTGTGCGCAACCCCTTGATAAATTAAGCGGGCCTCTTCGATGCCTGAAATGATATGGATAGGATGGTTGAGCGCTTTTTCAGCTTTTTCCAAAAACTGCTGGGAGTTTTTAGCTTGGCGCAAAGCACTGGTGCCGACCACCCTGACGCTTTCCGGCGGAAAGTTCCGGATTCTCTGTCCGAAACGCTCCAGGCAGCCTAAAGCTCTTTCCTGGGTATCGGCATCGAGGTAATTCTTTTTGTCCAGGCCGGATGCAAGCCTGACCATTTCTTTAAGTCGGTCGAGAGTTTGCAAGTTTCCATTAGTTAAGCTGCAAACAATCATGTGGAAACTGTTAGAGCCCAAGTCAACGGCGGCAACGATTTCGGGAGGTTTCTTCGGCACGAGTTATCCAGTTTTGTCTATGAAGCGTGTTAATATCTGATAAAATTGTGGGCTGGAATTTATTCGCGTTGCCGCTATAAACGCGAATAAATTCGCGCCCACTTTAACTTATTTAAAGGCTTCCGTTAAGTGTTAGTTTCAGCATGAATGCATTATCCCTGCGTAATCTAAAAAAAACCTACAATAATGGCCTTGAGGCCTTAAAAGGTATTGATCTGGATGTTGAGGCCGGCGATTTTTTTGCCTTGCTGGGCCCGAATGGCGCCGGAAAGTCAACCGCTATCGGCATCATCAGCTCATTGATCAATGAAACAAGCGGTTCGGTCAGCATCTTCGGCCATGATTTAAGGCGTGAGCGGGAAAAAGCCAAAAGCTGCATCGGCCTGGTTCCTCAGGAAGTTAACTTTAACCAATTCGACACCGTCAAAAACATTTTACTCAACCAAGCCGGTTATTACGGCACGCCGCGTAAACTCGCCCTGCAGCGCACCGAGTACTGCCTTAAACAAATGGATTTGTGGGATAAGCGCGACACTGTTTCCAGACGCTTGTCAGGCGGCATGAAGCGAAGGGTCATGATAGCCAGAGCTTTAGTACATGCGCCCAAGCTGTTGATTCTTGACGAACCAACTGCCGGCGTCGATATAGAAATACGCCGTTCCATGTGGAAAATGATGCAGGAAGTCAATCAGCAAGGCACGACTATCATTCTAACCACTCACTATCTGGAAGAAGCGGAAAGCCTATGCCGCAATATCGCGATTATTAATCATGGACGGATTGTTGAAAATTCCGATATGGCAGGCTTGCTGGCAAGGCTGCATGTGGAGCATTTTGTATTGGATCTGGCGCACCCGATTGCTGCGGCGCCTGTGATCGAAGGCTGCCAGATTGAGCGAATAACTGATAGGACGCTTAATGTCGCGATACCTAAAGAACACGGGCTTAACAAGCTGTTCAGTCAATTAACCGCACAGAATATCGAAGTTATTAGCTTAAAAAACAAGACTAACCGGCTGGAACAGTTATTTATGGATTTGATAGATTCAAACCCAACAGGTGATAAACGATGAACTACTCCATTGCTTTTAGAACCATCGTTATCAAAGAGATATTCCGGTTTATCCGTATCTGGCCGCAAACTTTGCTGCCCCCAGCCATTACCACCGCGCTGTATTTCCTGATTTTCGGCAAATTGATCGGCGAACGCGTAGGTACTATCAGCGGCGCCAGTTATATGGATTACATTGTCCCCGGTATTATTCTGATGTCGGTTATCAGTCACTCTTATGCTAATGTGGTGTCTTCGTTTTACTCAACCAAATTCCAGCGGAATATTGAAGAGTTACTGGTTGCCCCGATACCCAACTGGGTGATTTTGGGCGGCTATGTGAGCGGCGGCATTATTCGCGGATTACTGGTGGGCGTGGTGGTCGCCTTAATATCCCTGTTATTTTCAGATATCAAGATTAATAACATTACGATTACCCTGTCCATCATGGTGCTAACAGCCACTGTCTTTGCGTTGGCCGGCTTTATCAACGCGATACTTGCGGAGAGTTTCGACGACATCTCGATTATCCCGAACTTTGTGTTAACCCCGTTAAGCTATCTGGGCGGCGTTTTTTATTCAGTCGATATGTTGCCCGGTGTTTGGCAAAGCATCTCAATGGGAAACCCCATTTTGTATATGATCAATGCCTTTCGTTACGGCTTGATAGGCGTGACGGATATTGACATTCAAATGAGCTTTATCATTACCGGCGGATTTATTATTACCTTGACCTTATTTAGTCTTTACCTTTTGCATAAAGGTGTTGGGATTAAAAATTAGTAAAATAAGAAACTCTTTAATGCCAACCGCCGTATTGCGTAGTCGGATCGCCGCGCCAACCGGTGGTGGTTTTATTAGCGTCAGGAACATGCGCAGTATCTTCCGCCGCACGGATCATATTGGCATGGGTATAGCCGCCCATCGCTTTTGCGGCTTTAGCAATCGCTGTCGAGGATGGATTAATCTCATATCTGGTGATCGAGTCATGAATGACTGCGGCGACTAATTTCTCACCCGACTCGGAAGAAAACGTCAACAGAATAGGCAAAATCGTATTGGCCGGAATTTCTATACTGTAATGACCGCTATCCACAGCCGCATGAGTAATAAGGCGGCCGCTTTCATCGGTCACTTCCACCCTACCGGTTTTAATCACGCCTTTATTATTGCTGACCACGCCTTCTAAGGTTGTTGCTTTAGAATATTTTTTAAGTACGGCCGGACTTACTTTTTCCGCTTTTTGTCCTTGTTCGCAACCGGTGACTACGAAACCGCTTAAGGCCATCGGCAGTAACATTAATAATACTGTGTGCTTCATAAATTTCCTCGTAGTTGGTAGGCGACAAAAACGGTCATCACCGTAAAAACCTACTGCTTAAATTACTCCATATTGGAATTCATTGATACGCCTGGTTTGATCCCGGCCTTGCCCCTTTCAAATATTTTTTCTTTCTTCTTCTTGATGATGATTTTCTTCGCTTTCAATCACACTTATCCGTCCATCGTCCTCAATATAAGCCTCTTTCACTGCTGAAACATCGGAAATTCCTTGTTCGCGCAGATGTTCCATCAAATCCGCGTCAGTTATTAATTCTTTCCTCATGTTTCTGCGTAATAACCGACCATTCTTTATCAGAGGGAGAGGCGGCGATTTAATAAGGCATTGGAAACGATGAGATTTAAAACTCAGCCAGTCGAGCGCGTAATCCCAAAAAATAATGGTAGCAACAAGCACTATTCCATTAGGAAGAGATTTGTAATCACCAGCCATACCATTCTGCGAGGCATCGGCAATAAGAGTGATCAAAAGCAAATCGGTTATCCCAAGTGTTCCAGACTGCCGCTTAAGAATTATGCGTAGCAGAATGAAGAGCACAAGATACATTATCGATCCGCGCACTATGATCTCGATGATAGGAACATCAGGTAAGAACATAGTTTTCCAATCAATATTCATAAAGTATCGCCTTTAATATGGTCTACATCTCGCTCTAACCACCCATTTATTTGAGTGTTATGACTCATGACAGATTATGTCCGATAAGGTCCGTTATTGCCAAGACAACAAAGAGCTGGCCATGTTTATATATTGAATCATACCCATCTTTTCGTGATTTCATCGAATTTATCGATGGCTCTTATGGGGTTTCAAACCATTCATTCCCGCTAAAACTCAGAGCCACTCACGAAACTGCAAAGTCGGAGTATTTTGAAAAACTGCTTGTTGATGCAACATTATTTACCAGACCTGACCGTTCTGTTGTATTGTTATTTTGCTGACAAAATAGAATTAACTAAAGGAGTTTGGTAACATTTTGGAATTATGTTTAGCGATTAAAATAAAAACGATTAGATTAAAGAACTTATCACATAACTGAAAAGGCTAAAAATGAGTTTTAAAACCGGTTTAATAAAAATGGCAATAAAATTGACCCCCAACATGATGGTTATATGGGGGGCAAATATAATGCTTAAGGGTATTGCAGAATTAAAAGATTTTAGTTTTGACCTTGATGCGCGAACAGCATACGTTCAAACACAGCTCTACGGCGAAGCGGAAATGATCGAAGTTTCGCTGGAAGATTTTGCCGTTGTTAAGGATGAGGAATCCTACAAATTAATCATTCATCAAGCACAATCAAACCGGCCTTGGTTGAATAACTTACTTTCTCGTATCGTAGGAAAAACCTGGAAAATTCCTGCGATACCCCAATTCGCGGCTGAAATTGAGCTTATCTCCGAGCTGTTCAAAGCCGAAAGTCCGGAACAAGGAGATAAAAATTTAGAACAGGAAGAATTGATTGAGGAAGATAGCAGGCCCCTTTAGCCCGCTGTTATTAATTCAAGAACAAGATCTGAATTATTCAAGTTTTTATTTTCTTTTAAAAAAATTCACAAAACCTTAAGGGAACGTGAAGCCATGTAAGGAGAGCGCATTGCGCACCCCTTACATGGCGTGGCATTTATTAAAGCGAGCGCCATGACAATTATTCAATTTAACATGAATTACATTATGTTAGATGAAGGAATAATGCATCAAATCTGACCTAACCCGGCTTTTCCACCTTACAAATCTCCGTCTTGCAGCGTCTGATTATGACGTTCAGCCTCCCGGCAAAAACAAAAAGCTTGACAATATCCGTCAATTTCTTTAATTTCTGTTTAAACAGAAATAGGAGAATAATTATGACTCTCACCGCCTCTATGGAACGCTTTGTTTTGCACTGGGGAGAAATGGGTACACGCTGGGGCTTTAATCGTTCCGTTGCCCAAGTCCATGCATTGCTTTATCTCTCTCCTAAACCGCTTAATGCTGAAGAAATTGCCGATACCCTGGTTCTTGCGCGATCGAATGTTTCCTCAAGCTTGAAAGAATTGCAAAGCTTTGGCTTGATCAAAGTCACCCATGTGGTGGTAGGCGATAGACGCGATTATTTTGAAGCCATTAAAGATGTGCAAGAGATGTTCAATTTAGTCGTGGAAGGACGCAGAAAACGAGAAATTGACCCCACGCTTTCGTTACTGCGCGATCTTTGCATTGAGGCAAATGCCGATACTGAAACCGATGCCGAAGTTAAAAAGCGCATGGCTGATATGTTGGACTTTTTGGAGGTAATGACTCATTGGTACGATCAACTTAGAAAACTGCCAAACAATACGTTAATGCAACTGGTTAAACTCGGCGATACTGTAGTTAGGTTATTGCCGTTTACCAATAAGTAACGCCCGATAAAGAACATTCCAGAATCCGATAGATAGAAAAAACAAGGTCCACGAAAAACACGAAAAGCACGAAAAACACGAAAAGTTGCGTAACACAGCTCTGCCGGCTGTTTTTTCGTGTCTTTCGTGCTTTTCGTGGACAATTCCTCCGCTAGATTCTATTGGAAATCAGCTTGTTCAAAGATGATTTAAGGTAGCACTTTGCGCATTGATTTCTTAAATTTCAGAAATAACGGTAATTACAATATGAATATACTCCTCACCGGCGCAACCGGTTTTATTGGTCAGCATTTGTTACGCGCCTTATTAGCCGGGAATCATCAAGTCACAGTGTGTTGTCGACAGCCTGAACAACTGCTGAGTCAGTTTCCATCAATTAAAGCCGTTGCCTTGGATCTTGCTACCGCCACCAATAGCGACGATTGGCTGCCCCATTTACAGCATATCGATGCCGTTATTAATGCGGCGGGCATTATCAAAGAAACCCGCCAGGCGAGCTTTGACCAGCTGCATCATCTGGCGCCCGCCGCCTTGTTTAAAGCATGCACCCAAATGCAGGTAAAAAAAGTCGTACAGATTTCCGCGTTAGGGGCGGAGCTCAATGCAACGACCGAATATTTCACCAGTAAGGCTAAAGCCGATGCACTGCTGCAATCGCTGGACCTGGATTGGTTTATTTTCAAACCCTCGCTGGTGTTCGGATCAGGCGCTAAAAGCATGGGTTTATTGACGGCGCTGGCCGGTTTACCGATAACCCCGATTATGGATGACGGTCAGCAAGCCTTACAGCCGGTGGCAATCAAAGACTTGCAGCAGGCGGTTTTATTGGCATTAAAGCCCCAGACACCGGCACGGCAAATTATTAATGCCGTCGGCCCGAAGCCTATCCCTTTTATAAGTTTGATGAATTTGCTAGCCAATCACTTGGGACGAAAGTTAATACCCTTTCACATTTCCGGCACGTGGCTAGCCGCAATTTCACCTCTAGCTGTTTGTGTCGATGAACCGATACTCAACAAACAAAGCATCACCATGCTGCAACACGGCAATACCGCCGACGCAAAAGGCTTTACCGACTATCTTGGCCATAGCCCAAACAGCCTGGAACAGACATTGCAGGAATCACCTGCCTCGCAAGCCGAGCGTTGGCATGCGCGTTTGTATTTTCTGCGTCCGCTGTTAAACATCAGCATCGCGTTAGTCTGGTTGTGGGCCGGCTTAGTGTCGGCATTCCTGTATCCGGTAGCTGACAGTTATCAAATGCTCAGCCGCGTCGGCATTACCGGAGCCTGGGCGCCGCTGACCCTGTACGGCGCATCGCTGGCCGACTTTCTCTTGGGCATCTTGGTGTTAATACGCTGGCGAGTTCGGCTGGTGGCGATGCTGCAAATCAGCATCATGCTGGCCTACAGCGTGGTGATCAGTTTCTGCTTACCGGAATTTTGGCTGCATCCTTTCGGCCCGTTAATAAAAAACTTGCCGTTACTACCGGCAATTCTTGTGTTGTTAATTATTGAAGAGGAAAGACCATGATTTACTTGACCTTTAAAAGCTTGCATATCTTGAGCATGATTTTACTATTCGGCACTGGCCTCGGCAGTGCCTTTTACAAATATATGGCAGATTTGCATGGCGACGTTCGCGCCATTTACACGACCAATAAACATGTCGTGTTGGCGGATTGGCTATTTACCACGCCGACAATTTTGATCCAGCCGATAACCGGCTATTACCTGCTGCAAGAACTGCCGTTTTCAATCACCACGCCGTGGCTATTAGCCTCTATCATTTTGTATTTGCTGGCCGGTGCTTGCTGGCTTCCGGTCGTGGTGCTGCAAATTCGTATGCGTGAATTATCCAAGCAAGCGGTTCTGCAACAAACCGCATTAAGTCCGCAGTATTTCAACTATGCACGTATGTGGTTTTGGCTTGGAGTTCCGGCTTTTATAGCCATGGTTCTGATTGTCGCGTTAATGGTCCTAAAACCAACATTGTGGAGCTGATATGAATACATCTCTAATACAACGTGTACTTGGCGAAGATTGGGCCGCCCTGCCCGCTGTCATTCAACGCCATTACCAGATAACCGCACCGCAGCAAGCGATTGTCGTAACCGGCAATATGGCGATTGATTATCCCCGTCGGCTAACGCCGGTGTTAAAGCTGCTGCGTTTGTTGGGTGCATTGGTCGATTTAAAAGGCGAACAGATGGCGGTTCAGGTAAAGAAATGGCAGCAAACCGATCCGTCAGTACTCTATTGGCAACGACATATTCAAGCTCCCGGCGGCAAGCGGTGCCAATTTGCCTCGCGCATGGTCTGGCAGCAGGATCATGAGTTGATTGAGTTGGTCGGCATGGGCTTTGGTATTCGTTTAAAACTCAGCGTTGAACAAGGCAAGCTGATTTATCGAAGCTGCGGGCATTTATTGAAACTCGGGCCGCTAACCCTGCCTATCCCTGATAGCCTGCTGTTGGGAAGCGCTATCATCAGCGAACAAGCGCTATCGGAAGACTCATTCCTGTTGGATTTTCAGATCGTTCACCCGTTATGGGGTAAAACCTATTACTACGGCGGTATTTTTAAAGTGCCGAAAATCTGACTATTGGCTTAAGCTGGGCTTACAACCGTGCTGACTGATAAATTAAATTACAATAAGAAGGAGAAGGTTTATGTACACTGATACATGCAGGAAAAAATAATTCTATACAGCATGCTGTTCATTAACAAAGTAAACTTTGCTACCGAACCACTACTGATAAATATGTAAAACTTATATTTATCTATTCTGGTTAAACGATAACTGGCGTTGCCACCTATATTGAGCTCGCCCACTGCGCTAATTATGCCAGCCCCCAAGCTTCCATACTTGGGGATTGGCACAAACTCTGTGATATCACAATTGACGGCCAAAATCGTCATACTAAACACTTCAAAGGGCAATCCATTTCGGACTTCAAAACTAACCTTACAGCGTTGGGAGAAAGTATGCAGTATGCATGGCTATAATAGTTCTTGGGGACTACTTAACTCCTGCTCCGCAATTTTCGGAAAACGGTTAGTCCTTTTTTGTAAAAAATGCCGCTCGAGTTTTTGGAAATAAGTACAGACTCCATATAGAAACCCTCCAGCTGTTGGCAGTACTAAATACCAATACTGTTTAGCGTTAATTAATAAATTTAATATTTCCTCACCGTATAAATAAGCAGGCGTTACAGTAATTACGGCCCATACCCATGCGCTAAGAAGATTAATCAATGCAAATTTTTTTGCCGAATATTTGGTAATGCCAATCGACATAGGAATAACGGTACGTAAACCATACATATAGCGCTGCATAAAAATTATGGGCCAACCATATTTTTTTAACAGCAAATGCGCAATCGCAAACTTACGCCGCTGCTTGTGCAATTTGCGCTGAATATAACCTTTATTAAAACGGCCAATGTAAAAATAAATTTGGTCCCCAGTGAAACCACCCAGACCCGCTACAAAAATCGTCATGAAGTACTGCATGTCACCGGTATGAGACATGATTCCACCCATGACCAAGCCCATTTCTCCTTCGAGTATGCTCCACAGAAACAAAATAACGTAGCCGTATTCCTTAAGCCAATCAATAAATAGTTCTTCCATAAAGCCCTTAATTTCGTTGAGATACTGTTCTAATTGCAACCATGTTTACAGTCATCAAATTAAAAATTTCGTTTTTAATGATCAAGGACATATGGACATGGAGTGTGTAAAAAATCCGTTTAGGTTGTCATCGCATAAAATTCAGGCTTTTAACCTGAAGCATTATCATAAAGCTGGTTTCCAGCCGCGTAAAGATATAGAACATTTTTTCAGTCGTTCTCTATAACCAGGATATAACCAGCATAAATTATTTTCATTTCAGATCTGGACATTGGGGAAAATATTTCCTTATGTTGATCATCTTTTCAATTGCGCTATTTTTAAGAAATCGTGGCATCAAGTGCTATTAAAATACGTAAAGCTTGCTCACATACCGAACTACAACGGACAGTTTCTGTGACTTGCGATCATCCAAGCTCAAAAGATGTCACGCCGAACAACCGGTTTATCGGCAAATCAGGTCTTTGCCCTGTATACATCCGAGCCGTCTCGAACGAGACAATCATATTATGCCGATTCACCAAATCGACTGCTGCTGCATTCACTGCCGGTATATCCAAAAAAACCGGAACGCCTTCCAGAGCATGTGAGTTTAAAGCCAGGAAAAGCTGTTCAGCAAACTCCGGACTGTCTGCAAACAACGGCCCCACCTTGTACCCGGTACGGCAGATGCGCAGAACTCCATAACCGGCCAGCTTGTTGTTACTCAAAATACCTAATGCAATACTTTGCGGCTGATTTATCCAGCACCTCAGGAAATCCTTGCGATTATCAGGAAAAAAAGGTTGGTCGTATACGCAAATATCATCAAAAGCCAGCGTAGACAACGGCACGATGCCGGAATCAGCCGTATAATGCCCGCCGCCGGTTCCCTGGTACCGAACATTGCTATAGGCTAATGCAAACCCTGACTTTTTGTAGTTATCCTGCTGGGCGACTACACCATCAAGACCGATGGTGCGACCGCGAAGCAACCCCAGTCCGGCATTCCATATTTTAATACCGTAACCCTTGCCACGATACTCCGGCTTGACGATATAAAACCCGAGAAAACCGAACGAACTGCCGTATTTAACGACTGAAATCGTTGCAATGGGTTCATCGCCAAGCAATCCGATAAGGAAACCGTTTGGGTCGGCGGCATAGAAGCAATCCGCATCATACACCCCCGGATTCCATCCCTCTTCGGCAGCCCAGTTGATCCCGATGTTAACTTCTTGCCGGGTCATCGTTCTTATTGTATAGCTACTTTTTTGCATGATTTTTCGATCGAATTAATGAGATCAAACTCTGATGAGCCAGTCCCTGCTAAATCTATCCGAAAAACACAAGGTAGTCCATGCCCCTTATTACGCTTAGCACCTAATAAGTTTGCCAATGCTTGCGTTTTACACTCACTTGGCTCACTTCGAGTAATGGCATCGTTTCATTCTATAACCACCGGCATCGCTCTCGGACAACGTCCAAGCATGTAAAGTATCCCGTCAGGATAACAATGACATCGATGGTAAAAGGCCATCCTGTTTGCTCCATGTGAAATGCGTTTCGAGCAGCCCGCATGAAGCGTAGCGGACACAAAGCACTGGTTCCGCAAGCTCCATCCAAGCTACTCGAAGGAGCACGAGCACAATAGCCGTCGCTCGAGTAATGCACGTTAGTCCCAGCCAACAGGTTGATACCCGCGCTCCTGAAGACATCTATCTACGAAGTTCTCAAAGGCGGGGTTGCGTGTCGGCTCGCTGAAAATCCAGTGCAGCAGTGCGGCGGTGGCTCCAGAAGCCGCTCCGATCGCCGACCCGGAGCCCGCCGCGCCCACCACCGCGCCTCCCACGGCACCCGATGCAGCACCGATGGCAGCGCCTCCAGCAGCATTAGTTGCCGCCCGCCCTGCTTTGCTGCCGCCGGAATCGGCGCCGGCAGTCTCTGCGAGCTCCATGCAGTTTTCGACATCACGTTCCGCGGCCTTTGACCCGACGCTATTGAAATACTGGTTGGGATAAAGAACCGGGCGGGTCGATGCGCAGCCCTCCATTGTCAGAACAATGAGAAGAGCAAAAAAGATCTTAAACATCAGAATCTCCTATTTCAGAGGATAATTGAAAATACGATTTTGTGCCGAATGTAACCGTTGGGTTACGTAGCAGGGATGGAATGATGTTCATGCACAACTGACCACTGACCGTCGATCTTACGTAGGCCAATTGTCAGTCGAAATGCAAGAGGTACCACTACCAAGGATGGGAGAGGTAAAATCGCCTCTGGAACAGCGATCGTGAGCACCAGCATTAGGCGCTTTACGACTGGCAGATATTTTGCTCCTGCATTACCCTACTACACGCCATCCATGGCGTTAATACAAAATCTGCATTGCCTATAGGATGTAGGTAAGGAGCGGAAACTTCCCCACATCCTTGGGTGATGCCGATGACAGCCTGTCGCAGTCGCTGTGGATTACCTAGCGGCGAATCCACTCTACAAACATCCACCTTACAACGTTCGCCTTGAGCAATTCATTAGACCCGCAGTTCATCCGGAAAGCATAAGCTAGAAAAACCATTTTAATTTTCCGTGCGGCCAATGAATCGGTAGATTACCGCGCCTAATACGGCACCAACAATCGGCGCCAGCCAAAATAACCACAATTGAGCTACAGCCCAATCGCCAACGAAAAAAGCGACACCTGTACTACGGGCAGGATTAACGGAGGTATTAGTTACCGGAATACTTATCAGGTGAATCAAGGTAAGGCAAAAACCTATAGCGATAGGCGCCATGCCCTGCGGTGCTCGTTTATCTGTCGCGCCGAGAATGACAAGTAGGAACATCATTGTCATAACAACTTCTGTGACTAAGGCCGCCAGAAAAGAATAACCACCCGGCGAATGGGCGCCATAGCCATTAGAAGCAAAACCCGCTGACACATCAAAACCGGCCTTGCCGCTGGCTATGAGGTAAAGCACTCCACCGGCAACGATAGCCCCTAATACTTGAGCAATGATATAAGGCAACAATTGATTAGCTGGAAAACGACCGCCGGCCCATAGGCCGACAGAAACTGCCGGATTGAGGTGACAACCGGATATATGCCCAATTGCATAAGCCATGGTAAGAACGGTCAAACCAAAAGCCAGCGAGACACCGAGTAAACCGATACCCACGTTGGGAAACGCAGCTGCTAGAACCGCACTTCCGCACCCGCCAAGTACCAGCCAAAATGTTCCGAAAAACTCAGCACCATACTTTTCCATACTTTTCTCCTTATTTGTTGTTGATTGTGATACTTAACTAAATTAAGCACTCTAAATCTACGCAGAATATTGCGTTATTTGCATGTCTAATACCTTAATAAAGCGAAAAATCATTTTTTTCATTAGGTTGAATAAATTTAATACCTCTAAAATAAATACAAGTAGCGTCACCAAAAAACATGAGCAATCAAATCCATAAATATCCACACCAAGCGATACTAACCCTAACCTTTAGCTACCGCTATACGCAAAAACCCTTATCTTCTTAACCAAACCTTCCATTTCTTCATTTCCAAATTCCCCATCGATTCATCATTTAACATCTCAATAACAAAGCTCTCCTGCTGATCCGAAGTTAGTGTCTGATGCAATTCTATTGAGCGTTACGCTTCCGCATTAATATATGCAGCCGGACGGGATTGCAAACTCCGTCCGGCTTGAAGTATGTCGCTGTTTCAACAGGTTACCGGAAAAAAATATCAACCGCCCGCCACAAAATTGCGTCGATAGTTAGGATACAGTATCCGCATGATAAACGTAGCATTGAAAGGCAATTTCGCGCCGCAACTGCTCCTGCATCCATGCAGTTGCCGAGCAAAGCGCAATATCCAATACAACCGGGCATAAAAAACCCCCGCTTGAAAAAATCCAAGCGGGGGTCAGATTCATGGCTTTGTTTACTGCGTTAGTGAATATGCACCTCACGCGACTTCACCGTATCGCTTCGGCGTAAAGTATAGCGATCTTCATCACCAGCCATCTTCCCGCCATCACTATTAAGCTGAATGAGAGTTCCTTCATCTTCAATGCGATATTGCTTTACGGATGATTCATTACGTGGTGTTAAAACAACGGTACGATTTTCGTCATTCCAACTGTATTTTCCTTTTTCATAAAATTCTCTTGAAGATTCTCTTGCCGGCTGAGTCACCAACAGATAATTGTTATTTTGTTTTAAAGACAACGTCGCTTTAATCCCATCGCAATCGTTACAAGGGAGATAACCGTAAAAAACGCCGTGAAAATCCTGGCTTTTATCGATAGGGCTTATATGGGCTGAGTGATCTGTGTTTTGCTGGCTGCTATTTACACGCGCCTTGAGATACTTTTCTTGAGCTTCAAGGTCGGTTCTTGCCATTGCAGGGTGATAAGCAGAAAACAGAGTACCGAAAAAAATCAAAGCCAGATTTTGTTTTAATTGTTTTTTTAATGTTTGCATGTAAGTGTCTCTATAAATATTTAATTTATGTTTAATGCTTGCCGCACAACATGAACGGCCACGAAAATGCGCAATGCAAACCCCGACCCTTTTTTGCTGTGTATTCAACTTCTGCCATACCGTCACGCCCTAACAGAAAGACACGATACAGAAAGCTGAAAAAGAGCCATTATAACCTCGCTCCGGCTGAGCGCAATGTTAGCCTAAGTGTGTGATTGTACGGCCCTGACCCCTCACTTTTCATCCAAACTTCTTGTTTGTCAATTATTTTGAAATAGTCGGTAAATCGGCTACATCTCCTTGCCAATCGGCCGTCAGAATACCATCGGCAACATGCGATGGAAAGTTGAATGCGGCCAATCGAACGCAAAAACGGGTCAGTTTTAACAAGAACCGGCCCGTTTTTCTGTAGCATTAGAACATTATTTCAATAAATTGGTTTGTTTCGCACAACGCCAATGAGCGGTATTAAAATCAACTTCTGCAGTGGCTTCTTTGTCCATGCAAAGCCAATACGATGTCGGTTTCAGTTCAGTTTTGCACGAGGCAGATATAGGCGCTTCCGCAGCTTTTTTGTTCCCTTTAGCCATTTCCTGTTGCTCGAAGCGCTGGGTAGCGCGTAAGCAGATATTGAAAGCTTCATTTTGCTCATCGACAGAGCCAGTGCTCTTATCCTGTGAAGTCTCTCGAGCCGGGGAGCCGGGGGGCAAGGCTTCAGAAGATGACCCCGGAACGGTCTCCAGACGTTGAACCTCGTTGGGCGCTTGGGCTTTACCCACCATGGGTAAAGCCATAATTAGAATAAATCCCGCAATTAATATACGCATGTTAGAACTCCTCTAAAGAACGGGTTTTAAGGAAAACGATTGCTTAGTACGATCTGGCATCGTCTATATAATCCCCCCCGCTTCAGGTAGTCTGTATGGTTCCGCACATACAATCCTATGGCATCCCGGTTCTGTCTAAATTAGTTAGTGAAACCGATACAGGGAGGGAGCAGTCTACCCCATTGCCTTATAGAGTTACGTTATCTCGCACGCTTACATTAAATCTTTTTCCATACCATCAATACCTGCACTGATAGCGCCCTGTACTAGTTCTGCCACTGATGCGCTATCTTCCGGCTTTGATTCGAAATCAATCGTCCAAACTACAATACCCAACCCATCATACGATGTGAACACTTCGACTGTTCCTTTGTAATAAGTCACAGGGAACGGCGATATCGGCCGAAGATATATTAATTTCATGTTTTTTGAATCAATTTCTTCAATGGTGTCTTTTATATCGCCACCACCATCGACTATGGTCATATATCTCAATGCACCCGGTCCATTACCCTCTACCTTACAAGTCTCAATGAACGGAAACCATACATCGAGCCTTCCTATTTTGCTGATCGCTTCCCATACCTTCTCAGAGGGTACATTTAATTTCTTTGTAATCGCTTGCTTAGTCAACATCGGTATCTCCTGACTCATAAAATTTAAGCTTTATAGAAGCTTGATTAATAAATTGAATTGGTTTTAATCATTAACAGGTTTTCAAATGAATCTAAAAATCAGTTGAACATCCCAAATTCCGTTCGCCCTGAGCCTTTCGACTCTGCTCAGGAGACACCCTGTCGAAGGATGAAAGGGATTTGGGACGTTCACCAACTGGACGGTGTCGCGGAAACCGCTCATGCTTCGACAAGCTCAGCACGAACGGTTTCCACGCGTTCCAACTGATTTTTTAGGGTGAACTGTTAGGTGCACTTTAACAATACGAACTATCCGTTGTATTGGAAAAAACCGACAATTTAAATTGATATGATTTTAGGGGATCGCTACTGGCAATTTTAGATGGACTATAACAAACCAATTGGGAAGCGCTACGATCTAATCTGAAACATCCATAGAATCATGGACTTAATCTGTTTGATATAAATTTAACAGCCCGGAAAACTGTATCGTTTGGGAAACATCAATTTGAGGGTAAAGGGATTCCGGTGAAATTCCATAAAGTTCTTGAAAGTCGCGAATCATATGACTTTGATCGTAGTAACCTACTGTATGAGCCACATCCGCCCAAGTTGACAGCGTTTTACGTTGGAAAATAGCGTTCCGCAAACGTACTACGCGAGCATATTTTTTGGGCGTAGCGCCAACATGAGCCAGAAAACGCCGTTCCAGGGTACGTTCGGTTAAACCGAGATTTCGAGCGAGCATCCCAATAGGATAATTTCCGTTAGAACTGCTTAACTCCCTGCAAGCTTTTTGAATCAGCAAATCCTCATTGTCCCGGTTCAATATCGCAAGTAAAAAATTCTCTACGCATTGAACACGCTCTTGTGCTGTTCTCTTTTGCGACAAGCTATCTTCGATTTTTTCTATCGCATACCGAGGGAAAATATCCCTGCAATCCACTCGTCTTTCGGCACAATCTCTGGCTATACCGCTACGAAATACATTTAATCCCCAAGGCGTAAGCCGTGCGGAAACGCCCGATACCTTTCCTATACCTCCCAGGTCGCTTCGATAACTTTGGAAACCGGCGAGTCCGCTACGAGTGGTATAAATAGCGTCTTTGTGGGTGGTCTGGAGCAAATCGACATACAAAAAACATAAATACGTTGCGGTGTCCGGCAAGATTGAAAGCGCTGAATTATCGCTACCCGTTAAGTCTTCATAATCCCAAATGGCCGTAACGTAGGGAGCCAATAATTTGGATGGTGCAAAAATTCTCAAACTCATAATGACGTCCTCAATTCTTTGAATGACCAGTAGGCTTCGATATGTCGGGTCGCGTTATCTCGCTATGCTCTCAATAAGCTAGCCCGACTAACATGGCTCACGTTTAATGTTTGCCGAATTGCCTGAATGGTCATGAGAATGCATAACCCGGCTCTTTTTAGTGCTTCTTGATACAATTATTACAGTCCTCCAATTAAAAAAGGAAACGCCATGCCGTACCGACGCGTAGCTGGCGAGCTGAATTCCGGAAACCGAGCAAATAGAGTTTAAGGGAGAAGGTTACAAGCCTTGTAAAGTACCCGATTTTTTGAGATAGCGGATCCCCAAATAAATGGCAGTCAGTAACGGTAATAAAACTACTAATAATTGGTCGCGAAGTTGTGCATTATTATCAATGAGTTCGGGATATTTAAATAACAAGATCAAGACAATACCGATTAACCAGACATAGATAGATGAGTTTTCCTTAACCACAGGGCGCTGCCACCTAAAGCTCATGTTGTTAAAGGTCGCAACTAGACCGGAAAACCTGAGACTCCAACGATTGGTTCGTTGACAATAAGCATCGAATTCATGGCCGAATTTACTGCGCAAAAAGTTTTCTTCAGCTAATACTATCGTTTGGTATATAAACAAAAAACCCGGTATAAAAAGCGCAATATAGAGCAATGAATTAGATAATATTCCGATGCCTGCTATTTTGAGGATATTGCCTACGTATAATGGATTACGGCAGTGGTTGAAAATGCCCTCTGTAACCAATTGAGAAGCATAAACCTTTTTATCTTTACCGCCACGTTCGATGTATGCCAAACCGATAGTTGCGCACCGAATTACCTGACCTAAAATGGTGATAAACAAACCTATCCACATCACCCAATAACGCTGTTCAGCGGCTAATATCTCAGGTGATGGCATAAATAGCGCTAAATACAGAGGTATAAATACCCAGTTTCGATATTTAAAAAAGAAATTTCCTATTTGAATCATCATGGTTTCTTGACCGCAATAAGTCCGACAAAGTTGTACCATTTGAAAAATACTTCGCAATGCGCAAAACCGGTATCAAGCAATAAAGTGATATTTTCAGTGGATTTATAAGGGATAAGAATATTTTCCAAAGCTTCACGTTTTTGCGATATTTCCATTTCACTATAATTATTACGTCGCTTATGGTTGTAATAATATTTAATAAAATCGCGGTTAAAAACGCCGTCTTCCGCTAATATTTTTTCCACAAGAATTAAAACGCCGCCTCTGTGTAAACCATCAAAGATGCATTTCAATAACTTTGCTCTGTTTATGGGGCGGACAAATTGTAACGTTAGACATAAAATCGCGACCGAAGCGTTGGAAATATCGACATTTTGATTTAAGTCTGCAACTCGTAATTCGAAAGGGCGTTTAAAACCAGCTTCTTCTAGCTTGGTTTGACATTTAACCAACATTTCGGGTGAATCATCTATACCAATAAAACGGATGTCTTCGTTTATTGAGGTATTCATGCCAATTAAAGTAGTTCCAGTGGCGCAACCCAAGTCATAAACATCAGTGCCTGACTTGGCATAGTCAGCAGCTTGTTCCGCGATCATGCGCTGCATTTCTCCGTAAAAAGGCACTGACCTGTTCACCATATCATCAAATACACTGGCAACCGCAGTGCCGAATTTAAAATCAGCAGTCTTTTGGATTGCTTCTTTAAAAACTTGATCTTTATCCATAGTACTTAAATCCTGAAAGCTCAAATATTAAAAATTGATGCATCGGTTGATATAAAAAATTTATTTTTAACATCTATTTTCTCTGAAGTTAGTTTATCAGATAACACATTGCCTTTAACTTCTTCATCCCTTTTAAATTTCCATCTAGCCATTTATAGTTAAGTGCATAATTTACTATAAAAAGCCCCCCACCAGAAACGCCTCGATCCAATGTTTGGCAAAGCCTAAACCATCAAATAACTCATTCCACACCTTGTTAACGGTAGCTTTCATCTCATCGATAGTCTTGATGAAATCTTTCGATAATGCTCGCTTCATGCTTTTCCAGAGATATTCTTCCAGATTGAGATCGGGAGAATAGGAAAGACGAATAACCCAACGATTCAACGTAGCGCTATTCACTTTAACACCTCTTTGTTACAGGATTTCTTCAAAATATTGATTAAGAAGCAAGACATAGTTAGGCAAGGCAAGTACACCAGATAAACGCCAAGCTTTGCCGCCGCAACCTTAACATTGGGCTGATAGAGTTGTCCCAGTTCACAACAATAGCCTGATATTCTGCATTTGCCGCTTTAATCCGTTCCAGAAAAGCTTGGATTGACTCTTGCTTGGAGTTAGACAAGAACGCTTGGCGGCTATGTCCTTCAAGCGATAAATAACCCAGATCGACATCGTCCAACTGTGGAGGGCGACCGGCATTTCCACCCATGCTTTCCTGAAGCCCTTTATAGCCCGACTTATCCACTTACGTATCCACCAATAGCTGGTTGAAGTGGCAATACCAAACGCCTGACACAATGGTTCCAGGTCGGACTTTAATTGAGCAAAGCATTGCAAGAAGGCTAATTTAAGCCTGATCTTGGCATCGGTTTCTTGACTGAGATGCGTCTGAAGGTCAGATGGTTCATTAATCGATCTCCTTTCATGGCTAACCTCCAGGCTGAAGCGGATTTTATATAGATTAATGATATTCCTTTTTGGTTTTATGGTGAATAAGTAAAACTACCTAATAATATTAGACATCCTAAAATTCTAGCCATTGCATCATTAGGATGTCTATTAACTTAATTAAAATCATTCTAACAGTCGGACGGGGTTATAAGCCATACGCATCAAGCTAAGACATACAACCATGAAGAACATGAAGTTCATGAAGTTTTTACCCTCGTTCTTCTTTATGAACTCCATGTTCTTCATGGTTTATTGATCACAAGTTTGCATTTTATCGATTGGATATACTGACTTTTTGCTTAGCTTGATGCGTATGGGTTACAAGCCCCGTCCCGCTTGGTAACCTGACCTACATGGCTTGCTTCTTATTCATTTGCGATCGAAATTATATCCGAAAAATCTAGCGGTTCTTCTAGTGAACATCCCCAGTCAGAATTATACACGCCACGTTTTACCCAGCGGTGAAAAGTTGAATAAGGCCAATCGCGGGGGCTTTTCACCAAGCCATGTTTTACCGGATTGTAATGGATATAATCGAAATGCCGTTGGTAATCTCGTTCATCGCGTAAAGCATGCTCTGCGTAGTAACGTTGCCAGACACCTTCGCCGATGATGAGCGATACGGGATGACGAGCGGTTTTTTCCGCGCCACCCAGAGAGATCCAGGATTGAGTGAAATGTTTTTTAATCGCGCCCCAGCGTTTGGGATAGGCGGCATCCACGCGAAACGGCGGCCAGCGTTGAAAGCAATCCTGAAAAGCCGCCCGTAATAAATCCCTGGCAAGATCGTTCCCCAAAATTTTCGCCCGCCGTTCAGTCACCACAGTGAAAAAATAAGAGCCGCCAGGAACGTAACACCGCCGGTAATTCGACATAATTCAACCCACCCAATGTAGTTATACAGCATAACCGATGTAGTAAATGGGGCGGTTATTTTAAACATTTCAACAGACAAGCTATTTTGGAAATCAAAACTCCCAGTACGATTGAACTCCGAAATGGGGCGCGATGCGCCCCCTACCCGGCTTATGGCATTTCATACGGCGCTGACCAATGCCTTATCTTTGATAGATGACTTTTATCAAAATAAAGAGTTACTCTGGAATAAAAGGGGTTCTTGAACCTGGATAGTTGCTTGAGGCCATTGAACTGCCAAGCATCATTTGCGAGGATAAGATTTGTATAGCCAGTCTCTGATTTATTCCCACCCGTACGAAACTCCTGGAGCCCTACAACGAAGTTGCCTATTTGCTTTGAAAGCTCGGTATCAAATGAAGTTATTGTTTTGTAAATATCATTTCGGGACGATCCGATAATTATTTTGTTTGCCAACCTTTTGATTTCTGAACAGGCAATATTCATGCTTGGTTGGGACGCCATGCATTTCTCGCTGGCTCCCCATGTATTGACCACTACATTGTCTTTTAACTCTATTCTTAATGGCCATGGATAATGGTCAAGCCAGACAAGGATGCCATTATTTTCATCTACGGCATGGATTGACTCTTCTGTTGGCCCGTCCAAGTAAACTTCGCGGGAAGGGATGGGCTCTATAAACAGCATGTTTCTAATCGCTTCAGTCTTTTCGAGAGCAATTACCTTTTCGAGAGTGATGACCTTATTGTCTCCGATAGCAAATGGACCATAAGTGCCATGGGAAATTTCCTTTGTTTGCTCGCACCCACTAATGCACATGAACACTAGAACCAATATGGCTCTCATATTTTCCTATCCCTTAACTAATATTAGACATCCTAATAAACGCAAAACATTGCAACACTTGTTTGTCTAAAATTTTATAAAAACAAAAAATCATTGTTGTTTCATTCAGTTGTGTAAATCCTAAAATAAATACAGATCGTAGCTCCGAAGCCCCGGATTCCGCTACGCTTCATCCAGGCTACTTGCTGGCTGGAGGGCATAGGCTCCATGCCTTCGTTAGGCGATTGGTGGGAGTACGTCTTGAAACAGTATGGCAAGCAATTGGCCGCCTTCTGGCCGACTCCAGTCCTGAGCAAGTTCGGCCATAAGCGTGTTTGTTGCGGTAAGCACCACTCCCTCGCGCTCCATGCGTCGCCGCGACATATCTTCAGAGAGTTCGTAAGGCGACCCTGATGCATCCATAACTGCCTGCACCTGGTAGCCATCGCGACAGGCGCTAATTGCCGGATACACCAAACACACATCGGTGGTCACCCCGGCCATTATGAGATTCCTTCGACCTGTCGCTTCGACGGCCTTCTTGAAGTTCGCATCGTTCCAAGCGTTGACAATCCCGGCTCGCTGAACCCTGGCAGCAAACGCCTCAGGAAGAATTTGCTCGAGTTCTGGAAGCAATGGTCCCTGAACGTTCTGCTCCTGCGAACTCGTGAGGACGACAGGAATGTTCAAAATCTTGGCTGTTTTGGCAAGAGCCAGCGTGTTTCGTTTCACTACATCAAGGGGGATGTTCCTAATGAGCTTCATCGTCCCCAGTTGATGGTCGATGAGCAAGAGGACACTGTTAGTGGGTGAGAATGTACCGATCATTCTAGGCCTCCTTGAAGTTGATGGTGTAGTCTAACGCACCAAGCTGAGAGGCGCCGCGCTTTTTGCGGCGTCCCTCCTCCAGCGCTTGGTTAGCCAACGATCCTTTCGGAAGCATGGATTACTTCTTGGCTTGGGCGGCTTCTAGGAGATCCAACTTGGTCTCCCGCCCGACTTTTTGCACGCTCTGTGCCTTGTCGTAGCTTTCCATTAATGCATGATAGCCGGGGATAATATGGTCGGCAGAAATCACCGCGAATTCCATCGCATCGGGACGGTTCCACGTGCTCTGGAGTTCGGCCAGGACAGCTAATGTGTCAATCGGCATGGCACCGGCCTGAACAACGCGAGCTAGCGTGATGTCGGTCGCCATCTTGGACCAGTTGCCCGAGGCATCGACGATGCAGAAGACCTTGTACCCGGCGACGACAGTGCTCAGCGCGGGGAACGCCATGCAAACGCTCGTTAGAGTACCGGCTATGAGGAGCGTCTTGCGCTTGGTTTTCTCGATCGCCTCTACCCACGCCGGGTTATCCCAGGCGTTGATCTGGCCCGTGCGTGGGATGTAGACCGCTTCGGGGTTATATTGGTGGATCTCGGGGATAAGCGGGCCGTTCGGGCCGTCGGGGACCGAGGCCGTAGTGAATGTCGGGATCTTGGCGAGACAGGCCACTTTGGCGAGTGCGGTAACATTCGAGCGAAGGACGGGAAGGTCTATGTCCTTTACTAGCTGGAATAGTCCGCTCTGATGGTCGATCAGAAGCATGACGGCATCCTCGGGGTCGATCATCCACTTGTTGACTTTGGTCATGGGATTCTCCTCTAGCTAAAGCGATTTCGGTTTTCTCTTGTCTCCTTAGGCTTGCCCCCGGCACGGGCCAAGCCGGCTAACTAATATTAGACATCCTAATAGACGCAAAACATTGCATCATTTGTTTGTCTAAAATTTTATAAAAACAAAGAATCATTGTTGTTTCATTCAGTTGTGTAAATTTAGTACGTCCTAAAATAAATACAGGAAGCATCATCAAAAATATAAGCAATCAATCACATAAATATCCATGCCACGCAAGACTAACCCTAAACCCTAGCTACCGCCATATGCAAAAACCCGTATTTTCTCAACCACCCCCCCCATTTCCTCCACTTCCAAATCCCCCATCAAAACCCCGGCCAACACATCATCCTCCATCCCCAACAACTCAACAAACAAAGCCATCTCCTCCTGATCCGCCACCAAATACCCCGTTTCCAAATACCGGTTCAACAGAAAATCCAGCTCCTTAGTCCCTCGCCGACATTGCCACTTTAATCGAGCCAGCTCGTCCATCAACCCAGTTTTCTCTGCACCAACAGTTTCTTGGTTTCGGCAATCGCCTTGGCCGGATTCAAGTTCTTGGGACAAGTATCGGTGCAATTCATGATTGTATGACAACGGTACAACTTAAACGGGTCTTCCAGTTCGTCCAGCCGTTCACCGGTGTTTTCGTCGCGACTGTCGACCAGCCAGCGGTAGGCTTGCAGCAGCACCGCAGGGCCTAGGTAACGCTCGCTGTTCCACCAGTAACTGGGGCAACTGGTCGAGCAACAGGCGCACAGGATGCAGTCGTATAAACCATCCAGCTTTTCCCGGTCTTCCTTGCTTTGCAGACGCTCGGAATCGGCAGGCGGCGGGGTTTGGGTTTCTATCCAGGGTTTAATCGAGGCGTACTGGGCAAAGAAATGAGTTGTATCCGGCACCAAATCTTTAACGACATCCATATGCGGTAACGGGTAGATTTTGATAGTGCCGGAATAGGAATCGATGGCTTTGGTGCAGGCCAAGCTGTTCCTGCCGTTGATGTTCATCGCGCAGGAACCGCACACGCCTTCGCGGCAGGAACGCCGGAAGGTTAAAGTACTGTCGATCTCGTTCTTGATTTTCAGGATCGCGTCCAGCACCATCGGGCCGCAGTTGTCCATATCCAGCTCGAACGCATCGATGCGTGGGTTTTCGCCAGACTCTGGGTCCCAACGATACACTTCAAAACGGCGGATATTGATTGCTCCGGCAGGCGCTTTAAAGGTTTTGCCTTCGATTAAAACCGAGTTTTTAGGCAGGGTAAATTCAGCCATTAGTACACCCTCTCTTTCGGTGGAATTACGTCGACGTCATCGGTTAATGTGTACATGTGTACCGGCCGGTAATCGATTTTAACTTGATCGTCGGTCAACCAGGTCAGAGTATGCTTCAACCAGTTTTCGTCGTCACGGTTCGGGTAATCTTCCCGTGCATGGCCGCCCCGGCTCTCGGTGCGGTTCGCTGCCGCGCTGATCGCGACGGTAGCTTGACTCAGCAGGTTATCCAGCTCCAGCGTTTCAACCAGATCGGTATTCCAGATTAACGACTTGTCGGTCACTTTGACATCAGCAAAGGTTTTTCTGACTTCGTCCATTTGCTGAATGCCTTCGGCCAGTGTCGAGCCGGTCCTGAACACCGCTGCTTTGCTTTGCATAACTTTTTGCATGTCCAGGCGAATATCGGCGGTGCTGCGGCTGCCGTTCGCATTACGGATTTTATCGAAACGGGCGATAGCTTTGTCGCAAGCATTGCTCGCCAACGGTTTTTGCCTTGATCCGGGTTTGATCAGTTCGGCGCAGCGTATCGCGGCGGAGCGGCCGAACACCACCAGATCAAGCAGCGAGTTTGAGCCCAAGCGGTTCGCGCCATGCACGGACACACAGGCCGCTTCGCCAATTGCCATCAGGCCCGGCACGACCGCATCGGGGTCGCCGTCTTTCAAGGTCACGACTTCGGCTTTGTAATTGGTTGGAATGCCACCCATGTTGTAATGCACGGTCGGCAAAACCGGAATCGGCTGCTTGGTCACGTCGACATTGGCAAAAATTTTGGAGGTTTCCGATATGCCCGGCAAGCGCTCGTGAATAATGGCCGGATCGAGATGTTCGATATGCAGATAAATGTGATCTTTCAGCGGCCCGACGCCCCGGCCTTCTTCAATTTCAATGGTCATCGCCCGGCTGACGACATCGCGAGAAGCCAAGTCTTTAGCGGACGGCGCATAGCGTTCCATGAAGCGCTCGCCTTCGGAGTTGGTCAGGTAACCGCCCTCGCCTCTAACGCCTTCGGTAATCAAACAGCCTGCGCCGTAGATGCCGGTCGGGTGAAACTGTATGAACTCCATATCCTGTAACGGCAAACCGGCGCGCAACGCCATCGCGTTGCCGTCGCCGGTCACGGTATGCGCCGAGGTGCAGGAAAAAAACGTACGCCCGTAGCCGCCGGTCGCCAATACGGTCATCTGGGATTTAAATAAATGCAATGAACCGTCATCCAGACACCAAGCCAGAATGCCGCGGCATTCGCCGCCTTCCATAATTAAATCCAGCGCGATATATTCAATAAAAAATTCAGCCCGATGTTTTAACGACTGCTGATACAAGGTATGCAAAATGGCATGGCCGGTCTTGTCGGCCGCTGCGCAAGTGCGTTGCGCCAAGCCTGTGCCGTAATGCGTGGTCATGCCGCCGAACGCGCGCTGGTAGATTTTGCCGTCGGCCGTTCTTGAAAACGGCACGCCGTAATGCTCCAGCTCGATTACGGCGGGGATGGCTTCGCGGCACATATATTCAATCGCATCCTGGTCACCGAGCCAGTCGGAGCCTTTGACGGTGTCGTACATATGAAAGCGCCAGTCGTCTTCGCCCATATTGCCCAACGCCGCGCTGATACCGCCTTGCGCGGCAACGGTATGGCTGCGGGTTGGAAAGACTTTGGTGATGCAGGCGGTTTTCAGGCCTTTTTCCGCCATACCTAAAGTAGCACGAAGACCTGCGCCGCCCGCGCCAACTACCACCACGTCGTAAGCATGCTCAATAATTTTATAGTCTGCGGCCATGAATCACCCTATCGATACGATACGAAACACGGCCAGTAAAGCCGCAATCGCCAAAAACAAGAAAGCCAGATTGACGGCCCAGATTGAAATAATTTTGGGGCCTTCGGCAGCGATATAATCTTCAATCACCACTTGCAAACCCAACGCTGCGTGATAGAAAGCGGCGATGATCCAGGCCACGATGCAGATACTGTTAACCGGCGATACCAGCCAATCTACGGTTTGTTGATAAGGAGCCGTCAAGCTCAAGCCCAGAAACTTGATTAGCCAAAAAGATAGCGGAATCAGCGTTACGGCAGTGATGCGCTGCATCCACCAGTGATCCGTTCCGTTTTTTGCAGAACCCAAGCCCTTGGCCCTGGATAAAGGCGTTCTATAGTCCATAATGCCCCCATACGAAAGTCATCAAAGTCAATATTAACGAAGACGCCAGCTCAATCATGGCGTACCGATTCAGCGTTTCAAGTTCAAAGCTGCTGCCTGTATCCCAAATTAAATGACGAACGCCATGGCACAGGTGAAAAAACAGCGCATAGATAAATCCCCAACCCACCAGTTTGAATAGCCATTGGTTCATGATTGTTTGCATGGTGTCGTATGACTCCGCACCGCCCGCCAGTGCCGAAATAACGTAAACAAATAAGATCAAACCGGCTGAAAGCATAACGCCGGTCATGCGGTGGGTGATGGAAATAATGCCTGTTAAAGGCAATCTGTAGACTTGCAGGTGCGGGGACGTGGGTCTGTTAGTGTTTATCGCCATAGTATTATCCGGTTGTTGTGTTTACCCAATGATCTTCTAAATCAAAAATCGATGCAATAACCATTCTGCTTCCGGCCGCCATAGCAGGTAGAATCAGCCGAATTATGTTGTACCACATATTGCAGATACCCGCTTAAGTTAATAACTGCATAAACATAACTGCCTCCATGTTTTTCATGTAGTTGTTAATTGCGCTTATACAAACACACTATTCAACAAACCACATTCTCAAAAACTACGACAGTCTTACTATTTACCGCATAAACATTTTCGAATAACGGCTTTTGATCTTGCGGAAATACGATATCCTGCGGCGATTTCAATGACGTGTCCAAAGCCAAGCACCATGCACGGCCGGGAATAACCGGCAGTTCAATGATGACTTGTTGATCCGACATGCTCATTGCAACATGCAGATCGGGCTCGCCATTTTCAACCCCGGCCTGGGTAAAAACCAGAACTTTGGCCTCAGGATCATTCCATAACGGCTTATTGAGTTCAGTGCCATGCCATTGAATTTCAGCTATTCCCCTGCCGTTAACCGGTTTTCCGGTCAAAAAGCGCCGCCTCATGATCGATGGATGTCTTTTTCGCAACGCTATCATCAGCTGAACAAAGCGCAGCATATCGGCATTTTGCTCAGTCATATTCCAGTCTATCCAGGACAATTCGTTATCCTGGCAATAACAGTTATTATTCCCGCGCTGGCTGTTTAATAATTCGTCTCCCGCCAATAGCATAGGAACGCCATGGCTGAGCAGCAGCATGGCGAAAACATTTTTCACCTGTTTTCTGCGTAACCCTAAAATGCTCGCATCTTTGGTTTCTCCTTCGATGCCGCAATTGAAACTTAAATTATTATTGCAGCCGTCCTGATTATATTCTCCGTTAGCATAGTTATGTTTTTCGTTGTAACTGAACAGGTCATACAGGGTAAAGCCGTCATGACAAGTTACGAAATTAATGCTGTTAATAGGCAATCGGCCTTTATGTTCATATAGATCGTTGCTGCCGCAGAGACGGGTTGCAAGCTCGCTGACCAAGCCTTTATCACCACGCACAAATCGGCGGATAACATCCCGGTATCTGCCGTTCCATTCGGCCCAGCGATAGCCGGGGAAACTGCCGACCTGGTACAGCCCTGCCGCATCCCAAGCCTCGGCAATCAGTTTGGTTTTTGCCAGCTGCTCAGACAATTCTATTCCCCAGAGCAAAGGCGGATCTTGCAACACTTCGCCGCCCTCCCCTCGTGCTAATGCGCTGGCAAGATCAAAGCGGAAACCATCGACATGCATCTCCCTGACCCAATATTCCAGGCAACTGATAATGAAGTTGGACACCAAGGGGTGATTGGCGTTTACTGTGTTGCCGCAGCCGGTGTAGTCGTGAAGAATGCTTTTATTAAATTTGTCATGATGATAAAAAATATCATCGCCTATGCCCCTGAAATTAATAATCGGCCCATCCGCCCCGGCCTCTGCGGTATGGTTAAACACGACATCCATGATGACACCGATACCTGCCCGATGCAGCGCTTTAACCAGATCGCGAAATTCATGTACATGCGTTCCCTGCTCAGGAGTAACGCAGTAACCCGGATGGGGACTGAAAAAACTGTGGGTACTGTAACCCCAGTAGTTTTTCAGCCCCATCTCAGAGGTGTAGCTGGGAACATCCTGCTCATCGAAAGCCATTACCGGCAATAGTTCGACATGGGTAATGCCGAGTTTTTGCAGGTAAGGGATTTTTTCAATGAGTCCGGCAAACGTACCCGGATTAGCCACTTTTGACGAAGGATGCCGCGTAAATCCGCCTACATGCAATTCGTAAACAATGGCTTTTTCGCTGCGAATGCGTAGCGGCACATCGCCTTCCCAATCGTAACGGTCATCAACGACAACGCAACGCATCGAAGTCAGCTTATTGTCACCCGGCAGGCATGCCATCTTCCGGCTCCAGCGTTTATGGCTGACCGCGCGTGCCCAGGGGTCAATCAGCTGTTTGTCCTTATCAAAATGCAAACCCGCTTCACGGACTTGAGTAGGCCCGTCCATACGCCAAGCATACCAAGTGCCGACCGGCAACGCGCTCACATAAACGTGCCAGGAAAAAAAAGTGCGATTAATATCTTCTTGTAAAACTATGGTTTGAAAGGGTTCAATGCAATCCGGCGTGTTAAAGAGCAAAAGCTCCACATGCGTCGCATAACGGCTGAAAATGGAAAAGTTAACACCCTTGGATTTGGCCCTGGAGCCGGAAGGATAAGGACTTCCCGGCTTTAATTGGTATTCTTTTTTCTGCATATCCTCGTCTCGCGCTTTGTCATAGCAAAGCTTTATTAAATAATTTCAGTTGTTTTCAACTGAAAACATGAATTCATAACAACCATTATCCAAAGCCCACGACTACAAGGCAAAGAATTTAAAAATTTGCTGAAAACCACGCAGGAATACTCAGCACTCAGTCTAGCACTCCATTGATTTAAACATCTGGGCTAAATTTTCTGTGATCTAAGACCAATATCTAAAACCAATTATCTACATATAGGAAACTATTAATCAATAATTACTGATATTGTCAACTAATAAGTGCGTCGGTATAGTATATTCAACGCTGATTAATTCTTTCCAGAAAAATAGCAAAGGAGCTTTAAAATGACTGACTTTCAAAGAGATATTCTAATAGGGCTGATGTTTATCGTTGGTATTTTGGGTTTTATTTCCGGTGAATTCATTGTTTCAACCATTATGTTTGCAACCGCTGCTGTATTTACCAATATAGTCCTGAGTCACAGATTGCATAGCTAAGTTTTTACCCGCCTCTTGGTATCCTACCTCAAACAGTATCTCTCCTGTTTGACTTCTCGCTCCCGAAGCTTACGCACCGGGAGTTTTTTTTGCCTGAATTTTAAGTCAACCGGCCAATACAGCTTTCGCAATAACGAATTTCGAGTTGGATGCGACTACCGCATGCCTACCAAAAAGGCGGTTAAGATAGACATGATAATCCAGGTGCCGATTACCGATCACCCATAGCTCGCCGCCCTTGCGCAATACTCTTTGCGACTGTTTAAACAGGCTGACGGCAATCTGATCGCCTACCGTATTTTGCTGGTGAAACGGCGGATTGCATAGAATCAGGTCGGCCGACTCCGATTTAACCTCGACCAAGCCATCGCCAACCCAAAAAATCGCTTTGCGCTGCTCACCAAATGCGCGATAGAAATTGTCTTTGGCCGATGCAACCGCCATAAAAGACTCATCAATAAAATGTACAGTTGCAACCGGGCTGCGTTCAGCCGCAATTAAACCGACCAAGCCGTTACCGCACCCCAAGTCGATAATGTCGCAGGCATCCTGCCGGAACGGGAGATGCTGGAGGAAAAAGCGCGTCCCTATATCAAGGCTGTCGCGCGAAAATACATTGGCGTGATTGCTAATCAGGTACTCGGTGTTTTCAAGCCGGTAAATAACAGGATAAGGACTTGGCGGAATAATCAGCTCGGCATCGACGGATGCAAAAATCAGCCGCGCCTTTTTTTTTGCCAATGAGGTCGTAGTCGGCCCGACCAATCGTTCCAGCAGCTTCCAAACCGAGGACGGCAGGGTTTTGATCATGCCCGCTACGATGACTTGAGTTGTAGGTGTCAAGTGCGGACGCAAGCGTATCAACTCGTCTTCCAATAACGCCAGTGTCTTCGGTACCTTAATCAGCACTAGGTCAAACACCCCCTCCAGCGGATCAAGGCTATTTTTCAAGATGACGTTATGCGGAGGCATGTTATTTGCCGCGAGGTTGAGTCGTGTCGCCTGTTGCGACAGATAGGAATCCGATACCGCATAAGGCCGGAACTCGCTTAGCGCGACAGCCAATGCGCCGAAACTGTCATTCAAAATCAAAACCCGCAAATTACTTGTGCTGAGCGCATTACTTGTGCTGAGCGTAGCCGAAGCATCAGCAAGCGTATTAAGCAGATATTCATCCGCTGCATCCCAAGCGAGCAGCAATTCACGCGGCCGTTTCGGCAAGCGGTTTAGTTCAAATTCGCCTTGGGCAACGGTTAAACGATTAGTCATGACTCAAGCGCGTGACATGAATTTCCCCGTTTCGGTATTGATCTTAATCAATTCCTCAGGCTCCAGGTATTCCGGCACCTGAACCTCCAGCCCGGTGGTCACCCTGGCCGTTTTGGTACGCCCTGACGCGGTCGCCCCTTTAATAGCAGGAGCTGTTTCTACTATCGGCAATATCACCGAACTTGGCAGCTCAATGCCCAATATCGCATCATCCACCAACAAAGCCACGATGCCTTCAAGGCCTTCGATCAGATAATCGATTTGATCTTCCAAATCATCGCTGCTCAAGCTGTATTGAGTGTAATCTTCCATATCCATGAAAATATAATTATCCCCGTCTACGTAAGAAAATTGCACTTTAGCCCGCACCAAATCGGCATCCTTGAAAAAATCATCGCCTTTTAAAGACTCATCCAGTTTTTGACCGGTTTTAAGATTGGTAAAACGGATTTTGTACAAAGTTGATGCGCCGCGGGACGATGGGCTTTTAGCATCGACCTGCTTAACCGCATGCGGTACACCGTTTATTTCAACCACCATGCCCCTTTTTAAATCACTAGCCTTTGCCACGCTAACTTCCTCTCGATTAAACTTGCCAGTTAAATGCGGCAAGGATTTGTATTATATGAAGGTATAAAGTCGCATTATACCGTAGAATCGTCCTCCGAAGTTCGGCGCGGCTGCCTCGATTAACTGATAACCTTTAAACTCCAGTTAGTCCACGAAAAGCACGAAAATCTTGTTGTCGAACTTTCGTGCTTTTCGTGTCTTTCGTGGACGAGATAATTTTTTCTAGGATAAGGATTATGCCCCGTACAAAACCAATTCTCGGCTTCATCGGCATCGGCTTGATGGGCAAGCCGATGACCTTGCGTTTGCTTGATGCAGGCTTTAGCGTCAATGTCTGGAACCGCAGCCCTGAAAAGCTCCAACCGGTCATTGATGCGGGCGCAAAACCCTGTAACTCAATCGCCGAATTAGTCCGAGCCTCCGAAGTGATTATCCTGTGCCTGGCCGATACCGCGGTTGTAGAATCGGTGGTACGCAATGACATTGTAGCCAGCGATACAGCAGGTAAGCTGCTGATTGATTTATCCAGCATCCATCCGGAAAACACTCGGCAATTGGCAGTACTGCTGCATGAACAATGCGCCATGGGCTGGGTCGATGCACCGGTTTCCGGCGGCGTTGCCGGTGCGGAACAAGGCAATCTGGCGATTATGGCGGGAGGTGCTACGGAAAACATCGAAATCGCCCGGCTGGTTCTCGCGCCGCTTTATAAACAATTAACCCACATGGGCGAAGTCGGCAGCGGCCAGATCACCAAGATCTGCAATCAGATGATAGTCAGTTGCAACGTATTGGTTATCGCCGAAATGATGGCGTTGGCAAAGCAAGCCGGCGTTGATGCTAAACAAATACCGGTAGCGTTGAGCGGGGGCTTTGCAGATTCCAAACCCTTGCAAATCGTCGGCCCCGAAATAGCGGCAGACACCTTTGAACCGATCAAGTGGCGGGTTAAAACCCTGTTGAAAGATTTAAACATGGCGGTCGATTTATCCGCCAAGCAGGGTACTGCCGTGCCGATGTCTGCCCTGGCCTCGCAGTTGATGCAACTGCACGGCAGCCACGGTTACCTTGAACAAGATCCCTCCACGTTAATCAAACTCTACACTAAAACCGATGCTTAACTTTACCGCCAACCTGAGCCTGTTATTTACCGAAGTAGAGCTGATCGATCGTTTCAAGGCCGCCAAGCAAGCGGGGTTTAACGCCGTCGAGATCCAGTTTCCTTACGACTTAAGCGCAACCGCCATAAAAGACAAACTGGACGAATACGGCTTAAAATTGGTTTTGTTCAATGTACCCGCTGCCGATTTATTGCAAGGCGGCGAAGGGCTGGCTTGCGTGCCTGAAAAGCGCGATCAGTTTAAGGAAGCCGTTGCTCAAGCCGTTAGCTATGCAGAGCAGTTAAAACCGGAAGCGATCAACGTGTTACCGGGGCGCTGCCTGAATAACGACCGCCTGGAGCAATATCTGGAAACCTTTAACGAAAACCTGTGTTTCGTTGTCGAGGCGTTTTCGCCGTCAGGCATTAAAACCGTGTTTGAGGCAATCAACACTCGCGACATGCCGGGATTTATCCTGCATAGTGGAGCACAAATGCTCGAAGTGTTGGATCAGCTTAACCGCGATGGGCTTTTTATGCAGTATGATATTTATCATATGCTGATGATGGGTGAAAAACCCGAAACGTTTATTGCCGAACATGCTGATAAAATCGGTCATATCCAGTTTGCCGATTGCCCTGGCAGAGGACAACCCGGCACCGGTCAGGTTGATTTTGACCGGATATTTTCAGCTATTGAAAGATCAAACTATTCGGGATGGGTCGGAGCGGAATATAAGCCGGTTGGAACTACGATTGAAAGCTTGGATTGGTTAATGCTGTCAATATCAACTTAAAACTAAAGGGTATCTAATGAAACCATGCTGAATGGAGTTGAAAACTCCATTCAGCATGGTTTAAAGCTTGTTTACCGGCTTGCAACAGTGCACAGCGACTCTACACAAACCGCATACTGTGCTGACAGTCTGCGCACTAGAAGTACAAGGCTACCGTCTCCATAACCCAAAGAAGTGCCCTTGCAGTCTTCCCCGAAAGGGCCGAAGCGCCGAATGCTCAGCGCCGTTTTGCCCGCCGTAGCGCGATCAGGCCTAAGCCTAGCAAAGCCAAACTGCCCGGCTCAGGTATATTGGCAGGCGGGGCGACATCGCCGGAGCGAACCGCCCATGCAAAGTACTCATTGCCCTTACCGAAGGGACTCTGGAAACCATAGCTGTTATTGAAGTACCACGCTAAGTTAGTATTGGGCGCGTACTCGCTATCCAACCAGTACCTAAAATTTTGCAGATTACTAAAAGGCCCATTATTGACCAAGCCAAAGTTAACGCCTGAATTACCGCCTCGAAAGAATCCAGCTTCATTGACACCCGACAAATTATTTAGATCGATAAAGAACAAGTGAGCCAATTCCGATGAACTGGTGTCAACGTTGTAGCCGCAGTCGGTGCCGCTATTGGCAAAGTTACAGCCTGAAGGGCCTGTATCTGTGATGGTCGGTAAACGCCAGTCGTCATAGCCTTGATAAACCAGACCGGCGGCCCAGACGGTGGCGTTATTCCAGTTCATCAGGCCGTCGCTGTCGTAGCCCGAGGTTTTGGCGTAGTTGGCGTCTTGCAGCCAAGTGATATTTTGAGCCGAATCGTAAATCATGCCGTTGCCGCGATCTATCAGCGTTGCCTGGGCTGGAATGGCGTTGAGACTAAGCAGCAAGCCTGCGACCCACAGGCTTTTTTTATAATTCATGGACTTGATCCTTGTATTGTTTGCTAAATAAACTGGCTGCACGCCAAGTAGCTCAGCTGGTTTATTACGACTAGCATCGAGTTAACAATTTTCAGGCCATTTTTGTAATTTTGATTTACTTTCAAAAAGTTGCATTACCAACAAGCTGCATAGAGCAGCGTTAAGTGTAAAAATTTCCGACAGTTTTATACTTGCCAAACTAAATAATGGACTTTTTCTCGTTCCCACGCGTTGCACCCGTCTTTGCACACAAGTTTTAAAAGCGCGTCACACCAGCAGATAGCAGTGTTTCGCAGGCACTTGGCTATAAACCTAAAAAAACGCAGTTAGTCCACGAAAAACACAAAAAGCACGAAAAAATTCAAATAGATACCCAATTGCAGGTAGTGCCCCAAAGGGTGAATAACTAAATCAATGAAACATATTGATTTCTTTCGTGTCTTTTGTGCTTTTCGTGGATCAAATGATTTTTCTAGGATAAAACAATACGCGCTACGTAAATCCAGTTAAGGCGCGATCAACGCGCCCAAACGCAGGTATCTCGACTTAAGATGAGCGCATCCCATATTGCAATATTTTTAGCTATTAATTGGCAGGATGGGGCGGAGCGGAATTAAGCCGGTTGGAGCTACGGCTGAAAGCTTGGATTGGCTATTGCCTTACATATCGACTTAAACGAAAGGTATTCAATAAAACGCGGATGACGCAAGATTTTTCTTAAACACTCTGCGTTTATCATAATTATCCGCTTCATCCGCGTTCCATTTTTTTTAATTCAAGCGCAGAACTAAACAACTAACCTATCAATTTCAAATACTTCTGATACAAACTTTCCTTATCCTCAACATGCTTCGGATCTTTATCTATGCAATCGACCGGACAAACCTCCATGCATTGAGGCAAATCATGATGCCCTACGCACTCGGTACACAATGCAGGATTAATCACATAAATATCATCACCTTGGGAAATCGCGCCATTCGGGCACTCCGGCTCGCATACGTCGCAATTGATACATTCTTCATTAATAATAAGGGCCATACATACTCCTACACACTACAACGTTGCTGAACAATAATGTTCAGCCAAAAAAACTTACACATTTCTTATACAAACTATCTTTGGCTTTGTGGATACCGTCGTTGGGACACACCGCTTCACATAATGGCTCGCCGTAACGTTCCTTGCATTCGGTACATAATAACGGATCTATCACATAAGCGTTTTCAGTCTGTTTAATAGCCTCATTCGGACATTCGGGTTCACAAACGCCGCATCGGGCGCATTTATCTTCGTCAATAACCAGGGCCATACTTTATTCGGGTTTAAATTTGTTAATTAAAGATTGATGAACAAGATCAGGAACAAAACAGGACACGTCGCCATTCAGCTGGGCAATTTCCCTGATCATGCTCGAAGAAATAAATTCGTATTGTTCGGCCGGGGTTAGAAAGACAGTTTCCAGCTCCGGGGCCAAACGCCGGTTCATCCCGGCCAGCTGAAACTCATATTCAAAATCTGATACCGCGCGCAATCCCCGTAAAATCACATTGGCTCCCTGCTGCTTAGCGCACTCAACCAGCAAGTTATCAAAGCCGATCACCAGCACATTGGGGAATTCCGAGGTAACTGCTTTAGCCAAAGCCACTCGCTCGTCCAACGAAAATAACGGGGTTTTGCCTCTGTTAACCGCCACCGCGACAACTACTTTGCGATAAAGCTTGGACGCTCTGGCAATCAGATCCAAATGCCCATTGGTAATGGGGTCAAAAGTACCCGGATAAATTGCGGTGATTGGCATGGTCTGTAGGTTTCAAAAAAAGCGGCAATTCTATACCAAGAGTCTGCTTTTAAATACTTATTTAATATTAGGCGCAAGGCAAAAGACGAAAAAACCTAAGCTTCAACAAGGCCGCCTTTAGCCTACTCTTCAATACATGTAGATAATCAGAAACATCATTCAACCCGTTCAAACAAATAATAGCCGACTTCGCCCGCACTTTTATTTTTCAGCTGCCGCCAGTTTTCGGGCATGCCTGCAAAATCAAAGTACCGTTCCGTTTCAACATAAATCTTGGCATGTTCGGCCAGCCAAGCGTTTTCTTCCAGCAGCCTACAGGTTTGAACAACCATATTCAGGCCGAATGGCGGATCGAGAAACACCACATCAAAAGCTTGTGCATCTCCCGACAAATAGCGCAATACATCGCTTTGCACGATTTTTATCTGCCCGGCGGACAGCGCAACGGCATTGTCCTTCAAACAGCGGCAGGCCTGAGCATTATTTTCCACCTGGACGACCGATTTCGCGCCTCTGGAAGCGGCTTCAAAACCCAAAGCGCCGCTCCCGGCATACAAATCCAGACACTGCTTGCCGACAATTTCATACTGCAACCAGTTGAATAAAGTTTCCCTGACTCTGGCGGGCGTGGGCCTTAATCCCGGCGCATCGACAAAACTTAACTGCCGGCTGCGCCAGTCCCCGCCGATAATCCTGAGCTTATTTTTCACTCTTCTTAGCGCTCCCGCCTACAGTGATGGTTTGCATTAGCTGAGGATCAATGCGGCGCTTAAAAGCGTCTTTTACCGATGCCATCGTCACCTTCTCGACGTTTTGCTGGAACGTATCCAGATAATCCAGCGGCATTTCATAGAAACCGATCATGGACACGTAACTGGCCAGTTCTTTATTGGTATCGAAACGCATAGCAAAACCGCCGGTGATGTTCTTCTTGGCGGCAGTCAGCTCGGCTTCTGTAGGCCCTTGCACAATAAAATCGGCCAGGGTTTTATTCAAAACCTCCAGCGCTTGCCCGGTTTGATCATTACGGGTTTGCAAGCTTATCGCAAACGGTCCTTTTCTGAACAAAGGCCCCAAAGAGCTGCTCGCACTATACGCCAACCCGCGCTTTTCCCTGATTTCCTCAAAAAGCTTAGATACCAGAACAGCTCCGCCCAAAATATGGTTGCCGACATACAAAGTAAAATAATCGGGATCTTTACGGTATGTACCGGGCACCCCAACCAGAACATGAGTTTGCGAGGAAGGGAAATCGATATGCTGCATGCCGGCTTTCACAGGCATAGCCACTTCCGGCAATGGCTCCGGTTTTTGGCCTGTCGGCAAACCGCTTACCAACTTTTCGGCGACTTGTTCCGCCTGTTGCCGGGGCAAGTCGCCCACAATCACCACCATCGCATTAGCGGCCACATAATATTTCTGATAAAAATCGCGCAGATCTCCCACCACAAAATCGGACACTGTAGCGATAGTTCCGGGAGCCGGATGCCCGTAAGGATGATCGCCGTACAAGGCTTTATAGAACGCAATGCCGGCTAACTCGGCGGGAGATTCTTCCTGTTGCTTTAAACCAGCCAGCGTCCGGTTTTTTTCCCTCTGGAAATCGGCTTCATTAAAACTTGGCTGGGCCAAAATGACTTGCAGGGTTTCCAGCGCTTTATCGAATAACGGCTTATCCGTTAACGTGCGTAGCGAAACAGAAGCCATATCGTTGGAAATATTGGAACCGAATTGCGCGCCGACACTTTCAAAGCGTTGGGCAATTTGATCGGCATTCCACTGCCCTGCTCCGGTATCCAGCAAGGCGGACGTTAACGCCGACAAACCGAACCGGCTTCCGTCGCGTGCACTGCCAGCGTCGAAAGCAACCTGTATATCCACCATCGGCAGACCTTCGGTATGGACATAATAAACCCGGCTACCCTGCGGCGTTTGCCAGTGTTCAATTTTTGCAGCGGCCTGTGCTGTATTACAAAAAGCCGCTAACCAAGCTACCAACATAAAGCTGAGTTGAGCAGCTTGTCTGCTCAAACGAAACTTATGCCCTTTGGGTATAAAATTTAATAGACGAATACGCATTATCTAACTCCTTTTTCAGTCTTAGTCTCGGTAATGTGTCCGGTGATAGGCAAAGGCTCCAAATAAGCCACACTCAATTTATCCTCAATTAAATATTTACGCGCCACATCGCGCACTTGCTCAGCAGTAACTTGATTAACCTTATCGACATATTCATCGACTTTTTTCCAGCCCAGACCGACCGTCTCCAGCATGCCTAACTCCATGGCCTGATAAAAATTGGAATCCTTCTCATAAACGTCCTTGGCTAAAACCTGCGCCTTAATCCGCTGCAACTCTTCGTTATCGATCAGTTTCATTTGCAACTTGGCAATCTCTTCCTTTAACGCGGATTCCAAGTCCCAGACGGTTTTCCCTTCGGCAGGTGTCGCTTCAAGCGTAAGCAGTTCCGGCAGTCTTGAGTGCAAGCTATAACTTGCCCCCGCAGAAACGGCTATTTGCTTACCGCGTACCAATCCCGACTCCAGCCTGGCGCTGCTGCCTCCGTCCAACACACCGGCCAAAACTTCCAGCGCATAAGCTTCCCACTCATTTTGCGCTGTTTTCAACACCGGCACTTTATAGCCCATCAGCAAATAAGGCAGTTTTGCCGGCAATTTAACCGTCATTTTCCGGACGCCCAACTGTTCAACTTCGGCCTGCGGCTTTAGCATTGTAGGGGCAACCGGCTTGTCGCCCATGGGCTTAAGAGGAGCAAAGTATTTTTCCGCCAATGCGAAAACCGCTTTGGGTTGCACATCGCCCACTACAACTAAGGTTGCATTGTTAGGCGCATACCAACGCTGATACCAGGCCTGAAGGTCTTCAACCTTATAATTTTCAATATCGGAAGGCCAGCCGATCACAGGATTTTTATAAGGACTATTGGTATAAGCCATCGCATTAAAATGTTCCTGCATTTTTGCCTGCGGATTATCGTCAGTGCGCATCCTTCGCTCTTCGGTCACCACTTGCAGTTCCTTTTTCAGCTCATCGGGCAATAAATGCAGGTTACGCATTCTGTCGGCTTCCAGTTCAAAACTAACCGCCAACCTGGAAGCTTCCATGGTTTGAAAATAAGCCGTGTAATCGGTACCGGTAAATGCATTTTCCTCGCCGCCGTTTTCGGCGATGATCCGCGAAAACTCGCCGACCGAATGCTTGTCGGTCCCTTTAAACATCATATGTTCCAGCATATGGGAAATACCGGTAATGCCGCCCGGTTCATAACTTGAACCCACCTTGTACCAGACTTGGGACACCGCAACCGGAGAGCGGTGATCCTCTTTAACCAGCACTTTCAAACCGTTGCCAAGTACATGCTCCGACACATTAGTCGCGGCGCTGCTTGCAAAAACCGGTAGCCACAATAATGCGGCGCATAATAATCGATTGTTCATAAACTCCCTCTTAGGTCAATGTTAAGATACTTTAATACTGGAACACGAATAACGCTGATTAGACAGGCTTGGACGGACTTAAGCGGATTTTTATCAGTGATAATCAGTCAAGTCCGTGTAATCCGTGTTCCGCTTTTCCAACTGCTAAATAATTGGTTAATGATTAATAACGCTATCAACCGTTAAAATTTTATCTACACGAACGTTTTCTTCCGCATGAATTTGAACAGTTTGTTTAATTTTACCTAAACGCCAATACCAAAAGATCAACTGATAGCTGCCCGGATCAAGATTATCGAATTGATAGCTGCCGCCGCTGGACACTCGCTGAGTCAGCATATTTTTTTTGGAGAATATCGCCGTTTTAAGAGCCTCATTATCTTCAGATAACAGCTCTAAATCGCCTTCCAAGTCAATTTTGTAGCTTGCAGTAGCCCCGGCTGCCAGACTCGGAAATGTTTGGATACCGCCTGCCCCGGATGACTCGGCCACGAAAAAGTTTTGGCTTCGATGGGTGTTGTTCTGAAGCTGTAGGGTATCCCCTGTTGCCAACGCGATAGACTTTCGTGACATTCCTTCCGCAGTAGCTGTCAATTGGTGTTGCCGGGGCGGCAAGTTGGTTTGAACCAAACCGGCATATAATTCATCAAGCTTGGCGTAATCAACCATATCGTCTTGATATTTAACTCCGGCCGATTTCATTTCCGCATATATCCAGTTGGAGCCGGGATTATTTTCCAGCTTCTTGTTAAATGAAGGATGGGAATCAGCGGATAACGTACCATAAACACCGCCTTTGCCGTTTATGACTTTGGGCCCGTCAATACAGGCGGAAAGCATCGGAACAACCAATAACAATAAATATTTCATTTTTTTACAATCTTTAAAGTCAGGTTTTTAACAGGAGCTTTGCCGACAGCTAACTTAATAGGCTCCGCTTTATAGCGTAAATGCAAAACAACTGCATTTAAAGTCCAGTTTCCCTCCGGCAGATTGTCGATCAAAAAGTCTCCGGGCCGTTCTAAAACTTGAAAATGACGATCAGGTAAAATTATTATTTTGCCCTCCATATTCTTATGAACCGAACAGTAATAATTAACAATACCGGTATTTTTAAAAGCTTGCTCCAATTTAGAGCCTTTTTCTCCCAAACCTAAATCAAAACTTGTCACCGGACTCAGTGAAAAAATATTATGGTCGATTTCTTTGCTTTCATCATTGCTCCATTGAACCTTATCCCCAGCTGCAATGACGGTTAGCGGTGAATGAAACACTGTATCTTTTTGCGATACCACCTGTGTTTGTTGAGATTGATTCGGTCTATTGGAGTTTTCTGCCTGCAAATAAACAACAAGCTGTTTAACTTGCGAAGGCGCATCAATATGCCCTGAAATGGATTGGGCCGCTAAAGGTCGCAGTACTAAAAAATAAGTAAAACCGGTCAGTAAAAAATAAAAACTAAATTTTTTCATCTTGGTGTTATTCTCGTTAAGTCAGTACATGAGCTTATTTTAATGAACCTTAATAAAAAGATATTTATTACCTTCTTTATTTCAGTTACAGGCCTATTATGCACGACTCTATACCTAATTGATACGCAAGCGGAGCACCATGAAATAAAGAGGATTATAGCCGATTTGGACTCTGCTCAATTTCAGTTTCAACATGATTTAGAAGTCGAACAAAAACAAATTCAGACGCTGACGCAGGTTATAACCGCAGACCAAAAATTCCGTTCCTTTCTGGCAAAAATAAAAGATAATTTTTATCCGTTTGTTGAAGAAATCGGCAAAGATACAGAAGCGGATTTTGTTTTTATGCTGGATGACGAACCGGCCGTCAGAGCTGTTTATTTGAAAAACGACCGCAATAAACTGGCGTTGGAAAATAACTTTTCAAGCTTTGATGTTAAAAACAGCCTGGATTCGGCTTTGATGTCGTCAAAAATAATCAGCTTAAATGAAGGCTTATATAGCAGCCATTTTATCCCGTTAAAAGAGAACCTGAACGATGATTATGCGGTTGGCTTAATACTGGTTTGCAACCAAATAAACGATGCTTGGATGGCTAAATTATTAAATAAAAACAATGCACTTCAAGCAGTGTTTTTCAATAGCAACCAAGTTGTCGCTAAAAATACCAGCCCGGAAACGGCTGCCGGCATCTTAAGCCATCAATTGAATATCCGACAAAACGGTATGTTTAGCTGGAACAATGAACGTTACATCGCCAAGCGAGTATTGTTCGATCCGCAAAATCAGCAGGCGGGCTACATCCTTAGCGCTAACTTAGATCAAGCATTGCACACTTTCAAACAGTTGCAACAGCAGGTTTTACTGATAGGCGGCGGTATTTTATTACTCGGCGCGTTATTATTTATGCTGATTTCGCAGCGAATCACCCGTCCGCTACGCTTAATCACCAAAGGAACTTTGGAAATAAAACACGGCAATTACCGGCATCGTATCGATTATCAAAATTCCGACGAAGTTGGACAGTTAGCCACCGCGTTTAATGTGATGGCGAGCGATTTACAAGAAAAGGAACTGATTCGCAGCACCTTTAATAAATATGTCGATCCTGCTATTGTCAGCGAATTGCTCAGTCAACCGGACAAGTTAAGGTTAGGCGGCGAAAGAAAAGAGCAAACGGTTTTATTCAGCGATATTGCGGGATTTACTCATTTCAGCGAAAAATTGCCCGCCGAAGAATTGATTAACATTCTGAATGATTATTTGTCGGCCATGACCTTGGAAATCAGCCGGCAACACGGCATTTTGGATAAATTTATCGGCGATGCGATCATGGCTTTTTGGAGTCCGCAGCTTTGTAATCTAAACCATGCGAACTACGCCTGCCGATCGGCGTTAGCCATGCAGAAAAAATTACAACAATTGCGTCCTCTATGGATCGCCAACGGGGCGCCTGAAATTAATATCCGCATAGGGATTGCGACCGGAGAAATGACCGTCGGCAATATTGGTTCGGAACGGGCTCGCAGTTATACTTGCATCGGCGATAAAGTCAATTACAGCTCCCGCCTCGAAGGCTTAAATAAACATTACGGCACACAAATCATGATCGATCGGCAAACGGCAACTGAAGTAACCGGCTTTGTTGTTAGAGAACTCGACACCGTACGAGTTAAAGGCCGGGAAACCAGCGAAAGCATTTTCGAATTAATCGGCGAAGTCAATGAAGTCGACGACATAATGCTCGAAAAGATAAAGCGTTACCAACAGGCTTTGGCTTTATATAGAAATGCCGACTTTACCCAAGCCGCGCAAATCTTCTCAACATTAAACACGGATGCTCCGAGCAACATGATGCTAAAACGCTGTATCTATCTACAGCAAAATAGGCCTGAAAGCTGGGATGGCATTCATTCTATGCTGGATAAATAAATCGTAACTATTCAGCCATCAAATACAATGGAACGCAGATGAATATGATGAACGCAGATAATTCAAAAAAAATCCTATTTAATCATAATTATCAGCGTTATCTGCGTTCCATTTTCTAAATGCTGAATAGTTACAATAAATCTTATATCTCATCAAACCCAAGGATTAATGGATGTCTGACGTTAAAATTTATGACATAAAGCCGGAAATAGCGGCCAAATCGCATATCGACGCTGAAACTTATAAAGCGATGTATCAACGCTCCATCGCTGAACCCGAAGCTTTCTGGGCTGAACAGGCAAAACAGTTTCTGGACTGGAACAAGCCTTGGGATAAAATCAGCGATTGCGATTTCAAGACCGGCCATATTCGCTGGTTTGAAGGCGGAAAACTCAACGTCAGCGTCAATTGCGTGGACCGCCATCTGGCAACTCGCGGCGATCAAGTCGCTATCATCTGGGAAGGCGACAATCCGGCGCAGGACAAAAAAATCACTTACCGCCAATTGCACGAGCAAGTCTGCAAGTTCGCCAATGTGTTAAAAGCGCAAGGTGCAAAAAAAGGTGACCGCGTTTGCATCTACCTGCCGATGGTTAGTGAGGCGGCAGCGGTAATGCTGGCCTGCACCCGTATCGGCGCAGTGCATTCGATAGTGTTTGGCGGTTTTTCCGCCGAAGCGTTAAAAGACCGGATTCAGGATGCCGATTGCCGGTTTCTGGTCTGCGCCGATGAAGGTCACCGCGGCGGCAAGATCGTACCTATTAAAGCCAATGCCGATGAAGCCGCCGCAGCCTGTCCCGGTCTTGAAAAAGTCATCGTCATAAAAAACACCGGCAATCCTGTCGACTGGCACGAACAGCGCGATATCTGGTACCACGAAGCAATGGCAACCGCTACGGCCGACTGCCCGGCAGAAGAAATGGATGCCGAAGACCCGTTATTTATATTGTACACATCCGGCTCCACCGGCAAACCTAAAGGGGTTCTGCACAGTACCGGCGGTTATTTGTTGCACACGGCAATGACCCATAAATATATTTTCGATTACCACGATGGCGATGTTTACTGGTGTACCGCCGACATAGGCTGGGTGACCGGGCATTCCTACATGATCTACGGCCCGTTATGCAACGGGGCCACCACGTTAATGTTTGAAGGCGTGCCGACTTATCCCGACGCCAGCCGCTTCTGGCAGGTGATCGACAAACATCAGGTTAATATCTTCTATACCGCCCCGACCGCGATCCGTGCGCTGATGGCGCAGGGCGATGAGTTTGTTAAACGCAGTTCTCGCCGCAGCTTAAGAATCCTCGGCAGCGTCGGCGAGCCGATTAACCCGGAAGCTTGGGAATGGTATTACCATGTGGTCGGCGAAGGCCGTTGCCCTATCGTTGACACCTGGTGGCAAACCGAAACCGGGGGCATCCTGATCACGCCGTTACCGGGCGCGATTGCTTTAAAGCCGGGTTCCGCCACCCTGCCGTTTTTCGGCATCAAGCCTGAAATCATGGACAACGATGGCCGAATCAGGGAAGGCGCAGCCGAAGGTATTTTAGTCATCAGCCGGTCCTGGCCGGGACAAATGCGCACCGTTTACGGCGATCATCAACGATTTGTCGATACCTATTTTAAAAACTATCCCGGCTATTATTTTACCGGCGATGGCGCGCGCCGCGATGAAGACGGCTATTTCTGGATTACCGGCCGGGTTGACGATGTGATCAATGTTTCCGGTCACCGCATGGGCACTGCAGAAATCGAAAGCGCCCTGGTGCTGCACGAACATGTCGCCGAAGCGGCGGTGGTCGGCTATCCTCATGACATTAAAGGCCAAGGTATTTACGCCTACGTGACCTTAAATATCGGCATCGAGCCTTCCGAAGAGCTGAGGCAAGAACTGATAGAACTGGTCAAGAAGGAAATCGGCCCAATTGCTCACCCGGATATCATTCAATGGGCGCCGGGCTTACCTAAAACCCGCTCAGGTAAAATCATGCGCCGTATTTTGCGTAAAGTGGCCTCCAACGAAATAAGCAGCTTAGGCGATACTTCCACGCTGGCCGACCCAGCCGTGGTTGACGATATTATCGAGCATCGGGCTAATAAGTAACACGCAACTGATTATTTTTTTGAACCGGCTTTTTCAACAACCGAGCTAAAGCCGTCTCAGAAGAGACGGCTTTAGCTCTGGTTTTATATTGGTTTTGGTTATTGTAGGGATGCCTCAAGGGTTACTGCTATATTTACAATTATCCGATTATTTTGGAATATTCAGTTCAAGAGGCGTTTCCTTTTTTTCAGGCTGGGCAGCACTAGCCGCTGGTGGCGTTGGCGTAGAACGTGAACCCTCTGAACCAACGTCTTTAGGTTCCAGTAAGGCTTTTGCATCCGGCCCCATAGGAACAGATAGGTCGGTTGAAGCCAGGATGTTTTTGCTATCCGCATCGATGATGCGTAAAGAAATATAGGTGTTTCGTTTTCCCGGAGCATATGCGCCACCTACTATCGCAGCAGCTCCATAAATCTTGAGTATTTTTTTAGTTTCATCGGAAAGAAGCGGCGCTTTACCTTCTTGCATGACTAAGAAATCTATAGGCATTTCCATGCCGATAACTCGATAACCTGAATTATAAAAAGCGGATGCTATTTGATCCGAAACGATACGCCCAAAAGATGAAGTCTTTTTTAAGTCATCGACATTAAGCAAGGTGTTGACAATTATCAAAGAATGTTCGGGTAATGTTTGTACAAGATTGCTCTGAAGTGTATCTACCGCGTCATAGCTCACTTCTACCAGGTCGGTATCTTTAATAGCTTCGTAGTAAGAATTTGTACAGCCGCCCAAAATAACAAGAAGCAAAGCCTGAATAAAAATTGTCGCCTTCTTTAACATAATGTATTTCCTTAATTATAAATTTGTTGAGCATGAATAACATATGTACGGCCCACCTGTTTATTGGTGAATTTAAACATTATTTCTGACCGAACTTACACACCAAAAGCCTAACGTATCGATGTAGGTCAACTTTTACCCTAAGTGCTCAGCTTGAGTCAATAAATTCATTTTTTTAGAAGAAAATAAGAAAATTATCCGTTCACCCTTTACCTATACCTTAAAAAATCCATTCCCAACAAAAAATAACAAATGAATATCATCATTAAAGAATACGGCCGGGTTATATGGCAAAAAAAATGGTTTTTCCTGCTGGCTCTATGCGCGTTGGCCTCTGCCGCCACTCTGGATTTATTAGCGCCGGTTTACTATAAAAATATTGCTAACGGACTGGCAGAACCCTATTCGGACGCCACCTTGATACTATTGCTGGACAACCTGAAACAAGTCGGACTTATTTATGCGGGAATCTGGCTGTCATGGCGATTGCTTGAAATCGCTATTGTTCCGCTTGATGGCGGCGGCGTTAATCTGCTGGAAAAACGCTGTTTCGAAGTGCTTAAAAAACAGAAATATGTCTTTTTTGAGAATAGTTTTTCCGGCAGTTTGATCAAACAGGCCAATCGCTTTTCGCGTTCTTTCGAAATCATTATGGACTGGTTTCTGTTCCAGTTTTTCATGAACATTGTCGCGGTAGGCATTGCATTTACGATCTTCTACCGGCAACAGCAAGAATTCGCCTGCTATTTTTTAATCTGGGTCATGCTCTTTATTACCTGGAATATCGGCTATTCGGTATGGAAACTGCGTTTCGATAAAACCGTAGCCCAAGCCGACTCGACAGTCGGCGGCGCATATTCCGATGCGGTCAGCAATATTTTCGTGGTCAAAAGCTTTGCGATGGAAACCCATGAACAAGGGCACATCAATAAAGCATCGGATTTTGTTTACCGGAAGAAAAAAATCGCCTGGACGCTGATGTTTATCTCCTTTGCCGTGCAAGGCTTGATGACATTCGGTATTGAACTGCTGCTCGTATATTTGATGATACAAAAGTGGAAAACCGGCGACTTTCAGGTCGGCGAGTTTGTTTTGTTTCAATCGATCATGATCATGCTGATCCAGCGTTTATGGGAGTTCGGACGTAATTTAAGAAATTTTTTCACCGCCCTGGCCGATGCATCCGAAATGGCCGACGTTTTCAGACAAGAAGATGTCGAGATCGATGCCGATAATGCCCGACCGCTAACCATCAGTAACGGCGCCATCGACTTCAACAAAATCCACTTTGCCTATAATAAAGCAAACCCGCTGTTTGAGAATTTCTCCCTGAACATCAAAGCAGGTGAAAAAGTCGCTTTGGTCGGTCAATCCGGCTCCGGTAAATCGTCGTTAACCAAGCTTTTATTTCGCTTTATCGACCCGCAAAAAGGCAACGTAAGCTTTGACGGCCTGGATGCAAAAACCTTTACGCTGAATTCACTGCGGCGGCAAATCTCGATGGTGCCGCAACAGCCGGATCTCTTTCATCGCTCGATACGGGACAACATCACCTTGGGTGCGGATATTTCAGAAGCAAAGCTTATCGATGTGGCCAAAAAATCCCATTGCCTTGAATTTATCGAACAATTGCCGGAACAATTCGACACTCTGGTCGGCGAGCGCGGCATCAAGCTGTCCGGCGGCGAAAGACAGCGCATCGCCATTGCCCGCGCCTTTTTGGAAGATGCGCCGATTATAGTTCTGGATGAAGCCACCAGCGCGTTGGACTCATTGACCGAAAAGCAAATCCAAACGGCTATTTTCGAACTGATTGAATATAAAACAGCCCTGGTTATCGCCCATCGTCTTTCCACCATTCTAAGTATGGACCGCATCATCGTACTGGAAAAAGGCAAAATCATAGAGCAAGGCACCCATCAGCAATTGTTAGACAAGCAAGGCAAATACTACGCCATGTGGCAACATCAAAGCGGCGGTTTTTTAATTGAATAGGCATCTATTTGATAACTGAGCGATTTATCGCATTGTTTTTATTTTCTCGCTAAACCACTATATGTTGTGTTATTCTATAAAAAAACCACTACATATCGATCAACAGCCCTAAACGGCTGGTTTTCAAACTTCCATTATCAATAAGGACATCACTATGCCGGCAAAGTTACACGTCATTCCAAACACCGTGACTGAAATATCTTTTCAGGACGCTTCAATGGATATTTGGGATACGAAATATCGTTTAAAAACCAAAGATGGCGTAGCTATTGACGGCACCATCGATGAAACTTACCAACGGGTTGCCAGGGCAATTTCCAGTGTGGAAAAAGGTAAAACCAAACAGGAACAGTGCTATAAAGACTTTCTGTGGGCATTACGCCAAGGCGTTATTCCAGCCGGGCGTATTATTTCCAATGCCGGCGCACTGGAACATAAACCGGCCACGTCGACGATCAACTGTACAGTGTCCGGCACTATCGCCGACTCGATGGATGACATTCTGCATAAAGTGCATGAAGCCGGGCTTACACTAAAAGCCGGTTGCGGCATCGGTTACGAGTTTTCAACCTTGCGCCCTAAAAACGCTTATGTCTCCGGTGCCGGCGCTTATACCTCCGGCCCGCTGTCGTTCATGGACATCTACGACAAGATGTGTTTTACCGTATCGTCCGCAGGCGGTAGACGCGGCGCGCAAATGGCGACTTTCGATGTCGGCCACCCCGATGTTATCGAATTTATCCGCGCCAAACGCGAAGACGGGCGTCTGCGTCAATTCAACCTGTCGTTGTTGATTACCGCCGAGTTTGTCGAAGCGGTAAAAAACGACCAGCCGTGGTCGTTATCATTTCCGGTCACAGAAAAACAAGTCCAACTGGATAACCTGGATTTGACCGACGACAAACAAATCATCTGGCGCGACCTGCCCTACATAGACGGTTACATCCTTAACGAAGACGGCATGGTTGCCTGCAAAATAAGCAAAACCATGCCTGCGCGCCGTCTGTGGGACATCATCATGAGCTCGACTTACGATTATGCCGAACCAGGATTCATCCTGATCGACAAAGTCAACGAGATGAACAACAACTGGTTTTGCGAGAAGATTCGTGCGACCAATCCCTGCGGCGAGCAGCCGTTGCCGCCTTACGGCTCGTGCCTTTTAGGCTCGATCAACCTGACCCGCTTCGTTAAAAAACCGTTCACCAACGACGCGCATTTCGATTGGGACAATTACCGCAAAGCCATCAAGATTTTCACCCGCATGCTGGACAATGTCGTTGAAATCAACGGCCTGCCCCTGCCCCAGCAACGCGAGGAGATTCTTACCAAGCGCCGCCACGGCATGGGCTATCTGGGACTGGGCTCAACCGTCACCATGATGGGCATGAAATACGGCGATGCACAGTCGCTGCAATTCACCGAAGAAGTGACCAAAGTGCTGGCTGTGGAAGGCTGGAAAGCCGGACTTGCACTTGCCAAAGAAAAAGGCCCTGCTCCGATGATGGAGCAAATGTTTACCGTCACCGGTGAAATGCTGCATAAGCGTCCGGAAATGATTGCGGACGGTCATCAAGTCGGCGACCGGGTGCCCGGAAAACTGCTGCATAGCAAATACAGCCGTTACATGCAGCAATTGGCCCAGGAAGAACCCGAGCTGGTCGCCGAGTTGATTGAAGTCGGCGCCCGTTTTACCCATCACAGCTCTATCGCGCCGACCGGCACTATTTCGCTGTCGTTGGCCAATAATGCCAGCAACGGCATTGAGCCGAGCTTTGCGCATCATTATTCGCGCAACGTGATCCGCGCCGGTAAAAAATCCAAAGAAAAAATCGACGTATTTTCCTTTGAGCTGCTCGCTTACCGCGAAATGATCAATGCCGATGCGATGCCTTACAGCCAGGATCCCAATCAGCAACTGCCGGATTATTTCATATCGGCGGATGACGTGACCCCGAAACAGCATGTCGATATTCAGGCGGCCGCGCAAAAATGGATAGATTCATCAATATCCAAAACAGCCAACGTGCCGACCGATTATCCTTATGAGGATTTCAAGTCCATTTACGAGTACGCCTACGACAAAGGCCTGAAAGGCTGCACCACGTTCCGCTTTAATCCCGAAGTCTTCCAAGGCGTATTGGTTAAAGAATCCGACCTGGAAAACACCACCTACCAATTCACGCTCGAAGACGGTCATGTGGTGGAATTTAAAGGCAACGAAGAAGTGGAATACGACGGCGAAATCCACAGCGCCGCCAACCTGTTCGATGCCTTGAAAGAAGGCTATTACGGTAAATTCTGATGACAAGCGAAAACATCAGTAAAGAAGCGCTGCCTTTACAAGGCTCAGCAACAATGATTGAGGTTACAGACATGACACATAAAATTACAAAAAAAATCGTCAGCTACAAAGTCCTGACTAAAGACGATGTCGAACCGGTTAAGCAGGAGCAAGAACAGCCTTCCGTGGAAAGCATGCATGAAAACCTCACGCGCCCGGAAGTGCTGCTCGGCTCCACTTATAAAATCAAAACCCCGCAATCGGAGCATGCGCTGTATATCACCATCAACGACATGATCCTGAACCAGGGCACCTCCCACGAAGAGCGCAGGCCTTACGAAATCTTCATCAACTCCAAAAACATGGAGCATTTCCAGTGGGTGTTGGCGCTGACCCGGCTGATCTCGGCGGTCTTCCGCAAAGGCGGCGACGCTTGCTTTTTGGTCGAAGAAATGAAAGCAGTATTCGACCCGCGCGGCGGCTATTTCAAAAAAGGCGGCGTATTCATGCCGTCGCTGGTTGCCGAAATCGGCTACGCGATCGAGTCGCATTTGAAGCACATCGGCATGATCAAGCCGGAAGCGATGACCGATCACCAGAAAAAGTTTCTTGCTGAAAAGCGCAAGGAGTTTGAAACGCAGCATGGGGAGTCGGAGGGGCAGGCGTTTCCTGAGAAAGCCGTGTTGTGTAATAAGTGCAGTACTAAGGCTATGGTGTTGATGGATGGGTGTATGACTTGTTTGAATTGTGGGGAGAGTAAGTGTGGGTGATGGGAATGAGTTTCATGGCGACATTGCATGGGGTGGATTGTCTAATTTCGAATCGCCCCTGCTGATCTTAAATTAAATAAAGAACAATTTTTGAAAATGAAGCTGGATAATATGCTTAATTTGTATGTTATCCAGGTCTAGATAATGACTTGTTAGCGCCCATGAATCGGACTGCCACACTTACCGCCTTAGTCAAAGTTACAATGCCCATCCACGAGGCAGTCTCGCGCTTGGCGGAATTTTCGTGGGACAGCGAATCGGAATTAGTGCTTCTTACCTCGGAGAACTTTTGCCATGTCTTGTCGATGTTTAAGCATGGTTCACTTTCAGCCGCCGAGGTCGAAGATTGGGCAAACGCACTGGAGGGCCGTGATGATGTTGGCTTTGCTACTGAGCAAATTCGCGAGCTGCTGCATGAGCTTGCGAATCCCCTGCTTACGCAGCCCTTGTCTGGTGAACGAGCTGGTTTCTGGCTCTCTCAACTTCAGCATGTTCGCTAACCCTGCGCTCAACCGGAGCGCGGTTATAATGTGGTTTTGTTTTTCAGCTTTCCGGGCCGCGCCCGGTTAGCTCTACGTTAGGCATATTAAATGCGAGCACAAAAAATATTCTTCTTCATATCGATGCTATTTACATCGCAGTGCAAGGCTGACGATTGGGTTTGCCCTAATCCAGATCCAAAATATGAGTTTTGCGACGCTGATCATGCCGAGTACTTAGCCGACCAGGCAGATAAAAAACTAAATGAAGTTTATAAAAAGTTACTTAGCGATTATCCTGATAAAGCTACAGAGTATGAAATAGAGTTCACAAAGGTTGCCAGAGAGCTTGGATAAAGTACTCAGAAGCCCATTGTGCTGCAATTTTAAACAAATTTGCGGGGGCTACCTTTACAAAGGCTGAAATGGAATCTTCCTGCCGTCTTGAGCAAATTAACAAACGCATTAAGGAATTGGAAAGCTATTGTGAGTCATGTAGCCCCCCAGTCTCACAGCCTTAAGCCGCATAACCTACGAGTATTGCGTTATATTTTCTGGCCTAACATGGCAGTCAAAGGGACGCGCCGCCCGTTAGCGGCTGTTGGGGTTAGTGGTTTATTGGGTTCGCCGGCTTTGGTTCAGTCCTGCAAGCGGCGCGCCTTTTACTTTTACGTTAGCCTCGTAGTCCCCTATGTCGATTCCAGGCCCAGCAAGAACTGCCGCCGCAATGCGATTTCTCATCGATCGTATGCGCCGTCGGCCAGCAGAACGCATCTCCCTTGCCGAACTCAACCTCGCATCCGGCTTCACGGAAGCAGAGGGTCGCTTCTTCTCCACACATTGTTTCCCACCGGCCTCTTCCGCGCCATTGGCCCGGATTGCTTCTACCCAACTAATCGCGTCCTTGGGTACGAAGCTCGTATGTCCGCGTGCTCATTTGGGGACGTGCACTCCTACGCGCAGGACTTGGCATCCCAAGAGCACTTCGGGCGACTGCTGCCAGCCATATTTGTAGCAGCACGAAGCAAGACCGCCCCTGTCCTCACTCTGAAGGCCATCCTAGAGTTTGGCGATCGCGTAGACGACGGCAGATTGGTTGAGTGTGTAACTGTCCCTTGGTTTGAGATCCTACGATTGCTCGAGAAAGACCCAAGTGCTGCCTATGCGATCGATCCATACAAGTGGGAAGAGATCATTGCCGGAGCCTACGTCGCGGCCGGATTTGATGAGGTAGTCCTTACCCCTAGGAGCGGCGACAATGGTCGCGACGTCGTCGCAACCAAGAAAGGTGTCGGCTCAATCCGAATCTTCGACCAAGTCAAGGCCTACAAACCGGGGCATCTAGTCACCGCGGAAGAAGTTCGCGCTCTAGCCGGAACACTCTTTGCCGCGCAGAATGTCTCAAAAGGTGTTGTCACGACAACATCTGACTTCGCACCACGGATCGAAACACACGACTTCGTGAAGTCGCTCATCCCTTATCGCCTAGAACTAAAGAACAGAGAAACACTTCTACAGTGGCTCTCGGAGCTTCGCCGCACGCATGAACGCTGTAAGACGGATAATTTGTAGGGTAGATTCGCCGCTAGGCAATCCGCCGCAACTGCGCAAGACTGTCATCGTCGTTGTGTCGCTAGCGCGAAGGTTATTTGAATCGGGGTCTCGCCCCCGAGGGCGAGATACTTTCTTTTGCTTCGCCAAAAGAAAGTATCCAAAGAAAAGGCGACCCGGTTGCCGCTTGCTTCCTGCGTTCCTCGCTTTCGCCGGGGGTTGCCAGAAGGGCCGTCCATGGCCCTCTGGCAACGCGCGGCTTCCTGCCGCGCCCCTGTCGGGCTTGTTCCCGCCGAAAGCTCCGGTACTCGGCGCGGCAGACGGGATTGAATTCGTACCACCGGCTGGTTTTCTTCGCTCCAACTGAACGATTGGTCGTTTCCACGCTCTACGCATCTTTATACGCAAGCAACGGGAGTGCAAGCTTCGCTTGCGCTTGCAGGCGAAGCCTGCACTCCAAGCTATCACTCGTAGTTTTTTCCTCGTTCCCACGCGCTGCGTGGGAATGCCGTATGGGACGCGCTGCGTCCTGTACTTGTAAGGCCGGCATTTCAACGCATTAACCACTGCTCGCGGCGCAGCGCGCCTTGACTGCATTCCCACGCAGCGCTTGGGAACGAGACAAACAGATTGTACGTGAATGTGTTTGACCAGTGTCGTCTAGGGTGTTATTTTCGGGTTTGAGGGGAATTACAATTGTCCAATCATTACTTCGTCTGAATGGAGAAGAGTCATGAACCAACCTACTATATCCTGTGATCTTCACGATTACATTGAACTCGCCTGCATGCATAACTATCTGGTCAGACTGACATTAAAAAATCATCAAATCCTTGAAGGCAAGGCGCTAGATACACTGACCACAGCTGAAAAACAGGAATACCTAATTATCGGTATTGGACACGAACAGTCGCGGATCGAATTAAACCAACTCAAAAAAATGGAAGTTCTTACGCCCAATTCCAAGTTTAAGGAGGTTTCCTTTTAATATGGTAAGACGCGACGATCCGTAGGACGCAATGGCGTATTGAGTCGCATGTTTCTCGTTCCCACGCACGTCACTGTCATTAAGTTAATAAACGAGCCTTATTTGATCCCCTCATCCTAACCTTCTCCCTGAGGGAGAAGGGACTGTCCGTCCTTAACTTAATGGCAGTGGCGCGGCGCGTGGGAACGAGAATCGTCGAGTGGAAGCGAAGAAAACCAGCCGGTGGTACGAATTCAATCCCGTATGCCGCGCCGAGTACCGGAGCTTTCGGCGGGAACAGCCCGTTAGGGGCACTGCATGGATGCAGTGCGTTGCCAGAGGGCCAAGGACGGCCCTTCTGGCAACCCCCGGCGAAAGCGAGGAACGCAGGAAGCAAGCGGCATCTGGGCCGCCTTTCTTTTGGATACTTTTCTTTGGCGGAGCAAAGAAAAGTATCTCGCCCTCGGGGGCGAGACCCCGATTCAATCAACCGTCGCGCAAGCGACACATTATTTTGCAAGTTGACTCAGAGCATCTCACTTACCCGTCTTAAACTCCGCCAAAAACTTCCCATAGCCGGCCGCTTCCATTTCTTCTACCGGAATGAAACGTAATGCAGCCGAGTTGAGGCAATATCTAAGTCCGGTCGGTTTCGGGCCGTCATTGAATACATGCCCCAGATGGGAATCGCCATAACGGCTGCGAACTTCCGTACGGGGAATAATCAGCAGAAAATCCTCTTTTTTAACGATATTCTCAGGCACTAGCGGACGGGTAAAGCTGGGCCAGCCCGTGCCTGATTCATATTTATCCTTGGATGAAAATAAGGGTTCACCACTGACTACATCCACATAAATACCCTCCCGCTTTTCATTCCAGTAGGTATTTTTAAACGGCGGTTCCGTAGCTTCTTCTTGCGTCACCTCATATTGCAAAGGGGTTAGCGTTTTGCGTAAAACCTCATCAGCCGGCTTGCTGTATTGAGCGCTGGTTTTTTCTTGGCCGTCCGTTAAATATAAACTTGGCTGCTGGTTTGTTTCAGCATGACTGCTTATTGAAAATACAATAACTAATAAGAATATACTTGTTTTCATGACATATTCCCCTTGTATATACGCTTTAGGCCTGATGCTGTGTTTGCCGAAGCTTATACAGCACAGTAAAACGCAATAGCCTAGCATATTGCGTCGTATGGCAAGGTTACCATGCGGCGCATGGTTGCGCGATAGCCATCCTGTATACGCTGTTTCCCCGTTCCCACGCGCTGAGTGGGAACGGGACAATACTTGTATATAACAATGAACGCCGTGCGAAAACGAAGACAACCGGCCAGTGGTATAGGAACTCAATGTTTCCTCCTCGTTCCCACTTGCTGAGGAGGAATATATTTTTAGGCTGAATTTATAGTCATGCCCTCTTATTGCACATTTAACTGCTACGGTAGTACACAGGTGCCATCGCCACCGTCGCGAACATAATAGTCAATGGATAAGCTGCCGTTGGCGGCTGAGATAACATTCTGACCAGCGCTCAGAAAGACGGGGGTATGTGGGCGGCTTGCACTTAGCTGTGTAAGCGGTACGCCATTGACGGAAACATTGAGCACGTAACTGCCATTATCAAACAGGTTTACATACGGTTGCGCCTGACCGGTAGCTCCATTCAATGCACAACCGGGTGTTACTGTAACATATGATTTATTACTAGCGGCGTATTCCAGTGTGCCGTCGGCGCTGAACGTATTGCCCGAGGTGTCTGGAAGGGCGCACATGCCTGGTTGTACGGTAAACGCATAGCTATCAGCCGTCTTTTTGTTGAGCGCCACAACTACCGTGTTCTTGCCATCGGCGAGCCAGACATTGGTGGCCGGATTAACGTTTGTGACGCTTGCCACAGCAGTACCGTTGAGCGACACAGTGGCGCTCACCTTTGTTGTCGGGTTAAATAGACCAGCTTCTACTACCGGCGACTGCACGCCTGTGGTTGGGTTAGCTGCGCAATTCACTACGCTAGATGCGTATGTTTTGCCGCTTGCTCCGACTTGCACGGTAGTAGCCGCCCAAGCTGAAGTGCCTAGTGCCATAACAGCCAAAAACGAGGTTACTCCCAAGGATAAGATTTTTTTGCTTTTCATATGTATTTGCTCTCTTTGTAAAAAAGTATTAAATGGAACTGTGAAACCGTGGCTGTAAAGCTCTGCTTTAATTCCCTAAAACATACTCTATCAGGTGAAGTTAAATTCAACCTTAAAAAAATAAATACAATTATCTTCAGCGAACGGCTGTAAGACTGTGGTTCTGGTTCCAGTTCTGTAGGCAGGAATAAGCCGGTTCGAGCGACAGCGAGAATTAGTGTTTCCGGCAAACACCACCCGAATTCGCCAGAAACGCCACCTCGCGCTATGCTTGGGTGGTCTTATTCTGGCCTACATAGCTTGTGTGTTTAACAATGAGCGCCGTGCGAAAACGAAGGAAACCGGCCAGTGGTAGGGACTCAACCCCGTACGCCGCGCCGGTACCGGAGCTTTCGACGGGAAATAGCCCGCAGGGCGAAAACCAGGGATGGTTTTCGTAGCAACGCAGGAGATAAGCGGCAACCGGACCGCCTTTCTTTTGGATACTTTTCTTTCGACTGCAAGGATGCAGGAGGTAGAGCAACGCAGGAGCAGTTGCCGAGGCGGAGCAAAGAAAAGTATCTCGCCTTCGGGGGCGAGACTCCGATTCAATTAACCGTCGCGCTAGCGACACATTAGCGAATCATTGTTTTGCAAAACGACGCAGAGCGTCAAGAACTGCGTTCCCACGTAGCGCGTGGGAACGATGAAAAGACGACGCAGAGCGCCTGGAGCAGCGTTTCCACGCATCTCGTGGAAACGAGAGCAAATTAATTAATGATTAGCCCCAAGCACAGGAAGACCTAGCCGGTGAAGACTCCTTTGTGCACTCGCTGAACGCGGCAAAAGATGCCCCAACCGAAGCATTTCCCGAACATCCTTTAATTTCGCCACACCCACGGAACCAAAAAAAACATCCGTCAAAGGAAAGACAACATTAAAGTTTTTTTTGCTGTTCTGGTGATGAAGAAAATGATGCCTAGCGAGAAAACGGTATACACCCCAGCTCCGGAAGATCACATCTTCGGGGATATGCATCTGTCTATGTATCGTATTCCACAAGAATCTATGAATAAAGAAAACACTAATAAAAATAATCCCGCCCCATAGGTTAAACCACATCAATGTTCCCCACACGGGCATCGTAAGAAAAAGCATCGCAAAAATATCGATGAGAAGGATTTCCAAGTTCTCCTCTCGACCTACTGAATTGGGTTCATAATCAAATTTACGGTACCACTTTGCATGATGACGAACGGCATGGGATTCGAAAACTTCAAGAAGGTAAGGTAAAAGGCTATATGCCCCCTTGGAAAACGGCTTTTGATGCATGAAATGTTTATGTATAAAATATTCAAATAATGAGATAAGCAGATAACTGAATACAAACCAGAAAATGATTTCTGTTAGCGAGAAGAGAACAAGTTGGAACGATAATAAATTCATTTTACCTAAAATTTAAGACTAATCCGGACGGAACTTTTGTTGAAAGTCATGCAGAGAAATCATTGATTAATATGACGAGCCAAACAGTACAGCTCGAATCCGATTTCATTATAAACCTTTTAATCATCGTATATTTTTTAAAGCTAAGATCGAGTCTGGGAGGACGGGATTCCAATACTGTTGACTTAAGCAGTTGGCTGAGCGTAGCCGAAGCGTGGTTCTTGGCTTCGGCTACGCTCAGCCAACGCGGTGGCTTTGGTTAAGTCAACAGCATTAAGACGGGATTCCGCCCAACGTGCTGACTATTAAACTTTAAAGACAATATTTGCCAAATGGCGACTACCCAAAAATAATGAGTCGACTGGAAAGAAAATTCCAGTGAGAGCTATCCGGAGTTTTCCATTGAGGCCAATACTACCGCTAACTCAAAGCTCTCAGGAAATATCGAGCTTGTAACCAAATCCCCGCACGGTCTTAAGCAATTTCAAATCATGGTCGTCGTCGATTTTGCGCCGTAATTGCCGGATATAGACATCCACCACATTGGTCAATGGGTCGGAGCTGTAACCCCACACCTGTTCTAAAATGCGGGTACGGCTCAACATCTTGCCCGGCATCCGCATGAAGCATTCTAGTAGGGCGAACTCCTTTGGCGTTAGATCGATTAACACATCGTTGCGCCTTACTTCATGAGTTTCCCCATTTAGCACCAGATCGGCTATCCGCAATTCTTTAATTTCCGGTTTGATCTCGCCGCCGCGGCGGCGCATCAGCGCTTCTATTCGCGCAAGCAGTTCCTCGAATGCGAAAGGTTTGGTCATATAGTCATCGGCGCCGGAACGCAGGCCGATCACTTTATCCTGCACCGTATCCCTGGCCGTTAACATTAAAATTGGCGTGTCGACGCCATTGCTGCGCAAACGTTCGCAAACCTGCCGGCCATTGAGATCAGGCAAGCCCAAGTCCAGAACGATGACCTGAAATTTACCCTCAGTGCCTAACGATATGGCCTCTTGTCCGCTACGGGCCACCACTACCGCAAAGCCTTCGGCCTTCAAGCCTCGATGAACAAAATCGACAATACGGTTATCGTCTTCTACCAGCAGAACACGCATGTATCCGATATCCGCTCCGCTATTAGATTTAAGATATGTTTCGCTCATATGAAAAACTCATCCTGTTCTGCCGAAATTAACGGCAATGTTACCGTGAACACCGATCCTGAATTTTCGGCGCTGGTCACTGTGATGCGCCCGCCATGCGCCTTCAGAATCGGCTTAACCATCGACAAGCCCAAACCCGTACCGTCGTCCCGCAAACTCAGGGCATTTTTGCTGCGGAAGCGGCGGTCGAAAATACGTTCCAAATCCTGGGCGGGTATGCCGATGCCCTGGTCGCTTAAGCTAAAGCTCGCCTCCTGTCCATCCGTCCATAATTCGACCGCAATATGTCCTCCCGGCTTCGAATATCGGCAGGCATTGTCGCCCAGGATGAACAATACCTGCCGAAGCCGCTGTTTATCGCCGCGCACCCATACCGGTTCGGCTGGAGCGTTCAAAGAAACGGAAATCGATTTTTCCTGGGCCATCACCTGAAAATCCTCGACGGCGCCGGCCACCAGTTCGACCAAGTCTAACCTATCCCACTCGAATTGAAAGTTCTCGGTTTCAGAGCGGGCGAGAAACAACAAATCATTGACATATTTCCCCAATTGCATCGACAACTCGACGATACGCTGCAATGTGTCTTTATATCCCTCAGCATTAAGTCCGCGCTCGCGCAGGGTTACTTCCGCCTCGCCGCGGATGACGGTAATCGGAGTGCGCAGTTCATGGCTAATGTCGGCTAAAAACTCGCACCTTGCAACATCCATGCGTTTTAATTCTTCATTTAATTGATGAAGTTCCAAAGTGCGCTCAGCTACCTTTTTTTCCAGCAGGATGCGTCCCTCTCGAAGCTTTTCTTGCTGAAACCCAAGTTCTTGAGCCATTTTATTAAAGTGGCTTGCGAGATAACCGAATTCATCGCCCGTATCGAGAGCAATACGATATGTCAGGTCGCCCGAGGCTATTTCATCGGTGCCTTTCATCAACGCTTCGATAGGTTTTCTAACGCCGCGAAATAACAGTATTCCCGATGCAAGGCTAAAAACCGCCGCAGCCATAGCAGCCAGGATGGCAATCCAACGCAACCGGCTAACCAAGCTCTCCAGCTCTTCTTTAGCTTTTCCGGCCTTTTCCCGTTCAGCGTTGATGGCGGTATCAATCAATGGCTGGAATTTTCCGTCGATTTCCTCTTCCGAAAACTTCGATAGCGCCTGCATCGCCAGGTCGAGCTTGCCCTGTTGACGCAGCCGTTCAACTTCATCGAACCGATATTCGCTGGCTTCCAAAAAAGCGGTGAAATGGGCAACCCTTTCCAGCTCGGCCGGTTTGTCCCGCCAATCTTCAGCGGGATCCCCGTCGGCAGACGACTTTATAGCGGTATTTCTTAGCGTATCCATCGCTTCGTAAAGGCTGCGTTTGGATGATTGTATGCCGGTTTCCGCAATTGGACTGCCCGTTATCAGCCGATCCATACGCTGTTTAAAGTGGCGATAGGCTTCCTGGGACAATTGCTCATAATGATCGAATGTCTCATACGCTGTTTGGCTACGCTGAAAATATAGGACAACTTGGTTTGATCCCCAATACAGCACAATCCCCAGAAACAAGACAAAACCGAACGAAACTGCAATGACTACTGCCAAGCGAAAACGAAACATACCGTCTAATTTACGTCGCCGCTCTCGTCCAGATGTTTTTCCATGGATCTGATTGCTTCCAATTTCTCTCTCAGCAAGCGGGTTTCATTTTTCTTCGATCCGCCTGCATCTTTCGATTCCAGCACAGATTGGACCGATTTTTGTTTATGCTCCAAGGCACCGACTTTTCTCGATACGCTTTGTAGACGTTTTAAGGCTTCGGTATGAATAGCGATAAGTCGCTGCATCCGTTCATCGTACAGACTTCCGGGTGGAATAGAGCTTATCCCGTCCAGAATTCTGGGAATGTCGCCACAGGTATCGGAAAGTAAGCGGCCTACCATTAGGTGCAAGTGTATCCCTGCTCCGGGAGGATTTTTTTGGCGCTTCAGTAAAGTGCGGCACACTTCGGAGCGTGATGAGGGTGATATTTTGGCCATGTTGGCTCCGAAAGCCAGCAGTTCGTCAAAATCCGACTGCGCATAAGGATCGTTATAACGGTCCGGATACCCGTTCCAACCGGCATTGAACTCGGCGCATCCGGCCAGCAGCAAAAAACTTAGCGCTAAGCTTGTATTTCGAAAAGAAGGTAATAATTGCATAGATTGTTCTGTTCCATTTTTTAGGCCTTTCCGGTTAGCGGTATTTGAACGCGGATACGAGCCCCATGTTGATCTTGTCTTGAGTCGATAATATCGACTTTGCCCTGATGGTTGGTGACATATTCTCTGACGATGGCAAGCCCTAGCCCCGGTCCTTCGATATTATCTTCGCACTGTGCGGCCTTGCCGCGGAAAAAGGGCTCGAATACATGCGAACGTTCGGTGAGTTCAATGCCCGGCCCCTCATCTTCGACTTCCAATTCCAGTTGCGTGCCCGAATCGCGAAGCATGATGCGAATTTCACCGCCCGTTGGCGAATATTTGACTGCGTTTGACATTATTTGCTCGATAATGCTTCGCAACTGATCTTGGATTCCGGGAATCTCGACCGGCCTGACTAATTTTTTCAAGCTAATCGATTTACTCTGTAGACGGGTTTGAAAATCCTCGATGACCGACTCGAGCAAGTATTTCATATTGACGGTTTGCTTGCTGTTCATTTTCGGTTTCGCGTTGATCTGACTATAACGAACCAATTCCTCGGATACTGTTTTCAGCTTGTCGACATTGCTGCATAGTAATCGTGCAATGTCCTGCCGTGTACTGCTCGATTCGTCTACCGCTTCGTTTGCAAGCAGTTCCGCGCCTTCGCGGATACTCTCCAACGGCAGATCGATCTCGCGGGCTACGTTGTGCATAAACTGCTGTTTCGAAACCTCCAGCTCCATCAAATGCGTTCGCAGCCATTCAAGACGATTGCCTAGATAGCGCAGATCCGAAGGGCCTGTGATATCAATCGCTTCTTCGAGTTCTCCCGAGCCCAGACGGCGGATGCCCGCATCGAGTTGCCGCATTGAACGCGAAAGGATAGCGAGCAGTATTACGATGAAGATAAACGAGATGACTAACAGAACCGCGCCCTTAATTAACAGTCCTTGTTCAAGGGATTCCGACTGGCTGCGTAATTCATTGAATTCATGATCGACGTAGCTCTCGAATTCACGCGAAAGGCTGGAGGAAGATTCACGCAGTCCCTGGAACGCTTCATCGACCGGTAATTTGAGATTATTCTCGCCGGCCGAACCAATAATCTGTTGATAAATCAGATTTTCTTTTTCCGATAACTCGTTGACCAAAAGTGCAATTTTGTTATCTATATGTAATTTTAATAACGCATTCTGGGCTTGTTTGAAGGATGCCCGTGTATTTTCATAGGATTGTTGTTCATATGGCTGACGTAAGGCCGGGTCGGACAGCAGAACGAATAGCCTGGCTTTTCGTTCAATATCGGCAGTTTTTTGCAGAACCAGGCGTATCGCCTTAGTCTGCTCGAAGACTTGGAAATTAATGGTTCTACCCAATGCCGAGGTTTCGCGCATGCCGAAAGCCGCGTACATGACGGCCAGAAAAAGCGGAATAACCGCAACCACAAAGCCCAAAGCGATAAGGGATTTTAACGACAGAATATTTTTGAATTTTATCCGGTCGCAAAGAGATATAAACCGTGCTTCTTGTTTAGACCAAAAATCCGGCTTTCTGAAAACACCCAGAACAAAGTTGAGAATCAGCTCCTTCATGGATCTCCGTATTTAATTGTTAAAAGTAATCCTTTCTCCAATAATCCATCCATGATACTGCGCTGCAAGGGAATCTGTTTGGAATTGAAAAGCCCAAACATATTTGCTGGCTAGCTCGACTTAATAGCCGCTATTATACACACAAGTGCTGGATCATTAGCTACGGTAAGAGCTTGTCGGATGCGATGAAAAAGTATTACTTAAACTCAAGATAAACGTTCACTTTATAGATATAGAACCCGAAGTTGATAAAGCGATGCAAAGCCCTCTCCAGCGGGACGACTTGCAGGGATGCAGGAGGTAGAGCAATGCAGGCATCCCTGAGGGAGAAGGAGCAAATGTCGCTTTACTAACTCTGGACTCTATATTACGCAAATTGTATTAACGTCAGTTTGTCCATAACTAAATTTTGACTAGTCATGAAACCCTTGATTTTATTTCTTCTTGCATTACAGATAGTATCGGTTGCCAACGCCGACTCACTCAAAGGATTGCCAATACAAAGCACAGCCGAGAGACCTGCATTGCTGCTTGAACTGGGCAGCGAACCGCCGTCGGTCGGCGTTAACGATAAGGCAATACGGGTGTTTACCGGAGACGTAAACGCTCATGAAGGCGATGCGTCGATTCAGACAACTAAAGATGAAATCAGTTCTTTGCATCCCGGTTTCGGCAGTTGGAAAGTCAGCTTTCGTTTTAAGGTCAAACCCGGTTTCGGTTTTCCAGCCAAACCATATACTTTTTGGGCTCGCTGGCGACAAGGTGGAGATCCTAATGTCTGTGTGCAATCTTTCGAAGTCTGGGCCGGGCCCGATCCATCCAAACTGGAGTTGCGAGCCGCATTGCCCATGAAGCCTAAGGGTTGGGATTATGCCTGGGTAGCCGCCGAATCGCCGGTCAGTCTTAAATCCGACGATGCGGTCATTGAAATACGAAATAGCGGGGCCGGTCATGACGCCAAAGTTTTCGACGCCTTCCTGCTTGCCTCACCATTATCCGCACTGCCGACAACCGGCAGTCAAGATAAACCGCTAGTGCTGCTGGATTTAGGCAATGCGCCTGCACTTTCAACAATGGAAAAAGATCCGGCCCTGCAAGTCCAGCTCGGCACGGCCACTGCCGGGCTCGGCGCCGAATCAGTGTTGACCGAAAAGGACGAGGTCCAGGTTTTTCATCAGGGTTTCGGAAGTTGGGGCGCAAATTTCCGTTTTGAGCTCAACCCTTCGATTACTCCGGGACAATACCGTTTTTACGCCCGTTATAAAAGCGGCGGCGAGGTTTCCCAGGTTAATCAGAATTTCACAGTCAAGGCCGGAGCAAAGCCCGATGAACTGGCGACACGCGGCGATTTTGCTTTGACCAATACCACGCCTTGGGAATACCAATGGCTACAAGCCGCAGCTACCGTCACCGTATTGCCGGGCGACCGCTGGCTGGAAATCAACAACACCGGCAAAGCGGACGGGGCCAAAGTTTTCGACGCGTTCCTGCTGAAACTGGAAACGCCGCTAGGCGATTGGATGAGCGCCGCTCAGGCCCAAGCCAGAAACCGCTTTCTGGCGCTGACCAAGACCGTGCCTGCGGCGAGCCGGCATCTTTATGTGCTCGACGGCAAAGGCGAAAAAGATGCTTTGCTGTTTCGCGGCTTGGCTTCCGATGCCGCTCGGCCAAGTTATGAAAAGCTGTCCGTAACCTATCTGATAGGGCCGGAAGCCGAAACCCTGGCCCACAGTTTGAATCTCAATACACTGCCTGCTGCACTGATGACTGACGATTATTACGGCATTTTAGGTATGTTAGCCCAGCCCAACAGCGAACAGGATGTAGCCGGATTTCTTGCCAATCCGGACAAAGTCGGCATGATGCCGGCTCCGGTGGCTGGAGCGGATGCTCCTCCTAAGCCGCTTAAGGGAGGCATACCGGATGCCTGGCTGGTAGGCGGTCTGCAAGACGGCTTATCGGGCCTCTCGGTTTTCGGTATCGATAGCGAAACCGTGATGCGTCCGAATCCCGATCAACCCTATCTTAGTTTGCAAATGATGGGCGGTGAAATGCGGACATGGCGCGTTGAACCGACGCAAGCCAATGGCGCTACGGACATCGAGGCCAAAACTCAACATTCTTACGGCTGGTCGCGTGGCAGCGGCTATGCTCAGCTGTACCTGCGTGTCGATCAGTCCATGCAGGCGCTGCTGCATCTGAAACAATCCGGCATCCAAACTTTCGGCTGGCTGGATGGACAGCCTTTCAAATTGGCCGATGACCCGAATCCTCCGTCCGGGTTCTCGTCTTCTCCCGGCGAGCACATAAAAAAACTGCTGCAGGGCCTGACGACCGAAGGCCTGAAGGCGACTGCTTTGTCGGATCGACCCGAAGCGCCACAGCTCGCCACGCTGAATCTATCGCAAGGCTGGCACAGTCTGCTGGTCAAACTGATCATGCAGCATGACCAAAATCAACGGTTTTACTTCGCAGGCTTATTCACCGATCCAGCCGGTAAGCCTCTGGATTCGATCAAGACTCAGCTGGCCGATCCCGACGCCGATCTTGCGCTTAACAGGATCGCCGCCAAGCTGCGGCCTCTGATCTTTGTCAATGCGCCGGCCAATCTGCCTCATCCGGGCGATCAACTCAAACTGCGAGTGGATATGCGCTGGCATCCAATTTTGGAAGAAACCGCTTTATCGGCGCCGTTACCGCGCTTTTCGGCAAAACTGCGCCTGCGTCTGGTCGATTACAGCGGTAACGAGATCGCAACGAAAGAAATAACCGGCTTGTTTCCCGGCGAAGTCGAAGTGGATTTCGGCAAGGTTAGCGAGTCCGGCTACTATGCCGTTTACTCTTCTTTATATACGCCCGAAGGCCGGTTGATTATGCATTATCCGGCCGATGGCTTCTCTGTAGTGGGCGGAGTCGCCGAGCAAAAGCATAGGCTGGACAAGAAAAAATTATGGAACAACGATTATTACGCGTTGGCCGACGGCGATAAGAGCTTTATGCAGGAAGGCGGGTATTTTTTCTGGCTGGAGCGAATGGGGATTTACAAAAGCTATGGCAGCTATCCGGGATTCGATCCGCAGTATCGGGCTAAGTGGGAGCAGGCGAAACAACGCGGTTTGATTTTGTTCGCCGACTCCTCGGGCGATAGCGCTTGGCTCAACGACAATCCGGCAGACGGCCAAAACTTTATCAACACGGCATCTGCCTTTACCCGCTTTTTCAAATCAACCAACGAGATCGACATTCGCAACGAAGCCGAATGGCAAAAGCTGCGCGAGCCAGAGCATTGGGTGCAACGCGCCAAGTGGGAATATGAACAGGCGCACAAGCAGCGCAGCGATGCCCACTACGTTGGCGGCAGCCTGGTGCGGCCGGGCGACAAAGAAGGGTCCGGACCGTGGTTCAAGCAGGTATTGCAGCTAGGCCTGGACAATTATCAGGACGCCTGGGATGTCCATGCTTATCCCCAGAAAGAGCCGCGTTTCGGCGGAGCTATTGGCAATGGCGAAACCGAGGATGAGCGAGGTGTGCTGGCCGCTTATGCCAGCTTGGGCAAGAAGAACAGCTTACCTTTTTGGCTGGGCGAGACCGGCGCCAAGGCTATGCACGGCCTGACCGGACGCCGTTGGCAGGTGGAACAGTCCGCGAAAATGATCGCCTGGGTCAACAGTCGCAACGATTACCTAGGCATAGCTTTCTGCATAGGCCACGAATACGATTTGGCTTACGGCCGGATCTGGGATTATTCGATGGGCCACAAACCCGGCGAAGCGGCACTTTATACCGCGAGCGCTTTAATCGACGGCTTGCCGTATAAAGCCTTCAATACCAAGGACTCTAATATTCAAGCGGCTTACTTCGGCGACACCTTTATGATTTGGCGGACCGATCAGACTGCCGGCAATTGGCAGCTAAAGCTTGATCCCGTCAAACCTTGGCTGCTGGTGGATGTAGTCGGACACATTAAGGAACTGACGGTTGACGCCTCGGGGAATGCGGACATCCCTATTTCCGCCAGCCCGGTTTACGTGCTTGTACGCTCAGATTATGAACGATTGACCAGAAATTAAAGCAGCTTAACTCTCCGGTTTCAATTCAATGAATGTTATTGCGCCATGTGCAACATGTTATATTTTAAGAATGATTAAGTCGTGTCGCTATAAAGGTCTTACAGCGTTTTCAGTCTTGCTCAATAACCTTGGTGGATGCGTTGCACTTATCCACTCTACTTCAAGTGTCGCTGGTAGGGTGGATAAGCAACGCGCATCCACCAACGATGTAACTAACGCAATATGAAAATGCTGTAAAAGGTTTTTGATGCCGGCTCCGTAGCCGGTATCCAGCCTAATCATGCAAAACGCATGGCGGCAGCTTGTGGCATTGGACACCGCAACGACTATTGAAAATATGGAAATCCCCGGCTTCAGGCTGCACTTATTGAAAGGCTCAGACAACGACCGATGGTCAGTTTGGGTAAATAACAACTGGCGTGTCACGTTTGAATTCCATGACGATCATGCCTTCATTCTCGATTATGAGGATTACCACTAATGGCTATGCACAATCCACCTCATCCAGGAGAATTCATTCGGGACGTCTACCTGGAACCGTTCGGTATCACGGGCAGGCAACTTTCCTCGAAACTTGGCGTTTCGCCTTCTACGCTAAACCGTATTTTAAAAGGCAACAGCAGCGTAAGCTCGGAAATGGCTCTTCGACTTTCAAAAGCCTTGGGTCGATCACCAGAGAGCTGGCTGATCATGCAGGACAACTATGATCTTTGGCATGCGGCAAACAGTTAATCTTGATGCTGTTGAAAAGATTGAGTTCAGGGCTGCATAACTAATTAGTATGTCGGGTTACGGCTATCGCTTAACCCGCGTCTACTCGACTGGGGATTTGCGGCATCATTGAAAAAACGATACGCACTGCGTACCTACGACTGGCGGAATTCGGTCCATTGCCCTCTCAAAGCAATATAGATTTTAATTGGCTGGAAAAGCAAGCAGTGCTTTTAGATGCAGAATTGCAATCTCTGATTACAGAGCGGCCAATGGATGAAAAAATCAGATCTAAACTTCAAGATCGGTTTGTAAAACGATCAGCAGAAGAAACAGTCCAGATGGGTTTGGTCAATTTTATGAATGCAGCGATTGATGATTTTGCTTCAGAAAGTCCAAGCAGGGCTCCATCTATTAAGGTTACCCAAACGATGATGCCATTGTGATCCGGCTGTTCAGCAATCTCTATGGTAGTGTAAGTAAAGCAGATTGAACTAGCGTGTTGAGCGGGATGATTAAAGCGTCTTGTCAATAACACTAAATGTTAGTTGACCTTAATTATTTGCGGGCGTTGAGTGGGAATAGACTGCGGATCAAAATTGATCGCAGTCTATCACTACAACTTAATGGATAACGGTTACATTTTCAGCTTGCGGGCCTTTTTGGCCTTGCGTTACGCTGAACTGTACTTTTTGGCCTTCATCCAGTGATTTGTAGCCACCAGAGTTTTGAATTTGTTGAAAATGTACAAACACATCGGGGCCTGATTGCTGCTCGATAAAGCCAAAGCCTTTGTCAGAATTAAACCATTTAACGATGCCAGTAGTGATTGTAGACATAATGAGTCCTATAGAAATTTTGAGTGTATAAAGCCTTAGAAAAGGCGGGTCTAGCCGGTAAATTTGGAAATTACAAAATGAAAAACAGGACGAATAACTACAGAAGTGACATCGAAATGGTAAGCAGAAGGTAAATCTTATTTTTAAGCTGGGGTTAGTATGGGCTTGTTATCCCCCTGATGTCAATGCTTATCTTGAAAGGGCTTGTTATACCCAGGATTGTCAATAAGTTGAGCAAGAAGAAAACCGCCAAGGCAGTCCTACCTTGAAAGCTTTCAAGTCATCCTTTGAGTGGGTATTCTCATTAGGGTGAACACTATTTTTCATGTCCACTGTCCACTTTTTTCCATTGATTACCTGTGAAATCAAAATGAACACTATTCTCTTCAGTTTACAAGCAGAATTGCACCTGGTAATGCACTCAGGGTGACGGTACTGATTTCTAGAAACCCACTACCAACTTGCTACAATTCCGACCAGATTTTGAATCCTCGAATTCGGCCAGGAAGAGTCAGTTTCCAGTTTCCAATGAACGGCTGGTTAACCTTGAAAACGGTCGCTCAGAAACAGCCAGTGATCGGCAGCCACCGCGCCCCATGCTGCCATTGAGGCTCACAATAATCGAGCGCCCGATTCCCGTCCCACTAGGTTACGCGCTTCCTTTGGACCTTCGTCGAATCAGTATACTTTCATGATTCCCCCCAAGACCTGATAGTCGTAGGACGCAGGACTAGTCACAGGGACCTCTACAGCGCCATGCAGAAACCAGTTCTGGCCTAAGTGGATGCGAAAACCGGGCGTCAAAGAAACAAAGGTATTACTGTTCACGGCACGATTGTCTATCGGTTGGCTAAGATTGGTTGAAACAAACCAGACCATATCACCAATCGGCGTGAAATCATGCGGGGTGAAATAATAGCCCACCGCCAAGTTGGCATCAAACGTTGAACGCGCGCCAGTCCGGTTAAGATCGCCACTATACGGCATTGTGAAGCCAGCTCCACCCCTTACTACGAGGCCCTTCCATGAGTTGGCCCAAAACTGATATTGCGGTGTTATAGCCGCTACATGGTTACCGTTGAAGACGTCTCCTGTGGGGGTGCGAAAGATCACGCCGAAAGATTGCGTGACATTTTTGGATTCGGACAGAATGATACGGGGCGAAATTCTGAAGTCGCCGAAATTCGTCTGTGAATCGCTGCCAAAGGCCCCTCGGTTAGAAGTCACAGGAATTTCAGTTGTAATCTCAAAGCGCTGGTTCAGTGGCGTATAATTTGAAAGATTGCCGGTATACCCATCGCCGTTATTCGTAAGGTCGTGCTGCCAGCCGAAAATCGCAATGCCCAGCCGGTAAAAAACACCATCGTAGGAATTAAGCCAACCTTGGCGTGGCGCGCCGCCACCGCCGTTCGGAGGACTGACCCAAGGCTTGTCCCAGCCTTTGCTAAACAGGTTACTGTAGGAAAGATCTTGCCAATTCGCAGCGGCCTTGTCGGAGTAAACATCCCCTGTCACCGATTCGGTAACTACTTCTGAAAAGCTATAGTCTCTATCTGCTTGAGCGGGCGCTGCTTGGTCATCAACAATGTCATCAACAATATCCTGTGCACTAATTTCCCCACTGGCTGAAAGTAGGACAATGCCCAAGCATACCGCAGCTGAAAAACGTCTTTGAGTTTTTTTTATAATTTGTTTTGTTATCATGGCATCTCTATGGCTTTGGCTTGCTCGAGTTTGGGCTCCAATTCATCAATTGCCGCCTGAATATCGCTGATCGCTTCCTGAGATTCGTCCTTTGCCCTATTTTTAAGTTTTGTTAATTTTGCTTGCTGTTCATCAATGGATGATTGGATTTTAGATAGCAATTCGGCTTTCTTTAATCAGGATTCGCAACTTTCTGTACCTAAGTTTCACCCTAGGATTAGCTTTATCATGTGTGAACCGAAGAGTATTACTTGATTAGGCATATGGTAATGAGTAGTTATACGTATTTTTGTATAAGTTACCGAAAAATAGCGATTTTTAATTAAATTTTAATCTAAAATCGATGAAGATATGAGATTGTTTTTTTTACCTTGGGAAGTAAGTTCTGCATCTATGGATAAAGACTGGCTTTAGTCGGTAGTGCCAGCTGGCTCGCTAGAATCGACTATCCGCTTTTCGTGGGTATGTTGTCATTCGATAATCTGGATTGAGTGACTCCTTAGGGTCCAGGCTGTGTAAAAACGCTGATTATAGTAAAATACGCTCACCGCAACTAATGGGTAGAGCAGATGAAACGGTTCATTCAAAGTGCAGACCGCACTCAAGGCACATTATTTCCAGAACACCTGGAAGACTATGTTGCTGAAGACAATCCGGTTCGAGTGATAGACGTTTTTGTCGAACAACTCGATTTAAACCAATTAGAATTTAAAGGCGTTAAGCCATTGGCA